>NZ_JAEVHL010000250.1 GCF_016803395.1 Micromonospora tarensis | reverse complement strand
GGCCGGCGCCGGCCAGCCCGATGGTGCCGGCGGCCACCCGGGTCGGGTCGAGGTCGGTGAGCGCCGCGCGGAGCGCGGTCAGCAGCTCGGCGGCGGCCCGTTCCGCGCCGTGGCTGGTGGGGTTGCCGCCGCCGGCGTGGCCGGTGCCGACGCGTTGTCCGTCGAGGGTCAGCACGGTCGCCCGGGTGGACGTTCCTCCAACATCGAGACCGACCACGAGGGTGTCGGGCATCGGCACGGTTCTCCTTGTGCGGCGCGGTCGTGGGGACTGTTCATGCTGGTCGGCGGCACCGTGTAGGGCAAGTTCCGGGGTGCCCGGAGGGCTGTGCGCCAGGTAACAGTTTGAAAACTTCGCCCACAGTCTTGACACGGAGGGGCGGTTAGTAAGAACTTTTACCACTAACAGTTAACAAGCTTTTCGGAAAGGTGAGGCGACCCATGGTTGATCACGAGGTGGACACCGCCGCGGGGACCGCGGTGGTCGACGCCGATGTGATCGACCGGCGCAGCGCCCTCGGATCAGCCTCCGACGGAGTGCTGGCCCGGGTCCGCAACGGCCTCGGCGAGCTGACCGGTGCCCTGCGCCGGGTCGCCGAGCACGTGCTCAGCGACCCGGAGGCCGCCGCCCGCTCGACAATCGTCGAGCTGGCCGAGCGTAGCGGCACCTCGCCGGCCACCATCACCCGCTTCTGCCGGGCGATGGGCTTCGAGGGGTACGCGGACCTGCGACTGGGCATCGCCGCCGAGACCGGCCGGGCGCGCTCGGCCGGCTGGACCGTCGACATCGGCCGGGAGATCCAGCCCAACGACCCGCTCGCTCGGGTGCTCGACCAGATCATGGCCGCCGACACCCGGGCCATGCACGACACCGCCGCACTGCTCGACCTCGTCGAGGTGGAACGGGCCGCGGTGGCGATCGCCGGCGCCAACCGGGTGAACATCTTCGGCGCCAGCGGCAGCGCGCTGGTCGGCGAGGAGATGCAGTTCAGCCTGCACCGCATCGGGGTGGCCGCCTGGGCGTGGAACGACGTGCACGAGGGGCTGGCCAGCGCCGCGCTGCTGCGCACGGGGGACGTGGCGCTCGGCATCTCGCACACCGGGCAGACCCGGGAAACGATCGAGATGCTCGCCGAGGCCGGCAGCCGGGGTGCCACCACCCTCGCGCTCACCGGGTTCCCCCGCTCACCGTTGGCCGAGCTGGCCGACATCGTGCTGCTCACGGCCAGCCAGGCGACCACCTTCCGGCCGGACGCGCTCTCCGCCCGACACCCGCAGCTGGTGGTGCTCGACCTGCTCTACATCGCCGTCGCCCAGCGCACCCACGACCGCGCCCACGCGGCCTTCCGGCGTACCGCGCAGGCCGTCGACGGGCACAAGGCCGCGAAGGGAGCCGTTTCATGATCAGCGCGCAGGGGTACGCGGACGCCGTCCGGCCGGTGCTCGACCGGCTGCTCGACTCGGAGGCCGAGGGGATCACCCGGGCCGCCGATCTGATCGCCGACAGCCTGCGCGACGGCGGCGTGCTCCAGGCGTTCGGTGCCGGGCACTCCGAGGCCTTCGCCGCCGAGCTGGTCGCCCGGGCCGGCGGACTGGTCCCCACCAACCGGCTCTCGGTGCGGGACCTGGTGATGCACGGGGACGCCCCGCGCGACGTGCTCGCCGACCCCAAACTGGAACGCGACCCCTCCATCGCCCACCAGATCTACGCGCTCGCGGCGCCGCAGCCGCGCGACGTGTTCGTGGTGGCGTCCCAATCCGGCATCAACGGCTCGGTGGTCGAGCTGGCGGCGCTGGTCACCGAGCGCGGTCATCCGTTGATCGCGGTCACCTCGGTCGAGCACACCGCGCGGGTGGCGCCACGGCACCCGTCCGGGCACCGGCTCGCCGACCTCGCCGACGTCGTGCTGGACAACGGCGCGCCGTACGGCGATGCACTGCTGCCGCTCGAGGGCGGCGGCGCGGTCTGTGCGGTCTCCTCGGTCACCACGGCGCTGCTGGCGCAGTTGCTGACCGCGGAGGTCGTACGACGGTTCCACCAGGCCGGAGAGGTGCCCCCTATCTACCTCTCCGCCAACGTCCCCGGCGGGGACGAGCACAACATCGCCCTCGAGTCGCGGTACGCCGGGCGTCTCCGTCGTACCGCATGACCCGAATTCCCCAAGGAGAGACGACGATGTCGATTACCCCCGAACACCCGGTCGCACTCGACCGTCGCACGGTGCTGCGTCGCGCCGCCGCCGTGGGCATGCTCGCCACTCCGGCCGTCGGCCTGCTCGGCGCCTGCGCCACCAGCGGCAGCGACAAGGAGAACGAGCAGGTCGCCGGCGGCACCAAGAGCGAGAAGAACCCGCTTGGTGTCAAGGAAGACGCCGCGATCGAGGTGGTCATCTTCAACGGTGGCTACGGCGAGAAGTACGCCACGACGTGCACGAGCCGCTGTACAAGACGGCGTTCCCCAAGGCAGAGGTCAAGCACCAGGCCACCCAGGCCGTCTCCACGGTGCTCCAGCCGCGGTTCGCGTCCGGCAACCCGCCGGAGTTCGTGAACAACTCGGGCGAGAAGTTCCTCGACTTCGGCGCGCTGGTCAACGACGGCCAGTTGCAGGACCTCACCGAGCTCTGGGACGCGCCGTCGGTCGACGACCCGAGCAAGAAGGTCCGCGACACCATCATCCCGGGCGTGGTCGAGCAGGGCATGTTCAGCACCGCGGACGGGCAGCGCAAGCCGTTCGTCCTGTACTACGTCTCGACGGTCTACGGCATCTGGTACTCCGGCAAGCTGTTCAAGGACAACGGCTGGACGGCACCCACGAACTTCGAGCAGTTCAAGGCGCTCTGTGAGCAGATCAAGACCAAGGGCATCACGCCGTACGGCTACGCCGGGGCGAACGCGGCGTACTACCAGTGGAACGTGATCCTGAGCCAGGCCGCGAAGATCGGCGGTCCGGACGTGCTGAAGAACATCGACAACCTGGAGGACGGCGCCTGGAAGCAGGACGCTGTCAAGCAGGCTGCGGAGGCGTGGGCCGAGATCGGCGCGAAGTACTCGGACAAGAGCTTCGAGGGGCTCAAGCACACCGACGTGCAGCTGCGGCAGAACCAGGGCAAGGTCGCCTTCTACCCCTCCGGCGACTGGCTGGAGAACGAGCAGAAGAAGGACACGCCGGCGGGATTCACCTACCAGCTCATGCCGGTGCCCAGCCTGACCGCGTCGGACAAGCTGCCCGCGACCGCTATCCGGGCGGCCGGTGGCGAGGGATACTTCGTCTCGTCCAAGAGCAAGAATCCGCGTGGTGGTATGGAGTACATGCGCCAGATGCTCTCGAAGGCGGGCGCCCGGGGCTTCACCGAGACCGTCGGTGCGGCCACGGTCGTGCCGGCCGGCAGCGAGGGCTTCCAGTTCCCGCCGGGTGTGGCCAGCGCCCAGGCCGCGCTCAAGGCAGCCGGCAAGGACGTCTTCAACATGCTCTTCGACAACTGGTACAAGGAGCTCGACACGGAGGCACGGACCGCCACCAACGAGCTGATGTTCGGCCGGATCAACGCGGACGCGTTCGTGGAGCGGGTCCAGAAGCGCGCCGACGCCATCAAGAAGGACAGCTCCGTCATCAAGTTCAAGCGCTGATCGATCGGAGCTAGGGTCATGCGGCACGGCAAGTATCCATTCGTGATCGGGTTCCTGTTCGCCCCGGTCGCGCTGTACGTGACATTCGTGATCTGGCCGTACGCGCAGGCGTTCCAGATCTCGATGACCAACTGGCGGGGGCTGTCCGCCCCGCAGTGGGTGGGCTTCGACAACTACCGGAGGTTGCTCGACGACGGAGCCTTCTGGAAGGCGGTCCAGCACCACGGCGTACTGCTGCTTGCCCTGCCGCTGATCACCATCGCCATCGCGCTGTTCTTCTCCTTCCTGCTCAACGTGGGCGGCAGGAGCAGCGGTGGTCAACGCCAGGGGGTCTGGGGGGCGAAGTTCTACCGGGTGGTGTTCTTCTTCCCCCAGGTCCTCGCGGTGGCGATCATCGCGGTGCTGTTCCAGATGGTCTATCGGCCGAACGAGTCCGGGCTGATCAACGGCGTGCTGATGAAGTTCGGCCTGGAGCCGATTCTTTTCCTGATCAAGCCGAACCTGGCGCTCTGGTCGATCCTCGCGGTGCTGGTCTGGCAGGCGGTCGGCTTCTACGTGGTGCTCTTCTCGGCCGGGATGGCCTCCATTCCCGGTGAGATCTACGAGGCCGCGGAGATGGACGGGGCGACGAAGGTGACCCTGTTCTTCCGGGTCACCCTGCCGCTGCTGTGGGACACGCTCCAGGTCGCGTGGGTGTACCTGGGCATCGCGGCATTCGACTGCTTCGCCATCGTCGCGGTGCTCTCGGTGGACGGTGGTGGCCCGGACGGCGCCACCACAGTGCTGGCGATGGAGATCTACCGCAACGCGTTCGTCTACTCGAAGTACGGCTACGCCTCGGCGATGGGCGTGGCGCTGTTCTTCCTCACCCTCACGTTCGCGGCACTGACGCTGCGGCTCACCAAGCGGGAAAGCGTGGAGTACTGATGAATCCGCAGTCGACGCTGCCGCCACCGGCGGCGCTACCGCCGAAGACCGGTGACCCGTCCGCCCCCGCCGGGCCGGGCCGCAAGGATCCCCGTTCGGAGGTACGGCTCTTCGCCGGCCTGGGGCACGTCGCGCTCGCCGTGTGGGCGGTGATCGTGATCGTGCCGATCCTGTGGACCGTCCTCGCCGCGTTCAAGAACACCAGCGAGATCTTCAGCAGCCCGTGGACGCTCCCGGCCGAGCTGCGCTGGGAGAACTTCAGCCGGGCGTGGACCAAGGCGAACGTCGGCCGGTACTTCCTGAACAGCGTGATCGTGGTGTCGTGCAGCACGTTCCTCACCATGCTGCTCGGCTCGATGGCCGCGTACGTGCTGGCCCGCTACAGGTTCTGGGGCAACCGGGCGATCTACTACCTGTTCGTCTCCGGGTTGGCGTTTCCGGTCTTCCTGGCGCTGGTGCCGCTCTTCTTCGTGGTGAAGAACCTGGGTCTGCTGGACACCCACACCGGCGTGGTGCTGGTCTACACCGCGTACTCGTTGCCGTTCACTGTGTTCTTCCTGGCCGCGTTCTTCAAGACGTTGCCGTCGTCGGTGGCCGAGGCGGGGATGATCGACGGCTGCTCACACAGCCGGCTGTTCTTCCAGGTGATGATGCCGATGGCGAAGCCGGGCCTGATCAGTGTGGCGATCTTCAACATCATCGGACAGTGGGCGCAGTACCAACTCCCGTTGGTGCTGCTCTCCAACGCCAAGGACAAGTGGGTGCTCACCCAGGGCATCGCCGATATCTCGGTCAACGCCGGCTACGAGGCCGACTGGTCCGGCTTGTTCGCCGCGCTGACCATCGCCATCCTTCCGATGATCATCGTGTACGCCGTGTTCCAACGCCAGATCCAGGCGGGCCTGACCTCCGGCGCGGTGAAGTAGGACCGCTCACCGCTGCTCGTCGACCCGGCTGTGCCAGGAGCGCCACAGCGCGGCGTACGCGCCGTCGGCAGCCACGAGATCGTCGTGGCTGCCGATCTCGGTGATCCGGCCGTCGGCGAGCACGGCGACCCGGTCGGCGTCGTGCGCGGTGTTGAGCCGGTGCGCGATAGCGATGACGGTCCGCCCGACCAGCACGGCCGCCAACGCCCGCTCGGTCCGCCGGGCGGTGGTCGGGTCGAGCGCGGCGGTCGCCTCGTCGAGGATCAGCGTGTGCGGGTCGGCGAGCACCAGCCGGGCCAACGCGAGCTGCTGGGCCTCGGCCGCGCCGAGTTGGCGGGCCCCGTCACCGAGCGGGGTGTCCAGGCCGGCGGGCAACGCCGCGTACCAGTCGGCGCCGACGGTGCCCAGCGCGGCGCGCATCTGCTCGTCCGACGCGTCCGGCGCGGCGAAGGCGAGGTTGTCGCGTACCGAGCCGATGAAGACGTGGTGTTCCTGGGTGACCAGGGCGATCCGGCGGCGGCGCTCGGCCGGGTCGAGGTCGGTGACGGGGCAGCCGCCGATGCTGACCACGCCCTGCCGGGGCGCGTCGATCCCGGCCAACAGCCGGGCCAGGGTGGACTTCCCGGCACCGGACGGACCGACGATGGCCAGCCGCTCACCGGGTCGCACCTCCAGGTCGATGCCGTGCAGCACGTCCGGCCCGTTCGAGTAGGAGAACCGGGCGCCACGGACGACGAGCCGCTCGCCCCGTGACGAGGCGGTCGTGCCGGGTGGTTCGGGCGGGACCATGCCGACGCCGAGCAGCCGGGCGTACGACGCGAAGCCGCGCTGCGCCTGCTCGGTCCACTGCAACAGCCGGTCCAACGGGTCGATCGCCTGTTGCAGGTAGAGCGCGGCGGCGACCACCGCGCCGAGCGACACCGCGTCCCGGGAGAGCAGGAAACTCCCGACGAGCAGGACCACGGCGACCGGGAGCGGGTAGCTGGCCTCGACGACCGAGAAGAAGACGGTACGCAGCGCGAGGGTCGCCCGACGGGCCCGCCACAGCACGGCGACCCGGGTGGTGCCGTGCCGGATCCGGTCGTCGGCCAGCCGCAGCGCCTCCACCGTGCGGGTGCCCTCGGCGGTGGTGGTCAGCGTCTCGGTCAGCTCGGCCGCCGCCGCGCCCTCGGCGAGGTACGCGGAGCCGGCCCGGCGTAGGTACCAGCGGGTCACCGCGACGATGGACGGGAGCCCGGCCAGCGCGGCCACCCCGAGCAGCGGGTGCAGCAGGAAGACCGCGCCGAACAGCAGCGTCAACTGCACCGACGCGATGACGATGGTGGGCACCACCTCCCGGACGGTGGTGCCGACCGTCGCGACGTCGACCGAGCTGCGGGTGGCCAGGTCCCCGGAGCCGGCCCGCTCGACGACCGAGACCGGCAGGCCGAGCGTCCGGGCGACGAACTCCTCGCGCAGTTCGGCGACGGCCCGTTCACCGAAGCGGTGGCCGGCGTACTGGGCGTACCGGGAGAGCAAGGCGCTGACCAGGACGCAGCCGGCGATGGTGAGCGCCAGCCGGTCCACAGTGGCCACGCTGGCGCCCGCGGTGACCCGGTCGACGATGGTGCCCAGCAACCACGGCGGGGCGAGCCCGGCGACCGCGGCCGCGCTGTGCAGCGCCAGCACCACCCCGACCGCGCGCCGGTGCCGGCTGATCATGTCCCGCAGGGCCCGCCGTACGGTGCGGCGGTCGGCCACCGGCAGCCGGCTCACCGGTAGGCCTCCTCGGTCTCGGCGGGTTGCTCCAGGTCGGCGTCGTCGCTGCCCCGGGCCACCAGGTGCCGGTAGCCCGGGTCGCGGTCGAGGAGGTCGGCGTGGCTGCCGGTGGCGGTGATCCGGCCGGCGCTCAGGTGCGCGACCAGGTCGGCCCGGCCGAGCAGCAGCGGCGACGTGGCGATCAGCACCGTGGTACGCCCGGCCCGCGCGGCCCGCAGCCGCTCGGCGATCCGGGCCTCGGTGTGCGCGTCCACCGCCGACGTCGGGTCGACGAGGATCAGCACCTCCGGTTCGCCGCGCAACGCCCGGGCCAGGCGGATCCGTTGCCGCTGCCCGCCGGAGAGGGTCCGGGCCCGGGCGTCGATCGGGGTGTCCAGCCCGGCCGGCAGGGCGTCGACGACGTCCTCGGCCGAGGCGGCCCGCAGGGCCACCCGGATCCGCTCGTCGTCCGCGTCGGCCCCGGCCCGCAGGATGTCGCGCAGGGTGCCGGCGAAGAGGTACGCGTCGTGGTCGGCGACGAGGATCCGGGCCCGCACCTCGTCCAGGGCGATCCCGGTCAGCGGCACGCCGCCCCAGCTGACCCCGCTGGCGACGTACCGACCGAGCCGGTCGGCCAGGGCCACTGCCGCCGCCGGGTCGTCCGCCGCCACCCCGGTCAGCTGGCCGGCGCGCACGGTCAGCCCGGCCACCGGGTCGTGCAGGTCGGCGGGGCCCTCGGGCGCGGCCAGCTGATCCGGGTGTCGCGCCTCCGGCAGGCTGCCCGGCCAGCGGCGACCCGGCCCGCCGACGTCGTCCGCTGTCACGTTCATCAGGTCGACGATCCGTCGGGCCGCGACCCGACCCCGGATGAGCTGGTGACTGCCCTCGAGCAGGAACCAGACCGGCACGATCAGGGTCGCCACATAGCCGTAGACGGCCACCAGCTCACCGATGGTGACGTCACCGGTCACCGCCATCCGGGCCGTCAGCCACACCACCGCCGCCAGGAACAGCCCGGGGATGGCGACCGTCGCCGCGTCGATCCAGCTGTTGACCGCGCCAACCCGGTAGCCCTCGGCGCGCAGCTCCTGGGACCTGGCCGCGTACCGCCGCGCGAACAGGTCCCGGCCACCCACCCCGGCGAGCACCCGCAGGCCGGCCACGATGTCACCGGAGCGGGCGGTGAGCGCCCCCTGCTGCCCCCGGTAGACCGACTCGGCCCGCTCCAGCCGACGCAGCAGCGGCCCGACGACCAGCCCGACCACCGGCACTCCCACCAGCACGCAGAGCGCGAGCAGCGGGGAGATCGACCAGAGCACCACGGCGATGACCCCGTACGCCACGACCGCGCCGACGCCCGGCCCGGTCAGCGTCAACACCTGCGCCGTCCAGTCGATGTCGGAGCCACCGACAGTGGACACCTCACCCGCGCCGACCCGACGCGGCAGCACCGCGCCGACCCGGGACAGGTGCCGCAGCAGGACCTCCGCCGAGCGGGCCTTGGCGTCCTCCCGGATGAAGGTCATCGTGCGGTGCCGCATGATGCCGAGGTAGGACAGCGCCACACCCGCGACCACGATCGCCGCGACCCAGAGCGCCAGGGCGCGGGTGTCGCGGGCGCGCAGCCCGTCGTCGACAGCGCGGGCGATCAGGTAGGGCCGGGCCGAGAGCCCGATCATCCAGGCCGTGCCGAGCAGGCTGCCGCGCAGCACCCGCCCGGGCTGGCGGCGGACCAGCCACCAGAGGTATCGCATCGGGCCACGGGTGTCCGGAGTGCCAGGATCGGAATGCGGGATCTGCGGAGGCACCTGGTCACGCTACCGAGCGGCTCCGACAGCCCGCCGACCCGAAACGGGTGAGGTGCGCCTCCGTTCCTGTCGCAGGGGAGAGGCAGAATCGCGTTCGTGCTGGTGGCGGTGGTGTCCGACGAGCGGGGTGGGGGAGCACTCTGCCCGCTTGACGCTGCCGGCCGGCCGGCCGGCCCGACCGAGGTGGTGCCCGACCTGGTCGCCGCGGTCGCCGCGCGCGAGGCCGCCGAGCATCCGCGCTGGGTCTGGTCGACCGCGACCGCGATCTACCCGACGCTGCTGCGCGCCGGTGTCCGGGTCGACCGCTGCCACGACGTGGAGTTGACCGAGGCGTTGCTGCTCGGGCACGCGGGCCGCTGGGGTGAGCCCCGCTCGCTGGCCGCCGCCTGGGCCC
>NZ_JAEVHL010000249.1 GCF_016803395.1 Micromonospora tarensis | reverse complement strand
CCGCGACCGGCGGCGGTGACACCGGCCGGTCGACGCTCTCAGCGGGTCGCGGAGCCGGCACCAGCGGCGGGCGCGGCTCACGCGGACCGTTCGGCCCCGGCCGGCGTACCCCATCGAGCAGCGAGATCCCGCGCGCCCGCTTGCCCCCGGCGCGGCGCAGCAACCGCTCGGCCACCTCGGCGGTGATCCGCTCGTTCGGGTCCTTGCGCAGCAGCCCGTTGAGCACGGCCTTGAGCGGGCCGGCGTTCTTCGGCGGCGGGATCGGCTCGGTGGCCAGCGCCGCGAGGGTGCCGATCGCCGACGGCCGGGCGTACGGTGACTTGCCCTCGACCGCCGCGTAGAGCGTCGCGCCCAGCGACCACAGGTCGGCCTCCGGCCCGGCGGTGCCGTCCCGGGCCCGCTCCGGCGAGATGTACGCCGGCGAGCCGAGCACCATGCCGGTACGGGTCACGTTGGGGTCACCCGGGATCGTGGCCAGACCGAAGTCGGTCAGCACCACCCGACCGTCCTCGCCGAGCAACACGTTGCCGGGCTTGACGTCGCGGTGCATGACACCCGCCTTGTGCGCGGAGCTGAGCGCACCCAGCACACCGAGGCCGATCTCCACCGCGCGGGCCACCGACACCGGGCCGTCTTCGGCGAGAGTGTCCTGCAAGGACCTCGACGCCACGTACTCCATCACGATCCACGGATCGCCGTCGGTGCGCAGCACGTCGAAGATGCGAACGACGTTGGCGTGGTTGAGCCGGGCGATGGCCCGCGCCTCCCGCAACGACCGCTCGCGCATCTCGCGGCGCTCCTCGTCGGTGAGACCGGGCGGCGGCACCAACTCCTTGATGGCCACATCGCGGTGCAGCACCTCGTCGCGCGCCTTCCACACCCGGCCCATGCCGCCCTGGCCGAGCGGCGACAGGAGCCGGTATCGGTCAGCGACGAGTTGGGGAAGCGCGTTCGACATCGCTGAGACGGTACCCGGAGCCGCTGACGCTCACACCGCCGGCACGCCACTGTCCGCTTCCCGCAACTTCGCGCCGCGTACCCTGGCGGCATGTCTGCCGAAGAGCCGCTGTTCCGGGTCGTGCGCGGCGTGCCCACCGCGGAGGAGTTGGCCGCTCTGGTGGGGGCGATAGTCGTCCGCTCCCGTCCGACCGCCGCCCCCGAGCCGGCGACCACGTCCGCCTGGGCGCGCAGCGGTAGACCGGCCGGTGCCGGCGGGTGGCGGGCCTCCGGCCTGCCCCGCTGACCCGACCCACCCGTCCGGGGGCTGCCAGGTGCTGGCGCAGCCGCTACCCTCACTCAGGGAAACGGTGCCGTTACAGGTAGGGAGGATCCATGATCCCCGAAGAGGACCGGCCAGCACCCTGGCTGCGCGGTTACGGCGGCATCGAGGCCGACATCAGCCAGCTCAGAGAGTTCGCCAACCGACTCGCCGCCGAGGTCGAGACCAACTACGCGCCCCACCTGTCGTACATCGCCGAAGACATGTCCGCCAAGTTGCCCAACCCGTGCGACGCCTTCATCGAGCTGGTCACCTTCCTGCACGCACACCAAGAGACCCAGCAGGCCACCGCCGACATGGTGTACGCCGTCAGAGGTGCCACCGGCCACCTGGCCGCCGCCGCCGACCAGGTCGCCACCCAGTACGCCGACAGCGACGCATTCACCGCCGCCCGTGTGTTGGATATCCGACAGGCGCTCGCGAACCCGCTGAACATGCTGCCCGGCGGCCCCACGTCGACCCTGACCGACCCGACCGGCCCCGACACCGACCGGCCGGTGGTGCTGCCGTGATCGAACGAGGCACCGGCCGCACCTCCGGCCTCACCGACTGGCAGCTCATGGACGTCAACAGCATGTGGGCATGCCTACAGGACCACGACACCGCCAACCACTGGAAGCAGGTCGCCGGCTGGCGCAAGGTCTGCGACCTCGCGCAAACCCACCTCGGTCGCCTCCAGGAATATCGGCGCGGGCTCGCCGAGGCGTGGCCCCCCGAAACCAGCGCCGCCTCCGGCACGTACCTCGCCGAACTCGACGAACTCATCGACAAGGTGCGACGCACCCACGACGCCGCCGCCGCGAACTACACCGCGCTGTCCGCCGCCACCCAGGCCATCAGCACCACCCGCGCCGCGCTCCGCAAGATCTATGAGGAGTACGCGGCCAAATTCCAGCGGAAGCAGGCGTTCGACGCGATGGCCGCCGACCCGAAGGCGGTCCTGGGGAACCGGGTCACCGAGCCGCCCGTTACGGATGGCGAGCTGGAACGGCTGAATGTGCAGGCACGGGCCATGATGTTCAGCCTGAGTGGCGAATTACAACAAGCACAAGCAACCCTGCAAAAACCTCCAGCCGCACCTAAAAATGCGCGGCAGCCGGAAGAGCACGACGTTTACGCCAATAATCCGACACCCGCCATTCCACCAATAGTGCCGGTTCCGCTACCAGCCTCGACCACCCCTTCTCGCAAAGCAATTGATAAGCAATCGCGCACCACCACCCCTGCGCAGTCGGGCTTGGGGCCGGTCCTTGGAGGGAACACATCTGGAGTTTTCTCACCTCCCAGCGCCGCCACACCACCAACCATACAAACGCCGGGATCGACAGGTCCATCAACTGCCCCTGCCCTAGGCACCCCGCCAAGAATTCCTCGAACCCCTATCGGCCCGCCTGCGGCGCTCCCCAGGATAACGGCCCCGCCCGGTGACCTGATGAGGCCCTTGAGTGGAGGACCCGATGGAAGTACCCCACACTCCGGAACGCCTTCGCGCCCAACCCCTCCCACTGGAGGACTAATCGGTGGCCCCCCAGGATCAACGTTAGGTCAACCTGCCAACAATAACGGCGCCCCTAGAAGGGTCAATCCCATCGGCGGCGTCATAGGCGGTGGAGCAGCTGGGACCGCACCCACTGGATCAGCCGGAAGCCGCCCAGGTGGGGGTCGCAGCATCAATGGAGGCCTAAATGGCTTGCCGATTGGCGGTGCACCTCGAGGGGGAAGTCACTCAGAGTTCCGGACAAAGACGGACGAGAAGTTTCGTCAATGGGACCCTGACAACCCTTGGGAGACCGATCAAGGCGTCCCTCCAGTAGTTCGCCCTCCAGACAGAGACGACCCGATTGACCCTGGCCCGGCAATAGGCTTCAACAGGTGAGAAGTGCCAATGGCAGGCTCTTCCGTAAACTTTCTATCGGGAATTCTGCTTTTAATTAGCCTTGCGACCCAACCTCAAGACGTAGAGCCAATACGAGCCGACCAGTGGCATTTGCGGTACCTACATATTGAGCAGGCACACCTGTTGAGCCAAGGGTCTGGAGTGATCGTCGCGGTGCCGGACACTGGAGTCGATCCTCACCCGGATTTGCGCGAAAACCTCCTCAAGGGTACCGACGTCACCCCGGGGGGAAATGGTGATGGCCGCCAGGATCGCGATAGTCATGGCACTTCAATGGCTGGTCTAATCGCTGCCCATGGCTCAATAGACGGACAAGGCGCTCTTGGCATGGCACCGAAGGCAAAGATCCTTCCAATCCTGGATACCCCGGCTAATGGAGTCGGCGATCCTGACGCACTGGCGTCCGGCATCGAATTCGCTGTTGCCGGAGGCGCTGATGTCATCAGCATCTCCGCAGTTGCTGGCGCAAGTGTGCGACTTCAGCAAGCAATTGGAATGGCTCAGGATGCTGACGTCGTCATTGTTGCTGCGGCCGGGAATTCGCCGCCCGACACCGATGTGCGCTACCCAGCTAGCGAAGAGGGCGTGATCGCGGTTGGGGGTGTCGATCGGGCTGGACGACATGCTGCCATCTCGGTTACCGGGCCGAAGATCGACGTGGTCGCTCCAGCCGTTGACATTTACAGCACCAGCTACGGCGGAAAATACTCGAAGGGCACCGGCACATCGAGCGCGACTGCGATTGTCGCGGGGGCGGCTGCTCTGATCAAGTCCAAGTACCCGCACCTGCCAGCGCGGGAGGTGGCGCATCGACTTACGGCTACCGCAGTCGACAAGGGACCGCCTGGCCGTGACGACGAGTACGGGTACGGCGTGATCGATCTTGTGGCAGCGCTGACGGCGGACGTACCGCCACTGGGGTTCGAGTCGGTGAGCGCGCCGGCCGGTGTTGTGTCGACCGCGACGGCTGGCGCTCCTTCCGATGACGACGATGGTGGGGCAACCGCGCGGGGCCTGGCCACCCTCGGGGTGATGGTGGTCGCCGGGGTCGGTTGGGCGTGGGTGGCGCGACGACGTCGACGTAGTGATGATCCACCGCCCCGAATCAGTCGCTGACTGGACGACCTGGGCCTTGATCGACTCGAGTTCACGGAAATCGCGGGGTCCTGGGCGCGAGGATCGCCCGACTTCCTTGAACGCGAGTGGATCACGCTCGGGCGACCGTGGATTGCGCCTGAGCAAGCACGTACCACGCTCGAGCGAGCACGCACCACGCTCGAGCGAGCACGCACCACGCTCGAGCGAGCACGCACCACGCTCGAGCGAGCAGGGATCAAGGCGACGGGCCAGGGCTAACAGTCAAGGCTCAGGCAATCTGGGGGCGGATCTGTCGGTCGAGGTGCGGGTTCAATGGCGTGCCGTGACGGCAGCCCACCGAACTGACGCAGTAGACGAGGGTCGCCTCGTCTCGCCACTCGGCGGGCTGACGGGGGACGGGGCGGTTAGCCGGTAACGTCGGGTGGGTGTCTGAGACTGTGCCGCTCCGCCTCGTGCTCGCTTCGGCGAGCCCCGCCCGTCGTAAATTGCTTCAGGCCGCCGGTGTCGAGCCGGACGTGCTGGTCAGCGGGGTCGATGAGTCCGTGGTGGTGACCGAGCGGGCCGAGGATCTGTGCCTGGAGTTGGCGCGGCTCAAGGCCGAGGCGGTGGTGGGCCGGCTGAGCCCTGCCGCCGACCAGCGGACGTTGGTGATCGGCTGTGACTCGGTGCTCGCGTTCGACGGGGAGATTCTCGGCAAGCCGACGGACCCGGAGGACGCCACCCGGCGGTGGTTGCGGATGCGGGGGCGCAGCGGCGTACTGCACAGCGGGCACTGTCTGATCGACGTGGCCGGCGGGCGGCGCGCGGAGGCGGTCGCCTCGACCGTCGTTCACTTCGCCGACATCAGCGACGACGAGATCGCCGCCTATGTGGCCACCGGTGAGCCGCTGGCGGTGGCTGGCGCGTTCACCATCGACGGGCTGGGTGGGGCGTTCGTGGAGCGGATCGAGGGCGATCCGGGGACGGTGGTCGGGTTGTCGATGCCGCTGCTGCGCCGACTCCTCGGCGAGTTGGATCTGCGCATCACCGACCTGTGGACGAAGGTCGCGCCGGGCGGCCAGTCCGTCGAGCCACTGGGTAACGTCCGGTCATGACCACCAAGTCGATCCCGCTCACCAACGAGCTGCACGCCTACCTGGTCGCACACGGCGCCCCACCGGACGAGATCATCCGGGACCTGGCCGAGGAAACCCTTTCGCTGCTGCCGGAGCACGCCGGCATGCAGGTGGCCCCGGAGCAGGCCGCCTTTCTGACGTTTCTCACCCGGTTGCTGGACGTACGGCAGGCCGTCGAGATCGGCACGTTCACCGGGCTGTCGTCGTTGGCCATCGCCCGGGGGTTGCCTGAGGGTGGGCAGCTGACCTGCTTCGACATCTCCGAGGAGTTCACCGGCGTCGCCCGACGCTACTGGGAACGGGCCGGGGTGCAGGATCGGATCGACCTGCGCATCGGCCCGGCCGCGGACCGCCTGCGGGAGTTGCCGCACGAGCGCCACCTGGACTTCGCGTTCATCGACGCGGACAAGACCGGCTACCCGGTCTACTGGGCGGAGTTGGTGCCCCGGATGCGCCCGGGTGGGGTGATCGCGGTCGACAACGTGTTGCGTGGCGGCCGGGTGATCGCCCCGCGGGACGCCGGTGACCGGGCCATCGCCGCGTTCAACGACGAGGTCCTCGCCGACGTGCGGGTGGACCCGGTGATGCTGCCGATCGCGGACGGCCTCACCCTCGCCCGGGTGCGCTGAGCACGCCGAAACACGGTTATCGGGGTGTCCTCGTGCGGAGGACACCCCGATATCCGAAGCGAGAGCGTCAGCGCACGCTGCGGGCGAACTGGCGGGCGGCCCAGTAGACGCCCAGGGCGGCGAGGACGGCGGTGATGCCCAGCCCCTGCCAGACCTTGTCGCTGCCGAGGTCACCGGCGAACAGCGCCCGGGTGCCGTCGACCGCCCAGGAGAACGGGTTCCAGTTGGCGATGCCCTGCAACCAGCCGGGCGCGAAGGTGAGCGGCAGCAGGATGCCGGAGAGCAGCAGCACCGGCTGCGCCACGGTGTTCATCAACGGGGCCAGCGCGTCCTCGCTCTTGACCTTGAGGGCGACGCCGTAGGAGACGGCCGAGGTCATGAGGGCGATCAGGGCGAGCATCAGGTACGCGAGGAGCAGGTCGCCGAGGAACACCCGCAGGTCGAACAGGAGCGCGAGCAGGGTGATGATGACCGCCTGCACCATGAGCGAGACGACGTCGCGCAGCGAGCGGCCGAGCAGCAGGGCGAGCCGGCTGATCGGGGTGACCCGGGAGCGTTCGATGACCCCGGCGCGCAGCTCGGCGATCAGACCGAAGCCCTGGAACAGGCCGCCGAAGATCGCCAGCAGCACCAGCAGGCCCGGTACGAAGATCTTGTAGGCGGCGGCCTGGGTGGGGGCGTTCAGCGCGGGCTTGAGCAGCGGGGCGAAGAGCAGCAGGTACATGACCGGCTGGAACACTCCGACGAAGACCCAGACCGGGTTACGCAGCAGGAGTTGGGTCTGGCGCTGGAAGATCAGCCAGGTGTCACGGGCGAATTTCATGAGTCGTCTCCGGGGGTCAGGACTCGCGCAGCGAGCGGCCGGTCTTGGTGAGGAAGACGTCGTCCAGGCTGGGTCGGTGCAGCTCGATCGAGCGCAGTTCCAGCCCGGCGTGGTCGAGTCGGCGCAGCACCTGCGGGATCGCGGTGGCGCCCTCGTCGACGTACAGGCGCAGGCCGCCCTCGTCGGCGGTCTCCAGCTTGTTGACGTACGGCTCGCCGTCGAGTGCCTGGGCGGCCGACGGGGTGGCGGCCAGGTCGAGGCCGACGAGCACCACGTCGCCGGAGATCTCCCTCTTCAGCTCGGCGGGCGTGCCCTCGGCCACCACCTCGCCGTTGTCCATGATCGCGATCCGGTCGCAGAGCGCGTCGGCCTCGTCCAGGTAGTGCGTGGTGATGAAGACGGTCATCCCGTCGGCGCGTAGCCGCCGGATCTCGTCCCACATGTGGGCGCGGCTCTGCGGGTCGAGGCCGGTGGTCGGCTCGTCCAGGAAGACGATCTTCGGCTCGTGGATGATGCCGAGCGCGATCTCGACCCGTCGGCGCTGGCCGCCGGAGTAGGTCTTGCACTTGCGGTCCGCGTACTCGGTGAGCTGGAAGGCGTCCAGGGCGCGGGCGGCGCGCCGCTGCGCGTCGACCTTGCCGATGCCGTACATCCGGGCGTGCAGCACCAACTCCTCGCGGGCGGTGGACTCGTCCCAGGTGCTGCCGCCCTGGGGGACGTAACCGATGCGGCGGCGCACCTCGGCCGGGTCCTTGCGCAGGTCGGCGCCCGCGATGGTGGCCTCACCGCCATCCGGCTCGATCAACGTGGCGAGCATCCGCAGCGTGGTGGTCTTGCCGGCGCCGTTCGGGCCGAGGAAACCGAAGATCTCGCCCTCGGCGACCTTCAGGTTGACGCCCCGCACGGCCTCCACCGTCTTCGTCTCTCGACCGCGCGGGAGCGGAACGACTTCCGCAGCCCCCTGGTCTCGATCATCTCTGCTCCTGGTCGTTCGGGCCGGACGGGCCGGCCGTGGAGTTGGGACGACGCCGGACGGCGCACTCCCCCGCTGTGCCGCCAGCAGGCTAACGCGATATAGCTTTTTTAGTCAACGTTGATTATTCGCCCCGGGCTTCGCGCTGCCCGTCACCGTCGCGCCACCCCGACCAACCTTCCGCGTTCTCCAGCTCAGCAGGCAGGTACGACACACCGGATTCGATGCGTTCCGCGATCCGCTCGCACCAGGTCATCTCCGCCTCCGCCCGGGCCGACCACAGCTCGAACATCCACCCGACGTGCACCGGCTTGGTGTTGCGCACCCAGTCCGAGCCGAGCGAGGCCCGCATCGACTCGATTCCGGCCCGCAGCAGGTTGGCCCGGTTACGCAGGGCCGCCGCCGCCTCGGGCCGTGGCATCGCGGGCAGAAAGGAGAAAGCCGCGGTGAACGGGTCGATCGGCTCGGAGAAGTTCCACCAGAGATTGCGCAACAGCGTCTCGAACTCGTCCTCCCCCTTGGGGGTCACCTCGTAGGTGGTGCGGGCCGGACGCGCGCCGACCTGCTCGGTGGCGACGGCGCGCAGCAGCCCTTCCTCGGTGAGCTTGCGCAGGGCGTGATAGATCGACCCGGGCTGCACGTTCGCCCACTTGTCGGCGCTCCAGCTCAGCAGCTCACGGCGCACGTCGTAGCCGTGCACGGGCTGCATCCACCGCACCAGACCGAGGATTATCATCCGAGTTGAAGACACCTGATAAGCGTAATAGCCAAGTTTGACTAGACGGCTGCGCGCTCAGTGCGGCATCCCACACTGAGCGATCGTTAGGGTCGCCGGGGTGGCCGATACACTCCCCGTCAGTAACCTGCCCGGGAGGAGCCACGAGGTGCGCAAGGTACTCATCGCCAACCGCGGCGAGATCGCCGTTCGGGTGATCCGCGCGTGCCGCGACGCCGGCCTGGGCAGCGTCGCCGTGTACGCGGACTCCGACCGGGACGCCCTGCACGCCACCCTCGCGGACGAGGCGTACGCGCTCGGCGGGGACAGCGCGACCGAGACCTACCTGCGCATCGACAAGCTCCTCGACGTGGCCGCCCGGTCCGGCGCCGACGCCGTACACCCGGGTTACGGCTTCCTCAGCGAGAACGCCGACTTCGCCCAGGCGGTCATCGACGCCGGGCTGACCTGGATCGGCCCGACCCCGCAGGCGATCCAGGACCTGGGTGACAAGGTCACCGCGCGGCACATCGCCCAGCGTGCCGGCGCGCCGCTGGTCCCCGGCACTCCGGACCCGGTGGCGAGCCCGGACGAGGTGATGGCGTTCGCCGTCGACCACGGTCTGCCGGTCGCCATCAAGGCCGCGTTCGGTGGCGGCGGGCGCGGCCTGAAGGTCGCCCGGACGATGGAGGAGATCCCCCAGCTCTTCGAGTCGGCCACCCGGGAGGCGGTCGCCGCGTTCGGTCGGGGCGAGTGCTTCGTCGAGCGTTACCTGGACCAGCCCCGGCACGTCGAGGCGCAGGTCCTCGCCGACCAGCACGGCAACGTGATCGTGGTGGGCACCCGGGACTGCTCGTTGCAGCGCCGGCACCAGAAGCTCGTCGAGGAGGCCCCCGCGCCGTTCCTCACCGACGCCCAGCGGGCGCAGATCCACGACAGCGCCAAGGCGATCTGCCGGGAGGCCGGCTACCACGGCGCGGGCACTGTGGAATACCTAGTTGTAGTGATCATGAGCGTTGTTGACACGGCGTGGCGGCTTGAGAAATGAAGAGACCTCCGGCGAGGTGGAAGTTGCGACGCTTTCACCTTGACCGGAGG
>NZ_JAEVHL010000248.1 GCF_016803395.1 Micromonospora tarensis | reverse complement strand
GGCCGGTCGGCGGCGTGGTCGGGGTGGTGCCGCCGCCGTTGGAGGCCGAAGAAGGTCGCGTCCCGGTACGTCGAGCAGATGGTGTCCAGGAAGAAGGCGGTCGCGGTGCCGCACTGCTCGGCGCCGGAACCGGGGTCCACCGGCGTACCGTGGCCCATGCCGGAGATTCGGTAGAGCCGCACGTCGTCGTTGCCGTACACCTCCAGGGTGGTGTTGCCGGGCAGCGACGAGGTGCTGGTCGGGGTCTGCGAGACGCCCCGCACGTTGGTCCACTGGTCGCGGGACTCGGTGCCGTTGAGTGGGGTGACAGTGGTGTCCGAGGTGCCGTGCCAGATGGCCACCCGGGGCCGCGGGCCGGTGTAGCCGGAGTACGCGCCCCGAACCAGGTCACCCCAGGCGGCGGGGGTCTTGTCCGCACCCGGGTTCATGCAGCTGAACGCGTTGACCATGCTGGTGGCGCAGCGGTACGGAATGCCCGCGATGATCGATCCCGCGGCGAAGACGTCCGGGTAGGTGGCCAGCATGACCGCGCTCATCGCCCCGCCCGCGGAGAGGCCGCTGACGAAGACCCGGGAGCCGTTCACCGCGAAGTTCGCCTTGGCGTGGTCGACCATCTGTTTGATCGACAGCGCCTCGCCCTGGCCCCGCGTGGTGTCCCCGGACTCGAAGAAGTTGAAGCAGGAGTTGGCGTTGTTGCCGGCCGGCTGCTGGGCGACGATCAGGGCGAACTTCCACTGGTCGGCGTACTTCTGCCAGCCGGAGTTGGCGAAGTAGCCGGCGGCGTTCTGGGTGCAGCCGTGCAGCAGCACGACAGCCGGCGAGTTGGCCGGCAGGCCGTCCGGCCGGTACGCGTACATGGCGAGGTTGCCCGGGTTGGAGCCGAACCCGGTGACCTGGGTGAGGGTGGCGGCCTGGGCGGGCGCGGCGACGGCGACCGCGCCCGCTGCGGCGAGGACGAGCCCGGCGACCGCGCCGAGCAGTCGGGTGAGGGTGGACGAGGAGCGGCGCACGGCGGCCTCCTGGAGGGCGGACTGTGAACTGGGTCACGGTCGAGTTGCCGAGACGTTACGACGGTGTGTCGCCGCCATGACATGGGGCGCACTCACACATTCACGCCAACCGCTGTGTACGCCGGCCCGTCGACGCGGCGCACGCTACCCGTCTCGTACCTCGTCGGTCCGCTCCTCGCAGGTCTGACCGGCCTGTCCAGGTCCGGTTGGTAACGTCCGCTGCGTGCCGTCCTCCCCGTCGCTGGCCACCGGGCCCGCACCCGCGTCACCTCCGCGCGTCGTCCGGGACCGCCGGGCCGACCTGATCGTCGTGCTGGTGGCGCTCGCACTGGCCGTCTGGGTGACCAGTGGGCTGTGGCGGGACCCGAACACCCGCACCATCACCGTCAACTCCAGCGACCAGGCGCTCTTCGAGTGGCTGCTGGCCTTCGGCGGGCACGCGGTCACCCACGGCGACAACCCGCTCTTCACCTACCTGATCAACGTTCCGGACGGCGTGAACCTCGCGGTCAACACCTCGATCACGGTGTACGCGGTGGTCTTCGCCCCGCTCACGTACCTGATCGGGCCGCCGGCGACGTTCCTGGTCATCCTCACCCTGAACCTGCTCGCCACCGCGCTGGCCTGGTACTGGCTGCTCTCCCGGCACCTGCTCCGCAGCCGGCTGGCCGCCGGGGTCGGCGCCCTGTTCATCGCCTACTCCCCCGGCATGGTGTCGCACGCCAACGCGCACCTGAACTGGACCGCCGGTTGGCTGGTGCCGCTGCTGATCTGGCGGCTGTTCGCGCTACGCCGACCGGGGCACTGGCTGCGCGACGGGGTGATCCTCGGCGTGCTGGTCGCGGTCTCCTTCTCGATCGCCGCCGAGGGGCTGTTCTTCGCCGCCCTGGCGCTCGGCGTCTTCGTCGTCGTCTGGGCGGCGCACCCGGCCAACCGGGCCGAGGCACGTGCCGCGTTGCCCACCTTCCTGCGCGGGCTCGGGGTGACCGCCGTGGTCGCCAGCGCGCTGCTGGCGTACCCGTTGTGGCTGCACTTCGCCGGGCCGCAACGGTTCCACGGCACCGGCTTCGACCCGGTGATCCATTCCGAGGACATCGCGGCGTTCGCCGCGTTCCCGCGCCGCTCGCTGGCCGGCGAGGCGGGGCTGGGCACCTCGCTGGCACCGAACCCGACCGAGGAGAACTCGTTCTTCGGCATCCCCCTGCTGGTGCTCACCGTGATCTGCTTCGTCGCGCTCTGGCGGCAGGCCGACGCGGGCCGCCGGGCCACCCTCTGGGCGCTGGGCGCCCTCGCGCTGATCTTCACGGCGCTCTCCTTCGGGCCGGTCGCCAAGGTCGACGGGCGACGCACCGACCTGCCCATGCCGTTCGACCTGGTGGGGCAGCTGCCGGTGGTGAACGCCGCGCTGCCGGCCCGGCTGGCCCTGGTGGTCGCGCCGGTGATCGGGCTGGTGCTGGCGTACACCATCGATCAGCTGCGCGCCGCGCCACCCCGGTACCGCCCCACCGAACTGGCGTGGGTGCTCGGTTTCGCGGCGGCTCTGGTGCCGCTGCTCCCCACCCCGCTGCTGACCGACGAGCGGGAGCCGATCCCCCGGTTCATCACCTCGGGCACGTGGCGGGACTACGTCTCACCCGACGGGGTGCTCACCCCGGTGCCGCTGACTGTGGACATCTACCCGGACGGTCAACGCTGGCAGGCGTACGCGTTGTCGCACCGGCAGGGCGAGTTCGACATTCCCGGCGGCTTCTTCCTCGGCCCCGGTGGGCCGGACGGGCGTGGCCGGATCGGCCCGGTGCCGCGCACCCTGAGCGCGTTGCTGGACCAGGCCGGCCGTACCGGGTTGGTGCCGATCATCACCGACGGGACGATCCGTGAGGTCCGGTCGGACCTGCGGCACTGGCGGATCGAGACGGTGGTGCTCGCCGACCAGGTGCACGGCGCGAAGTTCGAGGTCGACGAGGAGGCGCTGCGGCGTACCGGCACCGCCCTGTTCGGCGAGCCGCAGCGGGTCGACGACGTGTGGCTCTGGCGCATCCCACCGGCCGACCGGTGAACCGCCGGTCGGGCCACCCTGATCGGACCCCCGTCGCGTCTAATGAAGCGATGCGAGGAGAGAACGGCAGGCGATTGCGACGTGCCACCGTGGTCGCTGTCGCGCTGGCCCTCGTGGCGCTCAGCGCGCCCGCCGCCACGGCCGCCAACGGCAGCACGGGCGGCGGCAGCAGCGCGGCGGACAGCAGCGCGGCTGGCGCGGTGCCCGCCCGGGTGCACGATCCGTGGCTGTGGCAGGCCACCGTCGGGCAACGCCCGGCCGGTCCGGCGGCGCTGGTGTTCTTCACCGAACGCACCCGCTACCTCGAGTCGACCGGAGTGCTGGTCGCCCGGGACGGCGCATACCGGTTGATCCCGATCCGCATCGCCGAGGGGCACGGGCTGCTCTCCCCCGACGGGCGGCACTACCTGCGGCCACAGTCCGGCGAGTTGCTGGACCTCACCACCGGGCGGCAGAGCCGCCCGATGAACCCCGGGCTGGACCTGTTCGCGTGGTCGCCGGATGGGCGGCGGGTGCTCGGCAGCCGCGGCAACGACGACGAGGTGATCAGCTTCGGGCCGGACAACCAGCAGCTCAACGACCCGGAGAAACCCGACGACCTGCTCATCGTCGATCCGTTCCGGGGCACCGAGCAGGTGGTCGAGGCCGGCACCTTCGCCGCCCACCACGCGGCGGCCTGGTCGCCCGCCGGTGACCTGCTGGCGGTGGCTGGTCCGCCGGACGGAAACGCGCTGGTGCCGGTGTTGCTCGCCGTCGCCCTGATCGTCCGCCGCATTCGTCGCCGCCGGGGTTCGGCGACGCTCCCGGCCGCCGGCCCGACACCGCACGCCTGAGGCCGGGCGCCACGGGCGTGACCAGCCCTGGTGAGGCGGCTCACCAGGGATGATCACCGCCGACGGGACTACGCTGAACGACGTGACAACGACGACCCCCGGCCTGACGGCCGTCCGTGCCGGCCTGCTCGACTACCAGGCCGCCTGGGACGAGCAGCGGCGGCTGCACGAGTCGGTGGTGGCCGGCGAGCGCGGCGACACCGTGCTGCTGCTGGAGCACCCGAGCGTCTACACCGCGGGCAAGCGCACCGAGCCGTGGGACCGGCCCGTCGACGGCACCCCGGTCGTCGACGTGGACCGCGGCGGCAAGATCACCTGGCACGGGCCGGGGCAGCTCGTCGGCTACCCGATCCTGCGGTTGCCCGACCCGGTGGACGTGGTCGCCTACGTGCGCCGCACCGAAGACCTGCTCATCGACGTGTGCGCCGAGTTCGGGCTGACCGCCGGCCGGGTCGAGGGGCGCAGCGGTGTCTGGGTGCCCGAGGACGACCGGGGGCCGGCCCGCAAGGTGGCCGCCATCGGCATCCGGGTCGCCCGGGGCGTCACCCTGCACGGCTTCTCGATCAACTGCGACTGCGACCTCACCTACTTCGACCGGATCGTGCCGTGCGGCATCCGGGACGCGGGCGTCACCTCGCTCACCGCCGAGCTGGGTCGCCCGATCAGCGTCGCGGACGTGCTGCCGGTGGTCGAGCGCCGACTCGGCACCCTGGTCCAGGTCTGAGCGCACGCGGCCGGGGGCGCAGCACCCCCGGCCCGCGCCTCCTCACGGGGTGAGCCGGTGCAGGTCGCGCGGGAACGCGGTGACCTCCCGGATGTTGGCCGCGCCGACCAGCCGGGCCACGAACCGTTCCAGGCCGATGGCGAAGCCACCGTGCGGTGGCATGCCGTGCCGGAACGCGTCCAGGTAACCGGCGTACGGCTCGGTCGACTCGCCCCGGGCCGCCAACGTCGCCAGGTAGTCGGCGTGCCGGTGCAGCCGCTGCCCGCCGGTGACCAGCTCCAGACCACGGAAGAGCAGGTCAAACCCGTTCGAGTACGCGGGCCGCGCCGGGTCCGGGTGGGTGTAGAACGGTCGTTTCGCCATCGGGTAGCCGGTGACGAAGAGGAAGTCCGAGCCGTGTTCGCGGCGGGCCCACTCGCCCAGCGCCCGTTCGTGGGCAGGGGCGAGGTCCGGCTCGTCGGCGGGCGCGTCGGCGATCCGCAGCGCCTCGGTGAAGTGCACGGCCGGGATCTCCGCCGGCACCTGCGGTGGCGTGACGCCGAGCGTGGCCAGTGCGCCGGCGGCCCGCTCGCCCACCGCGCCGAGCATCCCGGCCACTGTGTCGCGCAGCACCCGCATCACGTCCCGGTGGCCGGCGATGAAACCCAGCTCCGCGTCGAGCGACGTGTACTGGGCGAGGTGCCGGACGGTGTCGTGCGGCTCGGCCCGGAAGACCGGCCCCACCTCGTAGACGCGTTCGAAGACGCCGACCATCAGCTGCTTGTAGAACTGCGGCGACTGGGCCAGGTACGCGGGCCGGCCGAACCAGTCCAGCGCGAACACGTTCGCCCCGCTCTCGGTGCTGGAGCTGACCACCTTCGGGGTGTGCACCTCCACGAAGTCCTGGGCGTCGAGTGCGGCCCGGAACCCGGTCACCGCGGCCGCCGAGATCCGCAGCGCGGCCGACCGGGTGGGGTGCCGCAGGGCGGTGGGCGCGTGGTCCAGCTGGGTGGGCAGGCTCGCGGTGAGCGCCGGCCGGTACAGGTCGAACGGGGGCGGCACGGCGGGCGGCCCGAGTGGACGTACCGTCGGGTCGGTCAGCTCGACCCCGGTGGGCGCGGTGTCGTTCGCGGTGGCCGTCGCGGTGACCTCGACGACCGTCTCCTCGGTGAGTTTCTCCAGCTCGGCGCGGACGGCCGGGTCGGTGACGACCACCTGGGCCAGGCCGGTGGCGTCCCGCACGATCAGGAAGGCCACCGACTTGAGCAGTCGGCGTCGGTGCACCCAGCCGGCGATCCGCACGGTCGAGCCGACCTGGGTGGCCAGGTGCTGGGACAGGGTTCGTTGCATGGCGGACTCCTCGGTCGATCGCCACGCCGTCGCCGCCCGGGGGTGGCGAAGCGTCGCGTCAGCCCCAGGGAGGTGTGGGCGAGCGGGAACCTCGCGGTGCCACCACACCTTCGCCCCCACCGAAGTGGGGACCTCGTTCGTCGCCTGATGACCGGGGCCAACCGGGCGGGCTCTACTGGGCGCGGGTGCCCCCGCGGCCGTTCTTCCCGCAGCTCGGGAGGGTCTTCGCAGCCCGGCGCCAGACCGCCTCTCAGCACCGGCGGCTCTCTGCACTGGCGGGTCGGGGCGCTACTCGGCTCCGTCGTCGCTGTTGGCGGTGACGGTAGCACCGCACCCCCGGCGCGTGTGACGCCATTTTTCGGTGGGCCGGTGTCCGGCGTCACAAGGTTTGCGGCGTGACGCCGGTCGCCCGACGCACATAGACGCCCGCCGTCCGGCGTAGGCTCATTTTCGTGACGATCGAGCACTCCGCGCCGACGACCGGCCAGGCAGCGCGCACCGCAACGGCGGCCCCCGAGGGGCGGCGTCTGCTGCGGATCGAGGCGCGCAACGCCGAGACGCCGATCGAGCGCAAACCGCCATGGATCAAGGTCAAGGCCAAGATGGGCCCGGAGTACACCCAGCTGCGCGGGCTGGTCACGCGCGAGGGGCTGCACACCGTCTGCCAGGAGGCCGGCTGCCCCAACATCTACGAGTGTTGGGAAGACCGCGAGGCCACCTTCCTGATCGGTGGTGACCAGTGCACCCGCCGCTGCGACTTCTGCCAGATCGACACCGGCAAGCCGGCCGAGTTCGACGCCGACGAGCCACGTCGCGTCGCCGAGTCGGTGGTCTCGATGGGGCTGCGCTACGCCACCATCACCGGCGTCGCCCGTGACGACCTGCCCGACGGCGGCGCCTGGCTGTACGCCGAGACCGTCCGACAGATCCACGCCCTCCAGCCCGGCTGCGGCGTCGAGCTGCTGATCCCGGACTTCAACGCCGTCCCCGAGCAGCTCGCCGAGGTCTTCGGCGCCCGTCCCGAGGTGCTGGCCCACAACGTGGAGACCGTGCCGCGCATCTTCAAGCGGATCCGGCCGGCGTTCCGCTACGACCGCTCGCTGGACGTGATCCGGCAGGCCCGCGCCGACGGCCTGGTCACCAAGAGCAACCTGATCCTGGGCATGGGCGAGGAGCGGGCCGAGGTCTCGCAGGCGCTGCGCGACCTGCACGAGGCCGGCTGCGAGCTGATCACCATCACCCAGTACCTACGCCCCTCGCCCCGGCACCACCCGGTGACCCGCTGGGTCAAGCCCGAGGAGTTCGTCGAGCTGCGCGAGGAGGCCGAGGAAATCGGTTTCGCCGGGGTGATGAGCGGGCCGCTGGTGCGCTCGTCGTACCGGGCCGGTCGGCTGTACCAGCAGGCCATCGACGCCCGCGCCGCCGCCTCGGTGGTCACCGCCGGCTGACTCTCCCGGCAGCGCCGCACGGCGGTTCGGCGTCCGGGTGTCATGATCGTGCGATGACCGTCGGCGCACGCCAGCAGCCGCGCGGCGCGGACTCTCCGCGCCCGCGACCCGGCGCACGCTTCGGCCTGATCGGTTGGCTCACCGGGCTGGCCGTCCTCGCCGGGGTGGGTTACCGACTCTGGCTGTTGGGGCACGCCACGCCGCCGACGAACAGCGACGAGGCCACCATGGGGTTGGCCGCGCTGCACATCGCCCGGGGTGAGGGCTTCCCGGTCTGGTTCTACGGCCAGCAGTACATGGGCACGCTTGAGGCGTACCTGGCCGCGCCGGTCTTCACCCTGACCGGTGGGCCGTCGCTGCTCGGCCTGCGGCTGCCCACGCTCGCGCTGTACGCGGTGTTCCTGCTGCTCACCTGGCGGCTGACCCGGCGGCTGACCGGGGACCGGTGGTTCGGGCTGCTGGTGGTGGCGCTGCTCGCCCTGGGCTCCGACCGGGTGGTCAAGAACCAGCTCATCGCGGGCGGCGGCTACCCGGAGATGAACGCGGCCGGGGTGGCGCTGTGCGTGCTCGCCGTGGACCTGGCCACCGGCCGGTCGAGGTGGCGGCTGGCGCGCTGGACGGCGTGGGGGTTGCTGGCCGGCCTGATGCTCTGGGTCGACCCGCTCGTGCTGCCGTACGTGGTGGCGACCGGCGCGGTGCTCGTCGGGTTCTGCCGTCGCGAGCTGTCCGGGGCGGCCGGGGTGCTGCTCGGGGCGGGGGCCGTGCTGGGGGCGGCTCCGCTGCTGCTGCACAGCCTGCTCAACGGGCCGAACCCGCTGACCGCCGTCCTCGCCGCCGGCGGCGCGAACGCCACCGCCGACTGGCCGCTCGGCTGCACGGCGGCCTGCTCCTCGGCCCCAGCCTGGGCATGGGCTTCTGCGCTCCCGGGCGGTGCGCCACCTGGCAGCTGTGGTGGTCGCTGGCCCTGCCGCTGCTGCTGGCCACCGCCGCCATCCTCGCCTGGCGGGTGCTGCACTCCTCGGCCCGCGCTGATCCGGGCAGCGCTGCTGGCTCGGTTCGCCCTGCCGCCGGCGCTGCGCGCTCGGCCGCTGACGCTGCCGGCGGTGCTGACGCTGCCGAAGTGTCGCCTCGGGTGGCGGCGGCGGTCCGGCTGGCGCTCGTGCTGGCCGCGATCGGCACCCTGGGGGCGTACACGGTGAGCAGTTCCGCCGGGCTCACCCCGGTGGAGAGTTCCCGTTACCTGTCCTGCCTGCTCATCTCGCTACCGGCGCTGCTCTGGCCGGTGTGGACGGTGGCCCGCGACGGTCTGGGTCCGTCGGTGACCGGCCGGCGGAGCCCCGGGGCACGGCTGGCCCGGCCGGTCGCCTGGGCGTTGCTCGCCGCCACGCTGGGCACCGCCGCCCACGCCACCTGGCGGGCGGCGGAGACCGCCCCGGCGACCCGGGCCGCCGAGGCCCGGCACGCCGAGTTGGTGAGCACCCTGCGTCAGCTCGGCGTACGGCACGTGCGCGCCGGCTACTGGACCTGCAACCGGCTCACCTTCGCCAGCGCGGAGCAGGTGGTCTGCGCGGTCGTCGACGACGCGCTGCGGCCCGGTTTCGACCGCTACCCCGCGTACCGCCGGGAGGTGGACCGCGCGCCGGCAGCCGCCTGGGTCGCACCGACCGGCTCGCCGCTGGCCGCCGTGCTCGACGAGCGTCAACGCAGCGCCGCGGCGGGCCGCCTCGACCTGGTCGTGATCGACGGCTGGCGGATCTACCTGCCGCGCTGATCCCGGCCCCGACGGGCGTCAGCGGCCGCCTCAGCGCCGTGCGGCGAGCGCCTACGCGGCCCGGTGCGGCGTCAGCGCGGCCGGCGGGCTCGGCGAGCAGGCCGAGGCGGTGGGCCAGGGCGGCGGCCTCCACCCGGTTGGTCACGCTCAACTTCGCGATGATCCGGGAAACGTGCACGCTTGCCGTCTTCGGGGAGATGAAGAGCTGCTCGGCGATCCGGCTGTTGCTGTGCCCCTCGGCGACCAACCGCAGCACCTCCCGCTCCCGCGCGGTCAGCAGGTCGGCGCCGGCCCCGCCGCCGTCCGTGCTGCGCAGACCGACCCGTCGCGCCAGGGTGGCCGCCGCCTCCACCAACGGTGTCGCACCCAGCCGCCGGCCGATCTCGGTGGCCTCGCTGACCGCCGCGGAGGTCTCGTCGCGCTCCCCGGCGGCGGCGGTCGCCTCGGCCAGGGCCAGCAACGCCCGACCCAACGGGTACGGCTGACCGTCGGCCCGCCACGCCGCGACCGTCGCACGCCAGGCGGGCAGCGACCGG
>NZ_JAEVHL010000247.1 GCF_016803395.1 Micromonospora tarensis | reverse complement strand
GGGTGCACCGACCGCTGCGTGCGCTGCCCCGGCCCGACTCGGTCACCCTGGACAGCGCCGGGCGGGCGGCGGCAGCGGAGGCGGCCTTCCAGCCCCGCTCCACGGCCCCGGCCCGGGTTCCTGGCGGCGGCGCCGGACCGCTCGTGGTGCTGCTGGACGACATCGTCACCACAGGCGTCACCCTGGCCGCCGCGAGCAGGGTGCTGACCGCGATCGGGTGGGCACCGAGTGTTGCAGTGGTGCTCGCGGCGACCGAGAAAAGACGCCAGTTGTAACCGATTGTGTTTCCGTTTCACCCGTTGGTGTATGACCTGCGAAAAATTTTGGGCCGTCTCCGCAACATGGGGTGACTGCCGGGCAAACAGGAGTTAGCGTTTCGCTGTCGGGGGTAGGAGGTCGTTCCAACCGCCCCCGGCGGTGAGAGGAGGCGTAGCCGTACCAACCGGTCGACGCCAGCGGGTCTCCCCTACGGCGCGCGACCGGGCTAACCGGATCGAAGACCGTCCGAAAAAGGGAGGTCACGTGGACATCGTGGTCAAGGGCCGAAACGTCGAAGTGCCGGACCATTACCGGGTGCACGTAGCTGAGAAACTCGCAAAGATCGAACGCTACGATCACAAGCTTATTCGGGTCGATGTCGAGCTGTTTCACGAGCGCAATCCGCGCCAGGCCGACCACTGCCAGCGGGTGGAGATCACCTGTGTTTCCCGGGGCCCGGTGATTCGGGCCGAGGCCTGCACCAACGACTTCTACAGCGCGCTCGACGCGGCCATCGCCAAGCTCGACACCCGGCTGCGCCGCGCGGCCGACCGCCGCCGCGTACACCGCGGCCGGCACGCCCCGATCTCCGTCGCCGAGGCCACCGCCGGCCTGCCGGTCGCGGACCTGGTGGCCCCCGCGCTGAGTGCGCCGGGTGACGGCGCCCGCGCCGGCACCGCCGTGGCGGAGCGCGTCGAGGAGGAGTACGACGACCAGCAGCCGTGGCACATCGCCCGGGAGAAGGTCCACCCGGCGGAGCCGATGACGATCGACGACGCGCTGTTCGAGATGGAACTCGTCGGTCACGACTTCTACCTGTTCCAGGACAAGGAGTCCGGCCGTCCCAGCGTCGTCTACCGGCGTCACGCGTACGACTACGGCATCATCTCCCTCGCCACCTGACCGGCGGCTCGTGGGGTTGTGGTGGGCTCCCACCACAACCCCACCACACCGGTCAACGGAGGTCGCAGGGGAGCAGCGCGAAGGTCAGGTCGTCCAGTCGGGTGCCGGCCAGCCCGGGCAGCCGGCCGCGTTGCAGACCCTCGCGCTGGAACCCGACCCGCTCCAGCACCCGGTGTGACGCGGTGTTGTCCGGCACGGTGCCGGCGGTCAACCGGGCGATGCCCGTCGAGCCGAACGCCCAGCCCGCGAGCAGTCGAACCGCCCGGGTCGCGTACCCCCGGCCGCGCCACTCGGGCAGCAACGCGTAGCCGACCGACGCTTCGCCGGCGGCCACATCGGTGTACGACAGCCCGCAACTACCCGCCGGCTCTCCGCTGGCCACGTCCGTGATCAGCAGTCGCGCGATCTCGCCGGTCAGCCATCCGCTCCGCGCGAGGCGACAACGCCGCTCGATCGCCTCCCGCGTCGGCGGCACCGGCGGTGCCTGGTTCGCCACCACCTCGGGCCGGCTGTGCAGCCGGTACATCACCGCCGCGTCGTCCGGCGCGAGCGGGCGCAGCGCCACCACCTGATCGGTGAGCACCCCGCCCGGCAGGTCCGGCAGCGGCCGGGCGGCCGGGCCGGGCGGATCGCCGGCCACGCGTACCCAGGCCAGCAGGTCGTGCCGGCCCGAGTCGCGGCTCACCGTGGCCGACCGGCGCAGCCCCTCGTAGCGGAAGCCGGCGGCCAGCGCGACCCGCTGGCTGGGCGTGTTCTCCGGGTGGGTGAGCAACTCCAGTCGGGCCGTTCCGCTGGCGAGGGCGTGGTCGCTCAGCGCGCGGGTGGCCGCGGTGGCGACGCCGCGTCCACGCGCCGCCGGACGCACCCAGTAGCCGATTCCGGCCTCGCCCCGGGCGGGCGCCAGATTGTAGAGACCCACCGAGCCCAACAGCCGGTCCGTGGCCGGGTCCGCGACGGCGTACGCGGCGGCGCCGGCGGTCGAGGCCGCCGGGGCGCCCGCGTCGATCCACCAGCGGGCGTCGACCTCGGTGTACGGCGTCGGCAGGCCCGTCATGAAGCGTTGGCTGACCGGGTCGGCCAGGCCGTCGACCACGTCGGGGATGTCCTCGGCCCGGAACGCCCGTAGCCGCACCCCGTACGCCTCGATCGCCTGCGGCAGGCTCACCGCAGATCCCCGGCGAGGAGGGCGGCCAACCACGTGTCGACCCGCTCACCCCGGTGCTGCACGCCACCTCGGGCGGTCCCCTCGAACCTGAAGCCCGCCTTCTCCGCGGCCCGGCGGGAGGAGGTGTTGCCCACGTGCGCCCGCCACTCGATTCGGGCCAGGCCCAGGGTGCTGAATCCCCAGGCGCTGAGTGCGACAAGTGCGGCGGGCAGGTTCCCCCGGCCCCGGGCCGCCGGGGCGGCCATGAAACCGACGTCGGCCAGCAGCGGATCGGCGGCGGAGAGTCGCAGTTCGAGCGAGCCCACGTACCGGTCGTCCTGGTCGGCGATCACGAAGCAGGCGGCGTCCCCGCGAGCCCACGCGTCCCGGCTGAAGGTCTGGTACGCCTGTGCGTCGGCACGCTCGTAGGGATCCGGCACGGTCGTCCAGCGGATGGTCTCCGGGTCCCGACAGGTCCGCACCACCGCGTCCAGGTCGTGCTCCTCGATGGGCCGCAGCCGGAGCTCGCCGGACCCGGTGGTGGCGAACAGCACGGGCTGCGGGCGGCCGAAGACGGCGGCCCGGCGGGCGACGAGGGTGCCCGGCCCGGCCGGCCCGGTCGACCCGGCGGCGGGCACCTCACCGGGCAGCAGCGAGCCGATCCAGCCGTCCGCGCCGAAGTGCGGCGTCGAGTTGGCCAGCCGCAACCGACCGTCGATCCGGAAACCGGCCCGTAGGGCCACCAACCGGGAGACGTGGTTGCCCACCTCGGCCTGCCAGATCAGCCGGCGGAGCCCAAGGGTGTCGAAGGACCAGCGCGCCACCGCCCGGGTGGCCCGCACCATCACCCCTCGGCCGCGGGCCCAGGGCGCCGTCCAGTAGCCGATCTCACCGGTGCCGGTGCCGTCAATGGCCACCAAACCGCACGAACCGAGCAGGTCACCGGTTACCGGGTCACAGATCGCGAACGGCGCGGCCGTGCCGTCCGCCCAGGCACGCTCGCTCAGCTCGGTGACGAAACCCCGCGCGTGCTCCGGCAGATAGGGGCGCGGCACGCGGGTCCAGCGCTGAATGTCCGGGTCCTGGCAGGCCTTGTGTACGGCGTCGGCGTCGGCCTCCCGCCAGGGCCGCAGCCGCACGCGTCCTCGGTGATCTCCACGGGCTCCACCCGTGCATCGTGCCGCACCGTTCGCCGACGGCGTAACTGGATAACGTACCGGCGTGTAGCTGGTACGTGAGTTATGTCGGGTTCGGCGCAATGGACCGCCGCTACCAGTGACCATCACGCCGATGGAGCGCCTACGATGGTTCGAGACCGTCTAGGGGAGCGTTGATCCGTGTCGATTCTGGAAAAGGTCCTTCGCGCGGGCGAGGGCCGCATGGTGCGCCGGCTGAAGGCCATCGCCGCCGCCGTCAACTCGATCGAGGACGACTACGTCAACCTCAGCGACGAGGAACTGGCCGGCTTGACCGAGCAGTTCCGGGAACGGCTCGCCGACGGGGAGACCCTCGACGACCTACTACCGGAGGCCTTCGCGGTGGCCCGCGAGGCGTCCGCCCGGGTGCTCGGCCAGCGCCCGTACGACGTCCAGGTGATGGGCGGCGCGGCGCTGCACTTCGGCAACATCGCCGAGATGAAGACCGGTGAGGGCAAGACGCTGACCTCGGTCATGGCCGTCTACCTCAACGCGCTGTCCGGCAAGGGCGTGCACGTGATCACGGTCAACGACTACCTCGCCCAGCGCGACGCCGCCTGGATGGGCCGGGTGCACGAGTTCCTCGGGCTGACCGTCGGCGTGGTGCTGCCCAACCGGCCGGCCGCCGAGCACCGGGCCGCGTACGAGTGCGACATCACCTACGGCACCAACAACGAGTTCGGCTTCGACTACCTGCGCGACAACATGGCCTGGTCGAAGGACGAGCTGGTGCAGCGCGGGCACAACTTCGCGGTGGTCGACGAGGTCGACTCGATCCTCATCGACGAGGCCCGCACCCCGCTGATCATCTCCGGCCCGGCCGAGCACTCCGCCCGTTGGTACGGCGAGTTCGCCGGCGTCGTCAACCGGCTCCAAGCCGGCACCGACGGCGAGGGCGACTACGAGGTCGACCACTCCAAGCGCACCGTCGCGGTCACCGAGCGCGGTGTCGCCAAGGTCGAGGACCGGCTCGGCATCGACAACCTGTACGAGTCGGTGAACACTCCGCTGGTCGGCTACCTCAACAACGCGATCAAGGCCAAGGAGCTCTACAAGCGCGACAAGGACTACATCGTCAGCGACGGTGAGGTGCTGATCGTCGACGAGTTCACCGGTCGCATCCTGCACGGCCGCCGCTACAACGAGGGCATGCACCAGGCGATCGAGGCCAAGGAGGGGGTGGAGATCAAGCAGGAGAACCAGACCCTGGCCACCATCACCCTCCAGAACTACTTCCGCCTCTACGAGAAGCTGTCCGGGATGACCGGTACGGCGCAGACCGAGGCAGGCGAGTTCAACAAGGTCTACAAGGTCGGCGTGGTGACCATCCCGACCCACCGCCCGATGGTTCGGGAGGACCGGCCGGACGTCATCTACAAGACGGAGAAGGCCAAGTTCAACGCCGTCATCGAGGACATCGCCGAGCGGCACCAGCTGGGCCAGCCGGTGCTGGTCGGCACCGTCTCGGTGGAGAATTCCGAGATCCTCTCCCAGCTGCTGCGCCGGCGGGGCATACCGCACAACGTGCTGAACGCCAAGTTCCACGCCCGGGAGGCCGAGATCGTCGCCCAGGCAGGTCGTAAGGGCGCGGTCACCGTGGCCACCAACATGGCCGGCCGTGGCACCGACATCCTGCTCGGTGGCAACGCCGAGTTCCTCGCCGCGAACGAGCTGCGTCAGCGTGGCCTCGACCCGCTGGAGAACGAGGAAGAGTACGCCAAGGCGATGGAGGAGGTCCTGCCCAACTGGAAGCAGGCCTGCGACGCCGAGGCCGACGAGGTCGCGGCCGCCGGTGGTCTCTACGTGTTGGGCACCGAGCGGCACGAGTCCCGGCGGATCGACAACCAGCTGCGTGGTCGCGCCGGCCGGCAGGGTGACCCGGGTGAGTCCCGGTTCTACCTGTCCCTCCAGGACGAACTGATGCGGCGCTTCCGGGCCGGTGCGGTCGAGGCGGTGATGGAGCGCTTCAACATCCCGGAGGACGTGCCCATCGAGTCGAAGATGGTCACCCGGCAGATCAAGAGCGCCCAGGCCCAGATCGAGGGCCAGAACGCCGAGATCCGCAAGAACGTGCTCAAGTACGACGAGGTGCTCAACAAGCAGCGCCAGGTCATCTACGCCGAGCGGCTCCGGGTGCTCAACGGTGAGGACCTCTCCGACCAGGTGCGCAGCATGATCGACGAAACCGTCGAGGCGTACGTGCGGGGTGCCACCTCCGAGGGCTACGGCGAGGACTGGGACCTTGAGCAGCTCTGGTCCAGCCTGAAGCAGCTCTACCCGGTCGGCATCACGATCGAGGAGCTGGAGGAGGAGGCCGGCGGCTCTCGGGCCGGCATGGACGCCGACTTCCTGGTCGCCCGCCTCAAGGAGGACGCGAACGCCGCGTACGACCGGCGTGAGGAGCAGCTCGGCGCCGAGGGGGTGCGCCAGCTCGAGCGGATGGTGCTGCTCCAGGTCATCGACCGTAAGTGGCGCGAGCACCTCTACGAGATGGACTACCTCCAGGAGGGCATCAACCTCCGGGCGTACGCCCAGCGCGACCCGGTGGTGGAATACCAGCGCGAGGGCTTCGACATGTTCGCCACCATGATGGACGGCATCAAGGAGGAGACGGTCGGTTTCCTCTACAACATCGACGTCCAGGTGACCGACCCGGAGCCGGAAACGGGTGCGGACGAGGTCGCGCTGCTCGACAAGCCGGTCGAGATCCGGGCGAAGGGCCTCAATCGCGCTCCGCAGCGGCAGGGCCTGCAATACTCCGCGCCCACCATCGACGGTGAGGCCAGCCCGGGCGCGGTCGCTGTCGAGCAGGCCGAGCAGCAGGCTCCGGCGCTCGGTGTGGGCCGACCCGCCCCGGGTGCTCCGGCCGCTCCGGGTCAGAGCGCGCCGTCCGCCCCGCAGCGCCCAGCCTCCGGGCTGCGCGGCCCGGCAGTTCCGTCGGCCGCTGCCCGCCGGCCGGCACCGAACCAGGCGGAGGCGAGCAACGGTCCGTCCCGTAACGCGCCGTGCCCGTGTGGCTCGGGCCGCAAGTACAAGCGCTGCCACGGCGCGCCCAACGGCGGCAACTGACCAGAAGCACCATCCGACGGGTCCCGGCCTACCCAGGCCGGGGCCGTCGCTGTCTCCCAGTTACCGATCCGACCTACGTCCGTGCGTGCCATCCGAGCTGCACCGATCCGACCTGCCTGCGTGCCGTCCGACGCTGCGCCGATCCGACCTGCCTGCGTGCCGACGGCGCGCCGATCCGACCTGCCTGCGTGCCGACGGCGCGCCGATTCGACCCGCCTGCGTGCCGAGGCCGCGCCGATCCGACCCGCCTGCGTGCCGTCCGACGGCGCGCCCGGGCTGATCACCTCGTCTTCATGAAGAGCCTGATGTTTCCGCAGGCTCAACGGCGCGGTTTCCGGCATCCAGAGTTGATCACAAGCTCAGAGGACGTGTAGGGCGGTGCAGAGCCAGCGGCCCCGGCGATGCTCCAGCCTGATCGCCATCGCCCAGCTCCGCCCGCCGGCGCCGGTGAGGACGGCCGCCGCCTCCACCGCGGCCGGCCGGGGGCTCGCACACTCGCAGGCGGAGCAGCCGGATCACCGGCCGGCTGGCGCGGCGGCGGGGTGCCCCGGCCCGCCCGGACGCGCGGGCCAGCTCGGTCAGCAGCTCAGCCGCTCGGGCCGGGTCGAGCAGCGCCCGCACCTGGGCCGGCGAACGGTAGCCGTTGACCACCTCCAGGCAGGTGCCGACGAAGCGATGCGCGGCTCGGGTGGCTTCCGGAGCGGTCGCCGACGGCAACGAGGTGACCGGATGGGTGGTGGAGGACCGGCTGGGCACCGGCCGCAGCGCGGCGCGACGCTCCGGTGGCCGGACCGGGCTCGGTCGGGTCGAGGCGAACAGGTCGAGGGCGAGCTGACCGTCGGTCGGTGCCGGCCAGTACGGCCCGTCGGTCTCGTCGACGTACGGCGGGTCGACGGGTGGGACGGGGCGCAGCCGCACCGGCGGTCGGGAACGGCTGGGTCGTACTCCACTCATCACGCCCCTGATCCTTGCGTTTACCTTCGTTTGCCTCTGACAGCCTTGATTCTGGCTGACAAAGAGGCGTCGGTCAATGACTCAGGGTGCCGTCGACCCACCGAGGCGCATGATCCACTCGGTTTCCATGATGTCGCGGCAATAGGCGGGCTCGGATGCCCCGGTTTCCATGAAACCGAGTGGATCATCGCGCGGGGCGCGGGGCGCGGGCGCGGGCGCGGGGCGCGGGGGCCGGAAGGCTACTCCGGGTCGCGGTCGATCAGCGGGTTGCTCTGCACCCACTCTGCGGTCTCGTCGTATTTGCGAGCGATGTACTCCTCCAGGCGGGCGCGCTCCACCCGCCACTGGCCGCGTCCACCGATCTTGATCGCCGGCAGTTCGCCGCTGCGCACCATGTGGTAGACCTGCGAGTCCGACACGTTCAGCTCGGCGGCGACGTCGGAGAGCAGCAGGAACCTCGGCTCCACAGGAACTCCCGGGGTTGATGTCGTTTGGCTCAGTTTGCCACCGACAGCGCCGGCCGCCCAGCACCGGCCCGGGCCGGCGGGGGAGCTACCAACCGGGACACACCGGTCGGGAACTTCCTCCGGCCCGGAGGCGGGGTGTATGACGGTCACGGCGTCCGGCATGATCGGCGCCCGTGCCGGCGGCCGCCGGTGGAGGACGACGCGGGGGAGACGACCGGTGACCGACGAGATTGTCCGGGTGTACGTGCCGGCGACCGTACCGATGCTGGCCCGGCTGCGGGCCGAGGGGTTGGCCGCCGACCAGGCCCACGCCGTCACCCCGGCGCTGCGGGAGTGGTACGCCGAGGGCGACGAGGAGGAGTTGGAGTACGTCGCGTTCACCAGGGCCGCCCAGGACGCGCTGCACCTGCTCCGGGCCGATCCGGCTGCTCCCCGCCGCCGCGTCGTCGTCTCGGTCGACCTGCCGGCCGGCGCGGTCGGGCGGGCCGACGGTGAGTTGGGTTCCAGCACCGTGACGTTGGTCGACGCCGTGCCGGTCGGTGCCGTCGCGGCCATCCACGTGGACGGCGAGGACGCGGTCGAGGACATCGCCGCCGCGGTCGACGTGGTCGCCGAGGCGGCCGCCGGAGATCCCGACGCCCAGTTCACCGTCGACGGTGCCGAGGACCACGAGTTGGAGTGGTACGACGTGACAGAGCTGGACCTGCTGCTCCGCGCAGCCGGCTGAACCGGCCGTCCGCTTCAGCCGTCAGCGCGTCGGGTCCGCCTCGGTCGGCTGGGCGTCGAACGTCTCGGCCGGACTCGGCTCGTCGTCCTCCGGGTCGGACCGGTCCGCGACGGTGCCCGCGCCGTCGGCCGGTTCGTCGTCCTCGGCGTGCGCCGGGCCGAGCGTGCGGCCGAACGCGATCAGCGCGGTCAGCGCCCCCACGAAGAGCACCCAGATGCCGTTGTCCACCCGCGAGGTGCCCAGCGAGGTCTGTGCCACCGCGTCCGCCTCGCTGAGTGCGCTGGCGAGATCGATGAGCGACCGACCACCGACCCGGATGATCACCTCGGCGAGCAGCAGGAGCAGGCCCGGCCCGGCGCCGGCGAGGAGGTACGCCGGCCAGCGCAGCGCCGGGGCTTCGGGGTCGCGGCGGACCGCGCGACGCCGCGCCCAGCTCAGGTAGCCGAAGGCCAGCAGACCGGCCAGCAGCCCGGCGACGAGCGATTCGGTACGGGACACCCACTTCGCCGCGTCGACAAGCGATTCCTGGCTGTCGCCTGCCCCGAAGAGGTTGAACAGCGGGTCGCGGGCGCGGCTGAACGCGACCACGAAGATCAGCGTGCCCAGCGCGGCGGTGACCACCGCCCCGACCGCCGGAGCGGTCCGCGCGGCGGCCAGCGCGCCGCCGATGATCGCCGCGGCCGCCGTGCTGCCGGCGATCACGTTGGTGACCGAGGTGTCGAAGTAGGTGAGGTTGATGGCCAGCGCGGCGGCGAGCCCGACCAGCATTCCGCCGCCGATCGCCCCGGCGAAGCGCAGACTCGCCCAGTCGCCGTACCGGCGGGCCAGCAGGTTGCCGATGGCGAGCGCGACGGCCGTGCCGGCGACCAGCGCGGCCGAGATCACGCCGGGCAGGGCGAACGCGGAGAGGCTGATCGCGGTGACCCCGGCCGCGGCCGAGGTGATGGCCTCCCGGGTGGACCAGAGCATGGCGGCCAGCCAACCGAGCGCCAGCAGCCCGAGCACC
>NZ_JAEVHL010000246.1 GCF_016803395.1 Micromonospora tarensis | reverse complement strand
GTGCGGGGTGGGGCGGCTAGGCTGGCTTACCGTGCTCGTACTCGTGGTGGACAGCTCGACCCCCGCCGTCACCGCAGCGTTGGTGGAGGTCTCGGCAGACGGCGTGGCGTCCCGGGCGCAGCGGTGCACGGTTGACGCTCGCGCGCACGGTGAGCTGCTCGCGCCCCAGGTGGACGCGGTCCTCGCCGACGTTGACGCGCGCCCGCGTGACCTGAACGCCATCGTCGCCGGGCTGGGCCCGGGACCGTTCACCGGGCTGCGGGTCGGCCTGGTCACCGCCGCGACGATGGGCCAGGTGCTCGGCATCCCGACGTACGGCGTCTGCTCGCTGGACGCCATCGGCTACCCGGCGGCATCCGGCGATCCGGTGCTGGCCGCCAGCGACGCGCGGCGCAGGGAGCTCTACTGGGCCGTCTACGACGGCGACGGCCAGCGAATCGTCGGGCCGGAGGTGTCCACTCCGGTGGTGGCCGCCGCACGCGCCCGCGAACTGGGCGCGACAGTCGCGGTCGGCGACGGGGCGCACCGGTACGCGGAGGTCCTGGACCTGCCGGTCCGGGTCGAGCCGCGCTACCCGGACGCCACCGTGCTGGCGCTGCTGGCCGCCGAGCGGATCCGGGCCGGGGCGTCCAGCGAGCGACTCACCCCGCTGTACCTGCGCCGCCCGGACGCGGTGGCGGCGACCGGACGCAAACCGGTCCTGCCATGACGACCGCGGTACGGCTCGACCCATTCCGCTGGTGGCACATCGACGACGTGCTGCCGATCGAGGCGGACCTCTTCGGCGCCGAGCAGTGGTCGCCGGCCATGTTCTGGAACGAGCTGGCGAACGGGCACCACTACCGGGTCGCCGTCGACGCGGATGGTTCGGTGCTCGGCTACGCCGGGCTCGCCGGCGCCCCGCCGGATGAGGTGTGGGTACAGAACATCGCCGTCCGCCGCGACGCCCAGCGACGCGGCGTAGGTCGCGCACTGCTTGAGGAACTGCTCGCCGAGGCGGCCCGGCGCGACGCGCGCAGCACCCTGCTGGAGGTCGCCGTGGACAACGCCGCGGCGCAGCGGCTCTACGCGACGTACGGGTTCGAGCCGATCGGGGTGCGACGCGGCTACTACCAACCGAGCAACACCGACGCGCTGGTCATGCGGCGCGACACCGAGCCGACCGGGGACGGACCACACGACCATGGCTGACGAACCACTGATCCTGGGTATCGAGACCTCCTGCGACGAGACCGGCGTCGGCATCGTGCGGGGGCACACCCTGCTGGCCGACGCGCTCGCCTCCAGCGTCGAGGAGCACGCCCGGTTCGGGGGTGTGGTTCCCGAGGTGGCGAGCCGTGCCCACCTGGAGGCCATCGTGCCGACCATGGACCGGGCGCTGACCGAGGCCGGCGTCACCCTGGCCGACATCGACGCGATCGCGGTCACCTCCGGGCCGGGCCTGGCCGGCGCGTTGCTGGTCGGCGTCGCCGCCGCCAAGGGGTACGCGCTCGCCGCCGAGAAGCCGGTGTACGGCGTCAACCACCTCGCCGCGCACGTCGCGGTGGACACCCTTGAGCACGGTCCGCTGCCCGAACCCGCCATCGCGCTCCTGGTGTCCGGCGGCCACTCGTCCCTCCTGCTCGTGGACGACCTGGCCCGGGGTGTCACCCCGCTGGGCGCCACCATCGACGACGCGGCCGGTGAGGCGTTCGACAAGGTCGCCCGGCTGCTCGGATTGCCGTTCCCGGGCGGCCCGCCGATCGACCGGGAGGCCCGCGCCGGCGACGCCGCCTCGATCGCCTTCCCCCGCGGCCTGACCGCCGCGAAGGACCTCGCCGCGCACCGGTACGACTTCTCGTTCTCCGGGTTGAAGACCGCGGTGGCCCGGTGGGTCGAGGCCCGTCAGCGGGCCGGCGAGCCAGTGCCGGTGGCCGACGTGGCCGCGTCCTTCCAGGAGGCGGTCTGTGACGTGCTGACCAGCAAGGCGCTCGCCGCCTGCCGGGCGCAGGGCATCGAGACCCTGGTCATCGGTGGGGGAGTCGCGGCGAACTCACGGCTGCGGGCGCTGGCCGAGCAGCGGGCCGAGAAGTACGGCATCCGGGTCCGGGTGCCCCGGCCGAAGCTCTGCACCGACAACGGCGCGATGGTGGCCGCGCTCGGTTCGCACCTGGTCGCCGCCGGGGTGGCGCCGAGCCGACTGGACCTGCCGGCCGACTCGGCACTGCCGTTGACCACGGTCAGTGTGTGACGGGCGCGGCGGCATGATCGTGCGGATGTGGGAGGCGCGCGCCGAGGCGTACGGGGTCGCCGACCTGATCACCTGGGTGTGCGACACCGCGCTGCCCGAGCTGGAGCACGACCCGCTGCACGTCTCCAGCGAGGTGTTCTCGTCCACCGACCACCGGGTGGTGGTCATCTCCAAGTGGCGCAGCAACCCGCGCCCACTACCGGATCCACCAGCCCTGCTGGTGGCCCGTGCCCCGCACTCCTGGGACTTCACCCAGGTCGATCGCTGACACGAGCCACCAACCAGGCCACGACAGTGGTCAGCTGCGGCGCAACATCCGGTAGGTGGCGATGCCCCCGGTGCCCAACGCGGCGAGGAAGACCAACCAGACGACTGTGCTGCTGACGCCGACCTGCGGGCCGGTGTTCGCCGAGGCGGCGGCCAGCAGCCCGTCCTTGCCGGGGGCGGGCAGCGCGGCCGGCGGCAGCTCCGGCCAGCGGACCAGCCCGGTGCTCTCCAGCATCTGCATGTGGTGCATGACGAAGCCGTTCGCGTCGTCGCAGAGCTTGCGGACGGTGGCGTCCCGGGTGCTGGCCCGCACCGCGCCGATCACCGGGAAGATCTTGCCGTGCGCGACCCGGAGCCGGGTGACGAAGATCTGGTCGAACCGGGCCCCGGAGGCCTTCTGCATCTCCGCGAGCCAGCCCTTCTGCTCGGCGGTCGGCTCGCTGGGGATCGTCGCGCCCAACTTGTTGGCCGCCTCGACCACCAGCTGGTCGAGGCGCTGATGCTCGTTCGCGATGCCGGCGCCGATCTCGCGGACCTTCGCCGACTGCCCCTTCTCGGCGGCCATCTGGCCGGCGGGCATCTCCCACAGCCCGGCCAGCCGCACCCCGTTGAGCAACGTCATGTCGGCGGCGTTGAGCTGCTGGCCGACGGGCGCGGCGACGGCCACGCCGGGTAGCACACCGACCCCCGCGATGACTGCGATGAGCAGCATGACCGCTCGGTGGGTCCGGGTGCCCGGTCGACGACGGGCGGATCTGAGCGGTGCCATGTCTGTGCTGCCTCCTCGGTCCGGACCGGAACGCGTCTGGACCGGGCACCCGTACGCTGCCGGTTGCCCGTCCGCCCACTGGTACGGACCAACCGCGCGATCAGTTCACCGCGCGGCGGCGCGGATCAGCGGGTGACGGCGAGGAAGCCGCCCAGCAGCAGCAGAGTGAGCGCCGCGGCGGCGAAGACCATCAGCAACTCTCGACGCCCGTGCCCGACGGGATCGGCGTTGCCGGCCGGTCGGGGCAGGGGCGGCAGGTCACGGGTCAGCGAGGCGAGGTCACCGAGGGTGCGTGCGGTCCACACCGCACCCGCCCGATCGGAGAACTCGTCGAGCGTGAGCCGACCCGCGGCGGTGTGCTGGTGCAGCTCGTCGACGACCCGGTTGCGGTCGTCGTCGGAGGCGCGCAGCTCGACATCCACGCCGGACAGCGTACGCGGATCAGCCCACGTCGAGGGGATCGGCGAGAAGTCGTTCGAAGGCCAACTCGGCGGCCCCGATCAGGGGGGCGTCCTCGCCCAGCGCGGGGGTGCGCAGCCGGACGTGTTCCAGGCAGGCGCCGAGCGCGTTGGAGTTCAGCCGGCTGCGGATCTGGGCCGCCGCCGCGAGGTAGAGGTCGCGCATGGTTCCGCCGAAGATGACCATCTCGGGGTTGAAGACGTTCACCAGGTTGGCCACCCCGAAGCCGAGCCAGTCGCCGGCCTGGCGGACCGCCGTCTGGGCTCGGGCGTCGCCCCGGTCGGCGGCGTCGAAGACCTCCAGCAGCGCGTGGCGGCCCCGGGCGTCGGAGCGTCCGGCCGCCCGCAGCAGACTGTGCTCGCCGATCTCGGTCTCCCAGCAACCCCGGGAGCCGCACTCACAGGGCTTTCCGTCCCGGACCACCTTCATGTGGCCGACCTCGCCGCCGTACCCGCCGTGCCCGGTCAGCCGGCGTCCACCGGCGATGATGCCGGCACCGACGCCGACGTCGCCGTACAGGTAGAGGACGTTGTCGCAGCCGGCAGCCACACCCCGTGCGTGCTCGGCGAACGCGGCGACGTCGGCCACGTTGCCCACCGTGATCGGCACGTCGGTGCCCAGCTCGTCGGCGAGGGCCGCGCCGATCGGCTCGTCCACCCATCCGGTGGTCGGGCCGAGTCGGACCAGGCCTTCGTCGCGGCGGACCATGCCGCACACCGCGACGCCGGCACCGACGCAGATCGCGTCGGCCGACACCACCTGCTGCATCTCCTTGACCGCGCCGGCCAACAGCGGTGCGGCCTCCGCGGCCAGCAGGCCGCGCGGCCTGGGCAGGTCCCGCCGGTCCAGCACCGCGCCACCCAGCCCGATCCGGGCCGCGCGCAGGCGGTCCACCTCCACCGAGTACGCGTAGACCCGGGCCGACTCGGGCCGGACGACAAGTGACGGTCGCCCGGCCCGGCCGGTCTCCTTCGGAGTTCCTTCGCTGACCAGCCCCACCGAGGACAGGTCGGCGGTGAGCGCGCCGATGGTGCTGCGGTTGAGGCCCAGCGTGGTGGTCAGCTCGGCGCGGGTGGTCGCCCCGTGGACGTGCACGTGCCTCAGCAGGGCCCCGAGGTTCTGCCGTCGGACGTCATCCTGGCTCGGTCCTGGGCGCATGGTGGTGCTACCTCCCGCGCGGTCAGCGGGTGCCGGTGGCTGCCGCGCGACGGCGGGAGAGGGCGTCGACGCTGGCGGCGAGCAGCAGCACGACGCCGGTGACCACGTACTTGACTCCCGCGCTGTACCCCATCAGGCCCATCCCGTTTTCGATGACCGCGACCACTGCGCCGCCGAGCACGGCGTCGAGGACGCGGCCCTTGCCGCCGAAGAGGCTGGTGCCGCCGATCACCGCTGCGCCGACCGCGTAGAGCAGTACGTTACTGCCCCCGGTGTTCGGGTCGACCGAGTTGGCCCGGCTGGCCGCGACGATGCCACCGACGGCGGCCATGGACGAGCAGATCATGAAGACGGAGATGCGGATCCGGTCCACCCCGATGCCGGCCCGACGGGCCGCTTCCCGATTGCCACCCACGGCGTAGATGTGCCGGCCGTAGCTGGTGCGCTGGAGCACGAAGGTCCAGACGACCAGCAGCACCGCGATGATCGGCACCACGATCGGCACACCCTTGAGGGAGCTGATCAGTACGTTGCGGCTGCGCTCGAGGTTGAGGACGTACACCGCGGTGCCGAGGATGACGGCGAGCCCGGCGATCCGGAGCACCACCACCGCGATCGGGTCGGCGATCAGGCCTCGGGCCACCCGGTTGCGGTGGCGCAGCAGTTGCACCGCCGCGTAGCCGACGACCGCGAGGATGGCGAACGCCCAGCCCAGGGCGGGGGTGAGGTTGCGGTTGGCGATGGCGACCAGCACGTTGTCGCGTACGGAGATGTTGGTGCCGTCCTTCACCAGCAGCAGGACCACGCCCTGGAAGGCGAGGAAGCCGGCGAGGGTGACCACGAAGGACGGAATGCCGACCTTCGCGACCAGCATGCCGAGGGTGGTGCCGATGACCAGGCCGGTGCCGATCGCGGCGAGCACCGCGACCCACCAGGGGTAGCCGAGCACGGTGACCACGTTGGCCAGCACCGCCGCGCAGACACCGCTGGCGAAGCCGGCGGAGAGGTCGATCTCGCCGAGCAGCAGAACGAAGACCAGGCCCATCGCGATCAGCGTCACCGCCGCGCCCTGGGTGAACAGGTTGGCGAAGTTGCCGGCCGACAGGAACGACGACGGCCGCATGACCGCGAACACGGTGCAGAGCACGATCAGGCCGAGCACTGCCGGCAACGCGCCGACGTCGCCACCGCGTACCCGACTCAGGTAGTTGCGGGCGTGCCTCCCGACGGTCGGCGGCGGTGTGACGGCCGCCGGGCCGTCCTTCCGCACGGCGGTGGTGGTCATCGGACGCCTCCTGAGATCGAATCGGCCGGCTGCGGGCCGTCGCCGTTGCCGCCCGGGTCCGTGGCGAGGCCGAGCCCGCCCGAGCGCCCGGCGGTGATCAGCTCAACCACCTGGGCGTGAGTGATGTCGGTGGTCTTCACCTGGGCGACCATCTGGCCGAGGTAGAGCGCGGCGATCCGGTCGGAGACGGCGAAGACGTCGTTCATGTTGTGCGAGATGAGGACCACGGCCAGGCCGTTGTCGGCGAGGCGGCGGACGAGTTCGAGCACCTGGGCGGTCTGTGCCACGCCCAGGGCGCGGTCGGCTCGTCCAGGATGACGAGCTTGCTGTTCCACAGCACCGCCTTGGCGATGGCCACGGTCTGGCGCTGACCGCCGGAGAGGCTGGAGACGTGCTGGCGAAGCGAGGTGACGGTGCGGATGGAGAGCCCCGCCAGGGTCTCGGCGGCGAGTTGTTCCATTGTCGGCTCGTCCAGGACGAGGCCGCTGTGCTTCTCCCGGCCGAGGAACATGTTCTGCACGATGTCCAGGTTGTCGCAGAGCGCGAGGTCCTGGTAGACGACCTCGATGCCGAGCGTGGCGGCGTCGCGGGGACTGCCGATGTGCACCTGTTCGCCGTTGAACAGGACCTCACCGGCGTCGGTGGGGTAGATGCCGCTGATGCACTTCACCAGGGTCGACTTGCCGGCACCGTTGTCGCCGACAAGTGCGGTCACTTCGCCCGGGTGGACGCTCAGGGCGACGTCGCGGAGCACCTGGACGGGACCGAAGCTCTTGTCGATCCCGCGGAGTTCCAGCAGGGGAGTCGCGGACACGGGGTCTCCTTCTTAAGGGAGGGTCGGGGCCCGTCGGCGGGCGCCGCCCGGCACGGGAAGGTGCTCCCGTGCCGGGCGGCGATTGTCGTCCCGGCGGGTACTGCGGCGTCGGTCAGCTGATGCCGGCGTCGGCGCAGAGCTTGGCGTACGCGTCGGCGCAGATCTGCTCCTTGGTCACGTAGCCGTCGGCGATGACGTCCTTGACGTTGTCCTTGTAGATGGCCTTCGGGGTGAGCAGCACCGAGGGGACGTCCCGGCCACCCTCCGGGTCCTTCACCGTCTGGCCGGTGTCCTTCTTCTCGCCCTTGGCCAGTGCGATGGCCAGGTCCGACGCGGCCTTGGCCTCTTCCCGGACGGCCTTGTAGACGGTCATGCACTGGTCACCGGCGATGATGTTCTGCAGGCCCTCCACGCTGGCGTCCTGGCCGGTCACCGGCACCTTGCCGTTGAGCTTGTTCTTCTTCAGGATCGAGATGGCGGCGTTGCCGAGAGTGTCGTTGGCGGCCAGCACGCCGTCGATCTTTCCCTTGGTCGCGGTGAGCTGCTGCTCGAAGATGGTCGCCGCGGTGGGGCCGTCCCAGCCCGGCACGGCGTCGTCCGGGCCCTTGGTGTACTCCTTGGAGTCGAACTTCGGCTTGAGTACCGAGTCGTAGCCGGCCTTGAACAGGGTGGCGTTGTTGTCGGTGGGGGAGCCGTTCAGGTACGCCACGACGGGGTTCTTGGCACCCTTGTCGGTCAGGCACTTCGCCAGACCCTCGCCCTGGAGCTTCCCGACGGTCTCGTTGTCGAAGCTGACGTAGTACTGGGCGGAGCCGCCGAGAGTGAGCCGGTCGTAGTCGATGGTGGCGACGCCCTGCGACTTGGCCTTGTCGAGCACGGCCTTGCCGGTGCCGGAGTCCAGGTTGACGATCATGAGGGCGGTGACGCCGCTAGTGATCATCTGGTCGGCGATGGTCTGGAATGCGGCCTTGTCGTTCTGGGCGTTCTGGATGTCGTACTGGACGTCGGCGGCCTTGAACGCCTCCTCCAGGAAGCGACGGTCCGCCGTCTCCCAGCGGGCGGAGGACTTGCTGTCCGGAAGGATCACGCCGATCTTGGGAGTCTTTTTGGAGTCGGCCGAGCCGGTGCCGGAGTCGTCGCTGCAGGCGGTCAAGCCGCCGGTCGTGAGCAGGCCCACGGCGGCGATGGTGAGGAGCCCCTTACGCATGTGCAGGGTCCTTTCGGAGGTGGGGGAGGTGTTGTTTTGTTGTGCCCGGCAACGTATTTCGCGTCACACCGGCTCCACAAGACCGCGCAGGTGCATAGTTTGTTGGGGGCGATAACAATTCAGCAACGCGACTGTTACTCCCCGGGTATCCCATGGGGAGGTCGACGTAACGAAGGTCGTCAGCGAGTCTGCAACGGCGCGGTGCGGGCGTCGGTCAGCGCCACCAGATCCGCGGCGGCCAGTTCGAGTTGCAGCCCGCGCCGACCAGCGGAGACGTAGATCGTCGGCAGATCCAGCGCGGATTCGTCAAGCACTGTGGGCAGCCGCCGACGCTGCCCGAGCGGGCTGATCCCACCGCGTACGTAACCGGTGGCCCGCTCGGCGACCACCCGGTCGGCCAGCGCCGCCCGCTTGCCACCGACCGCCGCCGCGAGCGCCTTGAGATCCAACTCGCCGGTGACCGGTACGACCGCCACGGTGAGCCCGCCGTCCACCTCGGTCACCAGCGACTTGAACACGCGCTCCGGTGCCACGCCGAGCGCCACCGCCACCAACGCGCCGTAGTTCGGGGCGTCCGGCGACACCCGGTACGGATGGGTGCGATGCGCGACCCCGCGTTTGACCAACAGTGCCGTCGCCGGCGTGCCCTGTCCCGCCACAGCGACGAGGCTAGTCGACCGGCGGCCGGCCGAGGCGAGGCTAGTCGACCGGCCGGCCGATCAGCACCGTCGGTGCACCGCCGATCCGGGTGAGTACCAGGCTCGCCGCCTGGTCGCCGGCCAGCCGCAGGTCCCGCCGGAGCTGCTCCGGGACCAGCGCGGAACCTCGCTTGAGGATCTCCACCCGGCCCACCCGGCGGTCCCGCAGCAGCGCCCGCAGGCGCTTGAGCGAGAACGGCAGCACGTCGGTGATCTCCAGGCAGCGCGCGTACGGAGTGCGGGTCGGCTGGTCGACGTAGAGGTAGGCGATGCTCGGATCGCCCAGGGTGGCGTCCAGTTCGACGGCCAGCTCGGCGACGAGGTGCGCGCGGACCACCGCCGGGTCCGGGTCGTACAGGTAGCGGCGCGGCGGCCCGACCGGCGCCTCGGCGGCACCCGAGCCGGTGAGCTGGTGGCGGTGGAACCCGGAGCCCTGCCGGCGGTAGAGGGTGGCGCGGCGGGGCACCTCCGCCAGCTCGCCGCACCAGAGCGCGGCCTCGACCAGGTCGCCGTCCACGGCGACCCACTCCGCCTCCGCGCCGGCCGGAATCAGCGCGTGGTCCAGGCCCGGTGCCACCTTCACCACGGTGTGCGGCACCCGCTCGGCCAGCCCGGTCACGAAGTCCCACGGGGGGGAGTAGGCGCGCGGGTCGAAGATCCGCCGTCCGGTGCCGCTCGTGCGCCGGGCCGGGTCGCAGAAGACCCCGTCGACCCCTGAGACGTCGAACACGGTGGCGTCGCCACACTCGACCGTGAACAGCTCGGCCAGCCCGGCCGCCTCAGCGTTGGCGGCGGCCATGGCGGCGGTCAGCGGGTCGGCCTCCACCCCGTACACCCGGATGCCGGCGCGGGCGGCGGCGAGCGCGTCGGCACCGAGGCCGCAGCCGAGGTCGGCCAGGGTGCGC
>NZ_JAEVHL010000245.1 GCF_016803395.1 Micromonospora tarensis | reverse complement strand
TAGTGCTTGAGCAGCAGGTACTTGGCCATCGTGCTTCTCCTTGGTGCGGTCTGCGACCCATCGTGGTCACGTTCACCTCGGGGACGACGCAGCTCACCGGTTCTCGACATCGCTGCCCGAATTTTTTCCACTCGCAGGTTAACCTCGGGTGAATCGTCCGCTGTTGCGGCATCCCGGGCGGGGCAAAACTTGATTCGTTCCAGAATAGTGAGCTAGGGTTCGTACCCGTGATGTCCGACTTCGAGGCGCAGCTACGGGCTGTCTCGTTGCGCGTGACCCGGCCACGGTTGGCGGTGCTCGCGGCGCTGCGTGAGCACCCGCACCTCGGCACCGACGCGGTGATCGCGCTGGTCCGGACGGATCATCCCAGCATCTCCCACCAGGCGGTCTACGACGTGCTGCGGGTGCTCACCGACGCCGGCCTGGTGCGGCGCATCCAGCCCGCCGGCGCGACCGCCCGCTACGAGTCCCGGGTAGCGGACAACCACCACCACGTCGTGTGTCGCTCCTGCGGCGCCATCGCCGACGTCGACTGCGCCGTCGGCCACGCTCCCTGTCTCACCGCCTCCGACGACCACGGGTTCGTGGTCGACGAGGCGGAGGTCGTCTACTGGGGCACCTGCCCCGACTGCGCGACCGACCGCACGCCCCAGAGATCCGCAAGCTCGGAAGGAAGTTCATGAGCGACACCCAGGACAACGGCCCCATCAGCGCCCAGGGCGTGGACCAGAAGGCAGCCGCCGGCTGCCCGGTCGCGCACGACTCGGTGACCGCGCACGGCAGCGAGAGTGAGAACCCCGCGATCGACTCGCCGACCCCGAAGACCGGCGGTCGTCCGCGTAACAACCGGGACTGGTGGCCCAACCAGCTCGACCTCTCGGTGTTGCACGCCCACTCGTCCAAGGGCAACCCGCTGGGGGAGAACTTCAGCTACGCCAAGGAGTTCGCCAAGCTCGACGTCGAGGCCCTCAAGCGGGACATCGTCGAGGTGCTCACCACCTCGCAGGACTGGTGGCCGGCCGACTTCGGCCACTACGGCGGCCTGATGATCCGGATGAGCTGGCACGCCGCCGGCACGTACCGCATCGAGGACGGCCGCGGTGGCGCCGGCGACGGCGGTCAGCGGTTCGCCCCGCTGAACAGCTGGCCGGACAACGCCAACCTGGACAAGGCCCGCCGGCTGCTCTGGCCGGTCAAGCAGAAGTACGGCCAGCAGATCTCCTGGGCCGACCTGCTGGTGCTCGCCGGCAACGTGGCCCTGGAGTCGATGGGCTTCAAGACCTTCGGCTTCGGCTTCGGTCGTGAGGACGTCTGGGAGCCCGAGGAGATCTTCTGGGGCCCGGAGGACACCTGGCTGGGCGACGAGCGCTACACCTCCGAGAAGGAGATGGCGACCGGCGTCGGCTCGACCGAGATGGGCCTCATCTACGTCAACCCGGAGGGCCCGCGCGGCAACGCGGACCCGGCCGCGGCGGCGCACTTCATCCGCGAGACCTTCGGCCGGATGGCGATGAACGACGAGGAGACCGTCGCCCTCATCGCCGGTGGCCACACCTTCGGCAAGACCCACGGCGCGGCTGTCGCCGACAACCACGTGGGCCCGGAGCCCGAGGGCGCCCCGCTGGAGGCGCAGGGCCTGGGTTGGCTGAGCACGCACGGCAGCGGCAAGGGCGCGGACACGATCACCAGCGGTCTCGAGGTGACCTGGACCGACGTGCCGACGCAGTGGAGCAACCGCTTCTTCGAGATCCTGTTCGGCTACGAGTGGGAGCTGACCAGGAGCCCGGGCGGCGCGAAGCAGTGGGTCGCCAAGGACGCCGAGGCCATCATCCCGGACCCCTTCGACCCGTCGAAGAAGTACAAGCCGACGATGCTCACGACCGACCTGTCGCTGCGCGTCGACCCGGCGTACGAGAAGATCTCGCGCCGTTTCCTGGAGAACCCGGACGAGTTCGCGTTGGCCTTCGCCAAGGCGTGGTACAAGCTGCTGCACCGCGACATGGGCCCGATCGAGCGCTTCCTCGGGCCGTGGGTGGCCGAGCCGCAGCTCTGGCAGGACCCGGTGCCGGCCGTCGACCACGAGTTGGTGGGTGACGCCGACGTCGCCGCCCTGAAGGCGAAGATCCTCGACTCCGGTCTCAGCACCGCCCAGTTGGTCTCCACCGCCTGGGCCTCTGCCGCGAGCTTCCGCCACACCGACAAGCGCGGCGGTGCCAACGGCGCCCGGATCCGGCTGGAGCCGCAGCGCAGCTGGGAGGTCAACCAGCCCGAGCAGCTGGCGACCGTGCTGACCGCCCTGGAGGGCATCCAGCAGGAGTTCAACTCCGCCGGCGGGGCGAAGATCTCGCTCGCCGACCTGATCGTGCTGGCCGGCTCGGCCGCCGTGGAGAAGGCGGCGCGCGACGCCGGCGTCGAGGTGACCGTGCCGTTCCGGCCGGGCCGCACCGACGCCACCCAGGAGCAGACCGACACCGAGTCCTTCCGGGTCCTCGAGCCGCGTGCCGACGGGTTCCGCAACTACCTGCGTCCCGGCGAGAAGACCCAGCCGGAGGTGCTGCTCGTCGACCGCGCCTACATGCTCAACCTCACCGCGCCCGAGATGACCGTCCTCGTCGGCGGTCTGCGCTCCCTCGGCGCCAACACCGGCGGTACGCCGCACGGCGTCCTCACCGATCGCCCGGGTGTGCTCACCAACGACTTCTTCGCCAACCTGCTGTCGCCGGGCACCCGGTGGACGGCGTCCAAGTCCGACGAGCACGTGTACGAGATCCGTGACCTGGCCACCGACGAGGTGAAGTGGACCGCCACCGCGGTCGACCTCATCTTCGGGTCCAACTCGCAGCTGCGGGCCCTCGCGGAGGTCTACGCCAGCCAGGACGGCCGCGACAAGTTCGTGACCGACTTCGTGGCCGCCTGGGCCAAGGTCATGGAGCTGGACCGCTTCGACCGCGTCTGACAGTTTCCCCCGACGAGCCCCGGTCGACCCAGTGGTCGGCCGGGGCTCGTCGGCCTTCGCGCGGCGTTCGACCGCCCGCCGCCGCGCACTCCGACGTCAGCCGGGTGGCATTCCCGACCAAAACGAATCCCATAAATGATTTTTTATCCCGGTGATCGGCTGGCGCACGGGCCTGTTCGTGGCAAGGTGTTGATCGCCCCCGGTCGGCGGGCGCGGACCTAGTCACGCAGGGAGTCATCGTGGCCCATCCGGACCTGCAGACCGAGGAAGTGGACCAACACCCGGACGGGCCGGTGATCCCCCGGCAGCGGGGGGCGGTGAGCGCCGCCGCGGCGGGCGGCACCTGGCGTCCGCTGCGGATCGCGATGATCGGCCAGAAGGGGATGCCGGCCACCTACGGCGGGATCGAACGGCACGTGGAGGAGATGGCCAGCCGGCTGGCCAGCTACGGGCACGAGGTCACCGTCTACTGCCGACGCAGCTACGGCGACACACCGGCCGACGACTACCGGGGCGTACGGCTGCGCCGGACGCACACCATCGCGAGCAAACACCTCGACGCCATCGTGCACGCGGCGACCTCGACAGTGGCGGCGATGACCGAGCGGCCCGACATCGTGCACTACCACGGGCTCGGGCCGGCACTTGTCGCCCCGATGCCACGCGTGCTGTCCCGTGCCGGAGTGGTGCTCACCGTGCACGGCCTGGACAACCAGCGGGCCAAGTGGGGACTCGCCGCGCGGGCGGTGCTGGGCAGCGCCCACTGGCTCAGCGGGTACGTCCCGCACCAGCGCGTCGCGGTCTCCCGTGGGCTCGCCGCCCACTACGGAACCCGGTTCGGCCGGCCGACGACCTACATCCCCAACGGGGTGAACCCGGCGCGACCGGTGCCGACCCGTCAGATCGAGACCCGGTTCGGCCTCACCCCCGACGGTTACCTGCTGCTGGTCGGTCGGCTGGTTCCGGAGAAGGCAGCCGACCTGCTGATCCGGGCCTTCCGTCGGGTCGACACCGGGATCCGCCTGGCGATCGTCGGTGGGTCGTCGTTCACCGACGACTTCGTGGACCGGCTGCGTCGTGCGGCCGACGGCGACGACCGGATCGTCTTCACCGGCTTCGCCTATGGAGACCTGCTCGCCGAGTTGTACGCCAACGCCGCCGGCTTCGTGCAGCCGTCCCGGTTGGAGGGTCTGCCGTTGACACTGCTGGAGGCGGCCGCGTACGGGTTGCCGGTGGTCGCGAGCGACATCGCGCCCCACCTCGAGGTGCTGGAGGGCGACGCCGCCGGGGGGCGATTGTTCCGCGACGGCGACGAGGACGACCTGGTCCGGGTGTTGACGGCGCTGCTCGCCGACCTGGCGGGGGAGCGGGCCGGCGCGGCGGCGCTGGGTGACCGGGTCACCGGGGCCTACAGCTGGGACGTCGCGGCCCGCGAGTTGGAGCGGCTCTACCTCCGGCTGGTGCCGGAGCCGGGTCGACGGGCCAGAGCGGTGGCCGACTGACCTGCGGCACTCGCCGGCGGGCGTGGGGATCAGCCCGGCGGAGGACGCCGCAGTCGGTGCAACGGCCCCTTCTGCCGTCGAGGTGACCGGGCTAGATTGAACCGATCTTGTGCCGGGAGGACATCGGTTGGCCGCGCCCGGCAGCGGCCGGGCAGCGCCGATTCGGTCAGTGGGATCAGTGGAACAACACACGCAACAGGTGGTCGACGCGGAACGGCCCACCCGGGTGAGACCGCCGGGCGGCAGGGCGCCGATCCTGCTCCGGCGGCTCGACACGCCCCGGCTGCTCACCGTCTGCGCGGCGTTGGCCGCCGCGGTCGTGGCGGTGGTCGCGGGCGTCTCGATGGCCGCCGGTGACCGCCGGGGGATGGTGCTGCCGCTCGCCGCGGTCGCGGGGATCGCGGTGACCGTCCTGGCGCTGACCCGGTTCGCCGGGTACGTGCTGCTGATGCTCGCGGTCCGCTCCTGCGTCGACCTGTTCAAGTTGACCGGGCCGAGCGCCGGCCAGGCCGAATCCGCCGGAACGGCCCGGGCGCTGGACCCGTCGACCCTGCTCGCGGTGCTGTTCCTCCTCGCCGCCGGGCTCTGGCTGGCCGCCCAGCTCAGCCGACACGGGCGGTTGCGTGGCTCGCCGCTGAGCTGGGCCATGCTGCTCGTCGGGGCCAGCAGCGTGGTCAGCGCCCTCGGTGCCAGCCGGCCGGCGAACAGCCTGCTGGAGGCGTTGCGGATTCTCACCGTGGTGGTGATGTTCGTGGTGCTGGAACAGCTCATGCCGGACACCACGGCGATCCGTCGGGTCCTGCTCGCCTGCTACGCCTCGCTGGTGCTGGCGCTCGGCTACACCGTCGTGCTGTCGCTGCTCGGCAACCCGCCGGCCGAGGTGAAGGGCGACTTCACCCGGATCAGCGGCACCTTCAGCCAGTCCACCACCTTCGGCCGCTACCTGATGTTCATGGTGATCTTCGGGTTCGCGGTCCACCGCTTCCTGGGGCGACGTCAGCGCACGGCACTCGGTGGGCTGCTCGCGCTCTCGCTGCTGTTCCTGCTGCTCACCAACACCCGCAGTGCCCTGCTCGGCGCGGCGATCGGCCTGGTCGTGGTCGCGGTGCTGCACCGCAGCAAGCGGATGCTAGTCACCCTCTGCCTGGTGGCGGTCGCCGGGGTGGCGCTGGTGCCCGCCGTCGGGGAGCGGTTCGCCCAGCTCGGCACGGCGCGTGCGGTCGGCGGCGACCCCACCGGGAACACCCTGGCGTGGCGGATCGGCTACTGGACCGAGATCGTCACGCTGGCCGACCGGAACCCGCTGACCGGGATCGGGCCGAACATGACCCAGCGCGAGACCGACGAGGCGAAGAAGCCGCACAACGACTTCCTGCGGGCGTACGTCGAGACGGGGTTGCTCGGTCTCGGCGCGTACCTGATGATGCTGGTCGCCCTGCTGTACACCGCGCGGACCGCGCTGCGTCGGGCGCCTCCGGGCAGTTTCGAGCGTGGCGTCGCGGTCGGGTTCACCGGTTGCGCCGCCGCGTTCGTGGCGGTCAGCGCGGCCTCCAACGTCATATCCAATGTGGTCACCCTCTGGTATTTCGTCGCGTTCGCCGCGGCGGCCAGCGCGATCGCCCGCCGTCCGGCCCGACACCCGGCCGGCGAGCAGCCACGAAGCATTTCCGTCCCGGTTTGAGCGAACGACAGCATTGGGGAGAAAGTGGAGATCGTCGACTACCTGCGGGTCGCCCGGCGGCGGCTCTGGGTACTCGTGGGAGTGCCGGTGCTCGCCACCGGCGCCGCGGCGGCCATCGTCCTGCTCGCGCCACAGCAGTACAGCGGCACCGCGTACGTGGCGGCACCGGCGCTGGTGGGCGGTGCGGCCGGGACGCAGTACACCGGTACGCAGGCGGCCAACCAGTTCGTCGCGGCGTTCGGCGCGGCGGTCACCTCACCCCGCGTCCTCGCCGATGTGGCCGGTGACACCGGGGTGCCGCCGGAGCGGCTGCGCGACGGGCTCGCCATCACCCAGGTTGGCGCGAGCAGCCAACTGGAGGTGACGTACACCGCCGGGAACCGGGCGACGGTCGCACCGGTGCTGACCGCGACGACCACCCGGGCGCTCGCCTTCCTCTTCTCCTCCCAGGTCGGCATCGCCACCGGTGAGGTGGAGGCGGCCAACGCCGACGTCACGGCGGCGACGAAGGCGATCGGGGAGTGGGAGAAGGCGAACAAGGTCTCCCAGCCGGACCGGCTGCACCAGGCGACGTTGAGCGAGCTGACCAGCCTGCGTCAGCAGCAGCTCTCCATGCAGGCGGTGGGCAACGGTCGGGGCGCCGACGCGGCGGCCGCCGCGATCACCGCCGCCCAGCGGAAGCTCGACGAGCTGGGGCCGAAACTGCCCGACTACCAGGCGCTGCTCGCCCAGCGGGACGCGGCGACCGGGGCCCTGTCGCAGGCGCGGGAGGGGTTGCAGGCGGCGCGTGCGCAGGCCCAGGCCGCCGATCCGAAGCAGGTGACCAGCATCGGCGAGGCGCACGAGGTGAGTCGGGTGGCGGAGCTGGTGCGTACCGCGCTGCCGGTGGGCGGCGCCGGCCTGCTGCTCGGGGTGCTGCTGGTGGGCGTCCTCGAACTGCTCTCGCAAGGTCGTGCCGGCGTCCGCCCGGCAGGTCCGGCGGCTGCTCCGGCTCCGGCGGAGACCGTGGGCGCGGCCCGGCCGTGACTGTCCGACAGCGGGCCGCCGGGTGCCTGGCGAGGTGACCGGCCGGTCGCCGGCCGCCCCGGAGGCCGGCGACCAGCAGGTACGCGGCATGGCGCGCGGCGGTGTGCTGAACCTGGCCAGCGCGGTGCTCAGCCAGGTGGCGCTCTTCCTGGTCCTGCTGGTGCTGGCCCGGGCGCTGGGCCTGCGGGAGGTCGGCCGGTACGCCCAGGTCTACGCCGTGCTGTCGCTGCTCGGCCTGCTCTCGCTCTCCGGTTTCCGGGCCGGGTTGACCCGGTTCGTGGCGGTGCATCTCGCCGACGGGGAGCCGGCCGCGCTCCGGGGCGCGATCCGGCTCGGGCTCGGCATCTCGGCCGCGGCGTCCACTGTGCTCGCGGTCGGTCTGGCGGTCGGCGCGCCGTGGCTCGCCGAGGCCCTGCACGACCCGCGGCTCAGCACCGGGCTGCGGTTGGCCGCCCTGTGCCTGCCCGCCACGACCATCTGCGAAGCGGCGCTCGCCGCCACCCGGGGCTGGCGTACCCAACGCGCCTACGCGCTCGTCGGTCAGGTCTACGAGCCGGTCGCCCGGCTGGCGCTCACCGCCCTCGCGCTCGCCCTCGGGGCGGGCCTGACCGGCGCGTTCTGGGCGCTGGTGGTGGCCAGCTGGAGCGCCGCCGGGCTCGCCCTGGTGGCGCTGGCCCGGATGGTGCGCCGGGTGCCCGCCGCCCGGCCCGCGTACCGCCCGGGTGAGCTGTTCCGCTTCTCCACGGTCAGCTGGGTCTCCTCGCTCTCCTCCACCGGGCTGATCTGGGTGGACGCGTTGCTGCTCGGCTTCTTCGACTACGGCGCCGACGCGATCGGCGTCTACCACGTGGCGACCCGGTTGGTCACCATCGCGGTGTTCGTGCTCGCACCGGTCAACGCCTCGTTCGGCCCGCACCTGGCGCATCTGCACCACCAGGGCCGGCTGGACGAGGTACGCCGGATCTACCGGGTCGCCACCGGGTGGGTGGTCCGCCTGTCGCTGCCGGCCTTCGTGGCGTTGCTGGTCTTTCCGGAGCAGTTGCTGCGCCTGGTCGGCGGGCCCGGTCTGGCCGGCGGCGCGGCGGTGACGGTCGTGCTGGCGCTCGGTCAGCTGGTCAATGCCGCGACCGGGCCGTGCGGGACGCTGCTGAACATGTCCGGCCGGGTCGCGGTGAACATGGTCGACAACCTCGCCGCCCTGCTGCTCAACATCCTGCTCAACCTCTGGCTGATCCCGGCGTACGGCATCCTCGGCGCGGCGGTGGCCTGGGCGGTCTCGCTGGCGGCGGTGAACGTCGCCCGGGTCTGGCAGGTACGCGCGCAGGTGCACACCGTGCCGGTGACGGCGGGCATGGTCAAGGGCCTGGTCGCCGCGCTCTTCGCGTTGGGCGTCGGGTTCGGCGTGCGCTGGCTGGTCGAGGGTTGGGTCGCGCAGCTCACCGTCGGTCTGGTCGCGATCGTGGCGGCGTACCTCGCCGCGGTGCTCGCCCTCGGGCTCAGCCGGGAGGACGTCATGGTGCTGCGATCGGTGACCCGTCGAGGTGGTCGACAGGCGGGTGCCGACCAGAGCGTGGGTGTCGCCGTGGGCAGCGGGGTGCGCCCGTGACCGGCTTCGCGCGGCGTCAGGTCACCGACCGGCTGCGCCGGGGGGTACGCGCGGCGCGGGCGTGGGGACGCGCGGCGCGCCCGGGCGAGCCCGGCCCGTTGCCCGACTTCCTGGTGATCGGCGGGCAGCGCTGCGGCACCACCTCGCTGTACCACCAGCTCGCCGCGCATCCCCGGGTGCGGGCGGCCAGTGGCAAGGAGCTGCAGTACTTCAGCCTCCACCATGGTCGGGGCGCGCGGTGGTACCGGGGGCACTTCCCGCGCCTCGCCGCCGGTGAGCGCACGTTCGAGGCGAGCCCCTACTACCTGTTCCACCCGAGCGTGCCGGCCCGGGTCGCGGCGACAGTGCCGCAGGCCCGCTTCGTGGCCCTGCTGCGCGACCCGGTGCAGCGGGCGTACTCGCACTACCTGCACACCCGCTCGTACGGCATCGAGCCGCTCTCCTTCGCCGACGCGCTGGACGCGGAGCAGGAGCGGCTGGCGGTGGCCACCCGCGGTGGCCCGGACACCCGTGCCGCGCACCGGGCGTTGCGCGCCTATTCCTACGCCGCCCGGGGGCGCTACGCCGAGCAGGTGCAACGGTGGTTCGCGCACGTCCCCCGGGAGCGGATCCACCTCGCCCGCACCGAGGACCTCCAGGCCGACCCGGTCGGCACGTACGGCGAGATCCTGCGTTTCCTCGGCCTGCCGGCGCACACGCCCGAGGCGTTCATCCGGCACACCCGCCGCGTCGACCAGGGCGTCTCCGAGCTGACCCCGGAGCTGCGGGACCGGCTGGGCGAGCACTTCGCGCCGCACAACGCCCAGCTCGCCACCCTGCTCGACTGGCCCGACCCCTGGCCGGGCTAGCAGAGGACGGCCAGGGGTCGGTTCCGGGACTGGTCGGCGGCGGTGACCGTCGGTCACCTTCCCCGGAGGGCGGATGTGGTGTTGAGCGGTATACCTCAGAGGTATAAATATGCCTCTGAGGTATACCGCTCAAGCGTGTATCGGCCGGCCGGGCGGACGGCGGCCGGCGGGCGGCCGGCGGGCGGGCGAGCGGGCGGAC
>NZ_JAEVHL010000244.1 GCF_016803395.1 Micromonospora tarensis | reverse complement strand
CCCGCCGGCCGGTGCGGCGACCAGCTCGCCGGGCGCCGCCCCGGCCCGGGTGCCGGACGTGCTGCGCTTCACCGGGACCACAGTGGGCGGGGCCGCGTTCGACGCGGCGCAGCTCGCCGGCAAGCCGGTGGTGCTGTGGTTCTGGGCGCCGTGGTGCGCCACCTGCGCCAGCCAGGCCTGGACGGTCGCCGAGGTGGAGCCCCGCTACCGGGACACCGTGCCGATCGTCGGCGTCGCCGGGCTGGGCGAGCGACGGGCGATGAAGGAGTTCGTCACCGAGTTCGACCTGGGGGCGACGCGACAGCTCGACGACCAGGCGGGCGCCCTGTGGCGTCGGTTCAAGGTGACCGAGCAGAGCATCTTCGTGATCATCGACCGGGACGGCAAGATCGTCCACCAGGGCTTCCTGGACGGCGAGGCGCTCACCGCCCGGCTCGCCGCGCTGGCCGGGGCGTGACCGGCGCACTGCTGCTCGCGCTGACCGCGGGCATGCTCGGCGCGGTCAACCCGTGCGGCTTCGCCCTGCTGCCCGCGTACCTCTCGCTGTTGGTCGCCGGCGGGTCGGACACCCGCGGCGCGGTCGGCCGCGCGCTCACCGCGGCGGCCGGGCTGACCGTGGGGTACGTGCTGGTCTTCGGCGCGTTCGGGCTGGCCCTCGCGCCGCTGGCCGGCTGGTTGCGACCCCGACTGCCGTGGCTGACCGTGGCGCTCGGCGTGCTGCTGGTGCTGGCCGGCTGCTGGCTGCTCGCCGGCCGGCGGCTGCCGGCTCCCGGCTGGTCGGCGCGGGCACCCCGGCTCACCCGGTCCTGGCCGTCGATGGCGCTGTTCGGCGCGGCGTACGCGTTGGCGTCGCTCGGCTGCGCAATCGCCCCGTTCCTGGCCATCGTGGTGACCAGCCTCCAGGCCGACTCGACCGGCCGAGGGCTGGCGCTGTTCGGCGCGTACGCCCTCGGGATGGGGCTGGTGGTCGCGGTCGCCGCGCTCGGGGTGGCGCTGGTGCGCGACGGCCTGCTGGCCCGGCTGCGGGTCGCCGGCGCGTTGGTGCCCCGCCTCAGCGGCCTGGTGCTGCTGCTCACCGGCGGTTACGTCGCCTGGTACGGCTGGTACGAGCTACGCCTCGCCGCCGGCCGCCGCGACGCGCTGCACGACCCGGTCATCCGAACGGCCGCCCGGGTCCAGCGCGCCCTGGCCGGCACTCTCGACGACATCGGCCCGGCGCTGCTACTGGCCGTGCTGGCCACCCTGCTCCTGACCGCCCTCCTGCTCAAGCGCGCCCACCGCCCGCCGCCAGCTCTCGTTGATCATGAAGTTATCGCCGCGACGCGCCGAGGCGAGGGGCGATAACTTCATGATCAACCACAGGGGTGGGGGTGGGGTGGGGTGGGAACCTGAGGCAACGGCGCTGGTCTTGACATCCGGTAGCGATCATCGGAGTCTGTCTGACAACGTTGTCACACCGAAGGACCACCATGCGTATATCCGAATTCGAGTTGAGCAGGCGGCGGCTCGTCATCCTTGGCGGTGCCATCGGTGCCGGACTCGCCATCGCCCGACCCGCCGCCGCCCAGGCCGCCCAGGCCGCCCAGGCCGCCACCACGTCACCGGCTGCGACCACCGGTCCGGTTGCCAACACCTACCACGCGCTGCTGCTCGCCCACACCCGATGGGCCGAGGAGCAATGGGATCCGGCGATCAACGCGTACCGCCTCGCGGACTTCAGGTTCGCGGTCGTCCTCGGTAACGCGGTCCTGCTCATCTCGCCCGGGTACGACCCGGCGGCAGCAGGCGTCGACCGGGACACGCTGCACGCCCGTACCGTCGCCACCATCCGCCGGTTTGCGGCCACCAACCGGCTGGCCGGCGGCACCGAGTGGGGCCGACAGCTGTTCTGGGACAGCACCTTCGAGCTGTACTTCGTCCTGGCCGCCCGACTGCTCTGGTCCGAGCTGGACGAGGTGACCCGCGACAACGTCGACCGCATCGCCTGCGGGCAGGCCGCGTACGCCCATTCCCTCGGCACCGGTAACGACCCGCTGAGTGGCGGTTGGACGCCGAACGGCCTCACCGGTGGCTGGATCGGTGACACCAAGCTCGAGGAGATGGGGGTTTACGCCCAGGCGATCGCGCCCGGCCTGGCCTGGGCGCCGGACGACCCCGCAGCCGCGGCGTGGCGCGAGCGGTTCCTGAGGTGGACGCTCAACGCGAGCGGACTACCCGCAGCCGACCGTGCCAACCCCGCCGTCGTCGACGGGCGGGCGGTCGCGGACTGGAACACCGCCCACAACATCCACGACACGTTCCTCGTCGAGAATCACGGCTCTTTCGGCCCGCACTACCAGGAAGAACTGTGGCGCACCGCGGGTCGTACCGCGGCGCACTTCCTGACCGCCGGCCAACCGCTCCCCGAGGCACTCACCCGGCAGCCCAGCGGCGCCCAGCTGTGGCGGACCATGCGGCTGTTGGCCAGCGATGCCGGCGAACCCTTCATGCCGATGGTCGCGGACCGCTACCACCTGTACGGCCGTGATGTCCTGCCGCTCGCCTTTCTCGCGCAGGTCCAGGGCGACCGGCATGCCGCCCGGGCCGAGGCGGACCTCGCCGACCGGCTCATGCCCTACCTGAACTACCCGCCCGAGAATCGGCTCACCAAGTTCAGCGGCGAGCCGAAGTACGAGCCCGAAGCCCGGGCCGAACTCGCCATCAGTTATCTCTTCCATTCCTGGCGGGCGGCCAACGGCGGCGTGGTCGAGCCGGTCGCCAGCACCACGTTCTTCGCGGCGGCGGCGGGCACCCGGGACTTCGGGGAGCAAGCCGGGTTGACCGTCCAACAAACCCCGACTGCCTTCGCCGCGGCGGTCAGTAGGACCGGATTCGTCTCGTTCCAGTGGGCCCCCGCCCACGACAACTGGTTGTTCGACACCCGGGCCGCCGCGCTGCTGCCGAGGCAGTCCGCGCCGGTCCTTGGCCGCACCTCCGCTGCGTACACCGTCGCCCGGGACGGTCTCGACGCCACGGCGACCGTGCTACGCGTCGCCGGCGGCACCGCCGGATACGTCACGCTGCCCACCGGTACGGTCGTGTACGCCACCACCGGCATTGGTGCCGACGAGGGCGCGCTCACCCTGTTCAACCTGGACATGCCCGGCGTACCCGGGCTCACCGGCACCCGTACCTTCACCGGCGAACAGGGGTCCGTCACCCTGGCTGGACAACAGGGCGCCGGCGACGGCGGAACCGACCAGATCAACTTCGCGCCTCGTTCAGCCAGGTACGTGCGGATGCTCGGCCGATCCCCGGTCAACCAGTACGGCTACTCGCTGTTCGCCTTCGCCGTGCTCGACGCCAGCGGGGTCGACCTCGCCATCGGCCGGCCCACCACGGCATCGTCCGCCGACCCCGCCTACCCCGCACCGCGCGCGACCGACGGCAACCCCGCCACCCGCTGGGCGGTCGCCCGTGCGGAACGCGGCCGCACGGACAGTTGGCTCGCCGTCGACCTCGGCGACTCCGTCGACATCAGCGGCGTACGCCTGGACTGGGAGGCCGCGTACGGCACCCGCTACGTCATCCAGACCTCTCTCGACGGCACCACCTGGAGCGACGCGGCGGTTGTGCCGGACAGCCCGACCGTCGCCGGCTCCTGGCTGGACGTCGACGGACGAGCGGGTCTGGTAGTCCACAACGCCCAGAATCCGATCACCGTGACCGCCACCACCGTCACCCTGTCCAGCGGACCGGCCACCGGCAGCACTCGGCTGATCATCGAGGGCTACCCGGGCGTGAGCAGGTCGGCCCTGGCCGCCGCGGCGTCTCGAACCCTGCCCAGCGGCGGTCTGGAGGCGTTGCGGGTGAGTGACGCGGACGGATACCTGAGCCTGTTCAACCTCTCCGACGACGACATCACGACGGCGGCCGTCACGCTTCCGCAGCGCGCCACGCTGCGGCTGTACCACGGAAGTCAGGTCACCGGATCGGGGACCACCACCTACCAGGTCGATCTTGCCGCCGCGACCGCACGCGTCGAGCCGCCCCGGTTCACCGTGACCGCCGCACAGCCGGGGAAGGCGATTCCCGCCGGTACCCGGTTCGACGTCACCGACTCGCACCACCTCCGAATCACCGCACCCGCCGAGCACATCGTCACGGTGCAGCTGGAGTCCGCGGCCGGCGCGCCCGACAGCGAGTGACGGTCCCCGCTGGACGCAGCCGGGACGTCGCGTTCGCGGGTGGGACGGTGACGCCGACCAGCGACCTGGCCCGGTCTCGGACGACCTACCCGACGTCACCGCTCCCGGCCGGCATGACCGACCCGTCGGCCGCCGTCGACGGCGACCCGGGGACCGCCTGGCAACCCGGCCCGAACGGCCGAATGGTGATCGACCTCGGATCGCTCCAGGATCTGGCGTCGGTCCGCCTGACCTGGACTCCCGGTCGGCGGCGGCCGGTCACCGTAGCCACCTCGGCCGACGGACTCGGCTACGTGGCGGTCGCCTCGGTCCCGAAGCCACGGCCCGAGACCGCCATCTCGATGAGGTCCTCCGCGCGGTACCTGGCGATCGCGGTCGCCGACTGGCAGCCCGGTGACGCCCGGCTGACCCACGCGGAGGTGTTCGGCGCCTGAACCGGCACCGCCTGTCGGCGCCGGAGCCGGAACAGCTCCACCTCGGGATCGACCACGGTGTCACACCCGTGGCCCGAATGGACGGCGGCGGGACTGGTGCGGACGTTCGGACGCATCAGTCCCGCCCCCGTCGGCCAGTTCTTGGGAAACAGGCCCTAACGCAGGGGGGTCAGACGGTCGGTGCCCAGGCGGTCCTGGAGGACCTTGGGGATCAGGACGCTGCCGTCGGGCTGCTGGTACTGCTCAAGGATGGCCGGGAAGAGCCGGCTGGTGGCCAGCGCGGAACCGTTGAGGGTGTGCACGAACCGGGTCTGCTTGCCGCCCGGCTCCCGGTAGCGGATGGCCGCCCGGCGGGCCTGGTAGTCGCCGGCCCAGGAGACCGACGACACCTCCTTGTACTTGCCGGTGCTCGGCATCCACACCTCGATGTCGAGGGTCTTCTTCATCGACGCGCTGGCGTCACCGGCCGACAGCAGGGTGCGCTGGTAGTGCAGCCCCAGCCCCTCGACCAGGCTCTCGGCGTGGGCGAGCATCTCCTCAAGCGCCGCGTCGGCCTGCTCCGGCAGGGTGAACTGGAAGATCTCCACCTTGTTGAACTGGTGCCCGCGCACCGTGCCGCGCTCGTCGGAGTGCGAGCCGGCCGACTCCCGCCGGTAGCACGGCGTGTACGCGAACGCCTTCAGCGGCAGCTTCGGGGTCTCCAGGATCTCGTCCTGGTACGCGCCGAGGATCGCCGTCTCCGACGTGGGCAGCAGGAACTGCCCGCGCGGAGCGGACTCCCGGTCCAGGTGGTAGACGTCGTCGTAGAACTTGGGGAACTGGCCGGCGGCGAAGCCGGCCGAGTCCAGCAGCAGGTGCGGCGGGAGCAGGAACTCGTACCCGGCCCTGATGTGCTGGTCGACGAAGTAGTTGAGCAGCGCCCACTCCAGCCGGGCGCCGATGCCGGTGTAGATCCAGAAACCGGACCCGCCGAGCTTGACCCCCCGCTCGTAGTCGACCAGACCCAGCGCCCGGCTCAGCTCCACGTGGTCGCGGACCTTCTCGATCACCGGCGGCTCGCCGAAGGTCTTCACGACCTGGTTGGCTTCCTTGCCACCGGCCACGACGTCGTCGCTGGGCAGGTTGGGCAGCTCGCTCATCGCGTCGCGCAGCCGGGCCTGCACCCCGTCCAGCTGGGACTCCAGGTCGGCGAGCTGCCGACGCTCGGCGTCCGGCGCGGCGACCTGCGGCTCCTCGCCGGCCCGCTTCGCCTGCGCGTACGCCCGGGCCTCGGCCTTACGGCGCTGCCGCTCGGCGTCGATCTCCGTGATCAGGGCGCGGCGTTCCTGGTCGAGCCGCTGGATCTCGTCCAGGGCACGGGTGACCTCGGCGGGATCCAGACGCTTCGCCAACGCGGTCGCCACCGCCTCGCGATCCTTCCGGATCAACTCCATGTCGAGCATGCTGCTCCGTACGCCTCCGTCCGGGGTCACAGGTGAACCACCAGATGCTACCGTCGCGGGCTTCTCCACCCGGGACGGGGAGTGCGGCCCCGGCCTCAGAGCCGGATCGGCATCAGCACCGAGTAGGTGTCCGCGTCGTCCGGCCGGCGTACGGCCAGCGGGGCGATCGGCCCGTCCAGCTCCAGCACCAGTTGCGGCGCGCCCGCCGCGTTCAGCGCGTCCAGCAGGTAGCCACCGTCCACCCCGACCCGTAGCGCGTCGGTGTCCAGGTCGGCGGCGGGAAGCAGCCGCAGCCCGCCCTGGTCGTCGACGCCGAGCACGGTGACCGCACGGGGCGTGCCGTCGTGGTCGCGAGCGACAGTGGGAGCCGCCGGGTCGGCCAACGCGGCGCGCAGCGCGGCCACGTCCACCGGGATCCGGCGCGCGGTCGGCCGCTCGCCGACGGACTTACGCAGCAGCCGGTGGTAGTCCGGGAATTCGTACGGCAGGGCGGCGCCGGTCACCGTGCGCTCGGCCACCCGCACCCGCAGGTCCGCGCCGGCCACGGTCAGCCGGACCGGCCAGGTGTCGGCGGTGTCGAGTAGTGGCCGGAGCTGGTCGACGAGGGCCACCGGCACGAACACCCGCACCGGTGCTCCGTCGACGTCCGCCCCGGCCCGAGCCAGCGCGAGCCGGTACCGGTCGGTGGCGACCAGCCGGACGCCGTCGGGCTCCACGTCGAACAGCACGCCGGCGAGCATCGGCAGCTCCGGGTCGACGCTGACGGCGAAGCGCACCGCGTCGAGCGCGCCGGCCAGGGCGGCGGGGGAGATCAGCAGCGTGGTGGCGGTCGGCGGGGTCGGGTCCAGCAGCGCCCGGAGCCGGTCGACTTCGCGGCGGGCGTCGCTGAGCCCGTCGGCGAGCCGGCGCAGGTGCGTGTCGAGCAACTGGTGCACCGCCGCCGGCTCGGCCCGCACCGCGGCGGCGATCTCCGGCACCGGCATGCCGATCCGGCGCAACCCGGCCACCAGCCGGGCCGGGGCGATCTGCTCCTCGGTGTACCAGCGGTACCCGGTCACCGGGTCGACCAGGGCCGGCTCCAGCACCCCCGCCGAGTCGTAGAAGCGCAACGCGCTGACGGTCAGGCCGCTGGCCCGGGCCAGCTCGCCGATGCTGTGCAGGTCGCTCACGCTGGGCATCCTGCCCCCTCGACCCGGTCGAGGGTCAAGCCGAGCGCTCCAGCACCCGGAAGGTGAGGCCGGCCCGGACGAGCCGGTCGAGCAGCGCGTCACCCATCGCGGCGACCGGGGTGAGCTGGCCGGCGGCCGGCGGCAGTTCGTCGAGCGCCAGGCACAGCGCCGACTCGCCGAGCATCTTCGCCGTCTCGTCATAGCCGGGGTCACCGCCGGCGACCTCGGTGACCACCCGCTGCCCGCCGCCGGTGCCCACGAACCGGACCCGGAACCAGGACGACGCCCGCTGCTGGGCGGTGGGGCCCTGCCCGGACGCGAGCCGGCCGAGCAGCCAGCGTCGGCTGGGCGGCAGCTTCACCAGCCCGATCAGCGCGCCGAGCCCGGCCGCCCCGGCCAGCACGGTGGGCAGCCGCTTCACCGCGGCGAAGTGCCGGTAACGGAAGTCCGGGCCGTACTCCGGGCGGGCCGCCGCCGACCGGCGCACCACCTGCGGATCGATGGTCGGCAGCGGAACCGCCCAGCTGCCCAGCTCGGCCGAGCGGGCCAGCCGGCCGGGAACCGCCCGGGCCCGACGGTCGGTGGGGCGTGGTTCTACCGCCCGACGCTCCCGGGCGGCCTGGCTGGCCTGCCCGGTCCGGGAGAACGCGGTGAGCACCGAATGGTAGGTGCCGGCGGAGAACCGGCCGCCGGCGCGCACGTACCCGTCCACGCTGATCGGCACGTCGGCGGGCAGCTGCTTGACGGTGAACCAGGCACCCAGGTCGTGCGGGACCGAATCGAACCCGCAGGCGTGCACCAGCTTCGCCCCGGTGCGTGTCGCCTCGGCGTGGTGGCGCACGTACATCAGGTCGACGAACTCCGGCTCACCGGTGATGTCCAGGTAGTCGGTGCCGGCCCGGGCACAGGCCGCGACCAGGGGTTCCCCGTGGTGCACGAACGGGCCGACAGTGCTGGCCACCACCCGGGCGCTTTCTGCCACCGCCCGCAACGACCCGGCGTCGGTCACGTCCGCGGTGAGCAGCGGCAGCTCGACCAGGGTCGGGTCGATCGCGGCGAGCCGATCCCGGACGGCGGCGAGGCGCTGCGGGTTACGCCCGGCCAACGCCCAGCGCAGCCCGGCCGGCGCGTGCCGGGCCAGGTACTCGGCGGTCAGGCCACCGGTGAACCCGGTCGCGCCGAACAGCACCACGTCGTACGTCCGCTCGCCAGTCATCCTCGGAGTCTGCCATTCGTGGCCCCGATGACAGCTCGCGGAGGCGGTCAGGGCGTGAACACGGCTCGTACACAGCCGTCGGCCCGGTGCCGGAACAACGCGTACCCGTGCGGGGCCTGCGCCAACGGCAGCCGGTGGGTGGCCAGGTGTTCGGTGCGCAGCTCGTCGCGGGCCATCCGGTCCAGCAGCATCGGTACGTCGCGCAGGTCCGGTCGACGGACACCGCGCAGCGTGAGCCGTCGTTCGGTCACCGTGCCCAGCGGAAACGCGTCGACGAACCCGTCGGTCCCGCCGAGCAGCACCACCACACCGCTCTTGCGACAGGCGTGCACGGCCTCCCGCAGCGCGTCCGGTCGGTCGGCGTGCCGGCCACCGAAACGGTCGGCCGGCGGCGAACCGACCGCCACCACGCACACGTCCGGCCCGCGCCCGCCGCTGCGGTCGCGCAGCTCCGCCGCGACGTCGGTACGGCGGTAGTCCAGCGGTTCCGCACCGGAGTGCCGCTCGACCATCCGCAACCGCTCCTCGTACCGGTCCACCACCAGCACCCGGGCGGCACCCCGCAGCACGGCGGCCCGGGCGGTCAGCTGGCCCACCGCCCCGGCGCCCCAGACGGCCACCACGTCGCCGGGGCGCACCGCACCCAGCTCGGTGGCGAGCCACCCGGTCGGCGCCGCGTCCGCGGCGAACACCGCCCGGTCGTCGTCCACCGCGTCCGGCACCGGAAACGCGCCCACGTCGGCGTACGGCACCCGCACGTACTCGGCGTGACCGCCGGCGAACCCGCCCGCCGCCCGGGGCCGGCCGAAGCACCCGGCGTCCGCCCAGTCGGGGTCGCGCTCGCCGGGTCGGTGCTGCCGTTGTCGCAGCAGGAGTGCAGGCCCCGACGGCAGTACCAGCAGCCGCCGCAGGCGACGCTCGCGCCGACGACCACCCGGTCGCCGGTGCGGTGCCGGCGTACGCCGGGGCCGACCTCGACCACCTCACCCAGGAACTCCGCCCCGAACACGTCGCCGGCCCGCAGCAGCGGGTTCCGGCCGGCCAGCAGTGGCAGGTCGGCGCCGCAGGTGGCGCTGCGGCGTACCCGGACGATGACGTCCCGCTCGTTGCGCAGCTCCGGGTCGGGCACCTCGCGTACCGCCAGCTCGCCGGCGGCCACCCAGCACAGCGCCCTCACCGGCGGACCTCGGGACGGTCCAGCGCGGACCGGTCCGCGCGGAGCACCTCGCCGGCCTCCACCCGCTGCTTGATCTGACGCAAGGTCCGGCGGACCAGCAGGCCCGGGTCGTCGCCGACCAGGTGCGCGGTCAGCCCGGTGGGTGGCGGGCCGGCGACCAGCGGCCGGGCGGCCAGCTCGGTGCCCCGGTCACCGGGC
>NZ_JAEVHL010000243.1 GCF_016803395.1 Micromonospora tarensis | reverse complement strand
GTCAGCGGTCGGCGCGGCTGGTCAGCAGGGCGACGGTCAGGCCGGGGCGCTGCCAGACCTGGGCGACGGTGAAGCCCGCGCGCAGCGCGTCGCCCTTGGCGCCGGGCACGGCGGCCAGCGGCTCGGCGCGCCGGCCGGAGACGACCAACCACACCCGTGTCGTACCGGCCAGGCACTGTGCCGGCTGGGGGCACTCCGCCGCCCACAGGTCACCGCGGCGCACCTCGTCCTCGGTGACCAGCACGTCGCGTGGTGGGTCGTCGAGGTGGTACTCGATGCCGAGGTCGAGGAAGAGCCAGCTGTGCCGGGGCGAGTAGACCACCGCGTCCCCCGGGTGTTGGCCGTCGGCGATCACCCGCGCCGCGCCCGCGTAGTCCACCGGCGCGCTGCGCGGCCACTCGTGGGTCCGGCGCAGCGCGGCCTGGTCGGGCAGGCCGAGCAGCCCGGCCAGGACCACCACGACCAGCGCCGCCGGCGCGGGCACCGCGGCCAGTGCCGCGCCCGCCAGCAGGCACGCGAAGGGCACCACGAAGACCAGGTACCGGGCGACCCACAGCGGTACGACCGCGCCAGCGGCGAAGAGCAGCAGCACCGGCAGCAGGACCGCGCTCACCGGCAGCAGTGCGCGCCGTCCGAGCCGGGCGGCCCCGAGCACGGCGACCCCGACCAGCAGGCCACCCACCACGCTGCTCTGCGCCACGCCGCCGGGCAGCGCACTCAGGTCGTCCAGTCGGGCCAGGTGGACCCAGTTCAGCTGCCGGGACTGCTGGGTCCGGGCCTTGACCAGCAGCGGGCCGGCCAGCAGCGCGACCGGCAGCTCGGCGACCAGCAGGACCCGCCGCCCCACCGAGATCGTGTCGATCACCTCACGGCCCATCATGGCCGCCGCGAAGGCCGGCGCGGCCAGATACGAGACGCTTCGTGAGTGGTTGATCCCGAAGGCGCGCTGCACCCGCTGGGCGAACTCCTCGTCGAACAGCCGCAGGACCACCCGCAGCGGTGCGGGCGCCTCGCCGTTGGCGGCCCGGTGCAGCGAACGGCCGAGCAGCGCGGTCTCCAGGTTGGTGACGTCGTCGGTGCAGAGCACCACCAACGCCCGGCAGGTCGACACGGAGGCCGCCCGCAGGGTCTCCGGGCTGGTCGCGTCGCCGATCAGGACCGGCAGACCCAGCTCCCGGGCCACCGCCACGCCGCGAGCGGTCGGCGCCCGGTCGACCGCCACCACCGGCACGCCGAACGAGTGCAGTTCCTGCACCACCCGGGTGCCGATGTTGCCGAGTCCGACCACGATCACGTGGTCGTCGAGCGGGTCGGTGAGCCGACCGGCAGCAACCGCCAGCCGAGCCCGGACCACCGAGTCGACCACCAGCGCGGTCACCGTGGGCACCAGGGCCACACCGACGATCACCAGGAGCAGGGCGGTGACCTTCTCCAGCAGCGACCCGGACTGGTCGGCCTCCGCGCTGCCCAGCGCGGTGAGCAGGGTCAGGTATCCGGCCGCCACCGGGTCGATGTCCCGGGCCTGCCCGAGCAGCACGCTCGCGACGGCGAGCAGCGCGGCGGTCGCGCCCAGCGCCCAGCGCAGCCGCCTGCCGAGGACCAGCCGGATGGTCCGCACCAGACGGCGGCGGGGCCGGGCCGGAGCCGGGTGTCGACGCCCGTACGCCCGTACCAGCACCAGATCGGCGGAATCCTCGTCCTCCGGCAGCGTGACCAGCTCGGGCCCGCTGGTGTCGGCGAGCGCGCAGACCACGTCCGCGTTGTCCGGGTCCAGCGCGGCCCGGCTCGCCGTGCGCAGCAGCTCGTCGTCGGGCAACCGCAGGAAGGTCGGGGTGTCGTCGCCCAGCGTGGCCGCGACGAACGCGGGCGCGGCGATCTCGGAGCCGGACAGGACCGCACAGTCGCCGAGCATGGCGGCCACACCCTCGCCGAGCACCGAGTTGAAGAGGCGAACCACGACCCGGACCTCCGGGTCGAACTCCCGGATGATCAACGCCGCGTCCACGTTGGCCACGTCGTCGGCGCTGACCAGCGCGACCGCCGCCGCAGTCCGTACGCCGGCCCGGTCCAGGACCTCGGCGGTCAGCCGGCGGGCGACCACCACCTCCGGGCGGGGACCAGCCGTGGCGGCATCCGGCGTGAACTCGACGATGTCCGGCGCGTGGTTGTCGACCAGCGACGGCAGCAGGACGGTGACCGCTACGCCGTACCGGTTGACCAGTTCGGTGATCAGACGTCGGGCCAGGGCGTTGTCACCGCAGACCACGAAGCGTCGACCGGATTCCGGATCGATGCCGTCCGCGCTGTCGTCGGGCACGCCCGCATGGTAGCCGCCGTCGACCAGCGGCCGGCCCGCGTGAAGCAGCCCCGCCGACCCGACGCCGACGGGAAACGGGTCGCGCCGGCGGGGGTGGGCCTGGCAGCGTGTCGTCATGGGTCAGGCACAGGGCTTCAGGTACGACGAGCGTGCCGACGGCACGGTGCTGATCACCCACCACGGGCGGGTGGCCGGCACGTTACGCGGTGGGCGGGCTGCGGAGTTCCTCGCCGAGGTCGACGACGACCCGCAGTTGGTGATGGCCCGCTGGACCGGCAACTACCGCCACGGCAACGAGCGCACCGCCAAGCGGCATCCTCGCAACCGGGGCTGAACAGCGAACGGACCCCTGTGCACCGCCAGGCGATGCGCAGGGGCCCGTTGCCGTACCGCTAGAGCGGCCCGGCTGTCACGGCCGGGCGAAGACGAGCGCCACGTTGTGGCCGCCGAAGCCGAACGCGTTGTTCAACGCGGCCGGGATCTCCATGTGGCGTGCCTTGTGGGCGGCGACCTCCAGGGTGAGGCCGGGGTCCGGGTCGTCGAGGTTGATCGTCGGCGGGACGACACCGTCGCGGATGGCCAGGATGGTGGCGATCGACTCCAGCGCGCCGGCCGCGCCGAGCAGGTGTCCGGTCATCGACTTCGTCGCGGCCAGCACCGGGTGGTCGCCGAGCGCCTTGTGCAGCGCGCCGATCTCCAGCATGTCCCCGACCGGGGTCGAGGTGGCGTGCGCGTTGACGTGCACGATGTCCTGCTTGGCGATGTCCGCGTCCGCGATCGCCTTGGCGATGGCCCGGATGGCGCCCTCGCCCTCGGCGTGCGGCTGCACCATGTCGTACGCGTCGGAGGTGATGCCGGAGCCGGCGAGTCGCGCGTAGACCCGGGCGCCCCGGGCCGCAGCGTGCTCGGCCCGCTCCAGCACCAGGATGCCGGCGCCCTCACCGAGGACGAAGCCGTCGCGGCCCTGGTCCCACGGCCGGGAGGCGCGCTCGGGGTCGTCGTTGCGGGTCGACATGGCCCGCATCGAGCTGAACCCGGCGATCGGCAGCGGGTGAATGACCGCCTCGGTGCCGCCGGCCACCACCACGTCGGCCCGGCCGGAGCGGATGATGTCCAGGCCCAGGGCGATCGCCTCGGCGCCGGTGGCGCAGGCGCTGGCCACCGAGTGCACGCCGGCCTTCGCGCCCAGCTCCAGCCCGACCCAGGCGGCCGGACCGTTCGGCATCAGCATCGGGATGGTGTGCGGGGAGACCCGTCGTGGCCCGGAGGCCTCCAGGATGTCGTCCTGGGCGAGCAGGGTGGTGGCACCGCCGATGCCGGAGCCGACGCTTACCGCCAACCGCTCCCCGTCGAGGCCGGAGCCGGCGAGGCCGGCGTCCGCCCAGGCCTGCTGCGCCGCGACGAGCGCGATGGCCTCGGAGCGGTCCAGGCGGCGCAGCCGGACCCGGTCCAGCACCTCGGACGGCTCCACGGCCAACTGGGCGGCGATCCGGACCGGCAGTTGCTCGGCCCACTCCTGGGTGAGGGCACTCACCCCGGAGCGGCCGGCGAGCATGGCGTCCCAGGTCGACGCGACGTCCCCGCCAAGCGGGGTCGTCGCGCCGAGCCCGGTGACGACGACGTCGGGACGACTCATGATCAGGACTGCGCCGCGATGTAGCTGACAGCGTCGCCGACGGTCTTGAGGTTCTGCACCTCGTTGTCCGGGATCTTGACGCCGAACTTCTCCTCGGCGGCCACCACGACCTCCACCATGGAGAGCGAGTCGACATCGAGGTCGTCGGTGAAGGACTTCCCCTCGGCCACGTCGTCCGGGTTCACCCCGGCAACCTCTTCGAGGATCTCGGCGAGGCCGGTGGTGATCTCGTCACGGGTCATTGCGGTTGGTTCCTTTCATCGGGGTTCTCCGACGGACGGCGTCGCCGGCCGCCACTCCTGGACGCGTACGCGCCCGAGGGGGTCATCAGGGGCAGCGGACGACCTGACCGGCGTAGGTCAGGCCACCGCCGAAGCCGAACAGCAGCACCGGTGCGCCCGAGGGCACCTCCCGGCGCTCGACCAGCTTGGAGAGGGCCAGCGGCACGCTCGCGGCGGAGGTGTTGCCGGACTCGACGATGTCCTTCGCGATGATCGCGTTGGGGATGTTGAGCCGCTTGGCGATGCCGTCGATGATTCGCGCGTTGGCCTGGTGCGGCACGAACGCGGCCAGCTCCGACGGGTCGACCCCGGCCCGCTCGCAGGCCTGCAGCGCGAGCGGCGCCAGCGCGGTGGTGGCCCAGCGGAAGACCGCCTGCCCCTCCTGCTGGATGTACGGGCGCCAGCCCTCGATGCGGACCGCGTCGCTCTTGTCCGGCACCGAACCCCAGACCACCGGGCCGATGCCGGCCGGCTCGTCGTCGGCGGTGGCGGTGACCACCGCGGCACCGGCACCGTCGGCGAAGATGATGCAGGTGGAGCGGTCGGTCCAGTCGGTGAAGTCGGAGAGCTTCTCCGCGCCGATCACGATCGCGTTGCGCGACGCCCCGGCCCGGATGGCGTGGTCCACCGTGCCCAGCGCGTACGCGAAGCCCGAGCACGCGGTGTTGACGTCGTACGCACCCGGCGCGGTGATGCCCAGCTTGGCGGCGACCCGGCAGGCCACGTTGGGGCTGCGGTCGATGGAGGAGCAGGTGGCGACCACGACCAGGTCGATGTCGGCGGCGCTGAGGCCCGAGTTGGCCAGCGCCTTACCGGCGGCGGCGGCGGCCATGTCGGCCACCGTCTCGCTGTCGGCGATCCGCCGGCTGACGATGCCGACCCGGTCGCGGATCCACTCGTCGTTGGTGTCGACGAGCTGTGCGATGTCGTCGTTGGTCACCACCCGGGAGGGCTGGTAGTGCCCCATCGAGACGATGCGACTGCCAGTCATGAACGACCTCCGATGCGGGCGATCAGGTCCCGTGCGGCCGGCAGGTCGTCCGGGGTTTTCAGGGTGACGATCTCCGGGGCGCCATCGCCCTTGAGTTCCCGCTTGACCAGCCCGGCGAGGGTGCCGGCCGGTGGCAGCTCGATCACGCCGGTGACCCCGAGGTCGGCCAGCGTACGCATGCACAGGTCCCAGCGCACCGGCGCGGTGACCTGACGGACGAGGCGTCGCACCAGGTCCGGGCCGTTGTCGACGGCGGTGCCGTCGAGGTTCGACAGCAGGGTCCGGGTCGGGTCGGCGGGGGTGATCCCGGCGGCGACGGCGGCGAGCGCGGTCTCGGCCGGGGCCATGTACGGGGTGTGGAACGCGCCGGCCACCGGAATCCGGATGATCTTGGCCTTGGCCGGCGGCTCGGCGATGAGCTTGTCCAGCCCGTCCAGCGCGCCCGCGGCGACGATCTGCCCGGCGCCGTTGCGGTTGGCCGGGTACAGCCCGTTCGCCTCGATCGCGGCGATCACCTCGTCCGGATCGCCGCCGAGCACCGCGGCCATGCCGGTCGGCTCCAGCGCGCACGCCGCGGCCATCTCCCGGCCGCGTACGCCGGCGAGCGTGATGGCGGCGTCGGCCGACAGCACCCCGGCCAGGGCGGCGGCGCCCAGCTCGCCGACGCTGTGCCCGGCGGTGACCGCGACACCGTCCAGTGGCAGCTGTTCGGCCGCGAGCAACGCCGCGGCGACCAGCAACGGCTGGGTGCTGGCGGTGTCCTTGATCTCGTCCGCGTCGGCGGTGGTGCCCAGGTGCAGCAGGTCGACCCCGGCCAGCGCCGACCACCCGCGCAGCCGCGCCTCGGTGCCGGTCAGGTCGAGCCAGGGGGTCAGGAAGCCGGGTTTCTGAGAACCCTGGCCGGGACTAAGTACGGCGAGCACGCCTATGACTCTCCCGGATACGAGCGGGTAACGCGGTGCCGCCCTCGACCAAACCACACTAGAACCTTTGGAGGTTTCCTACAAAGATCGGCGGCGATCACCCTCGGTTTGTCCGGATTTCCGGTTGGTCGGGGTCATTGTCTGAGTCGGGACCGGTGAGGTGACCGGGGCGACCGGATCCAACCGACCGACGGTCAGCGCGACCTGGAGCGCGAACGCGTCCCGGGGCGACAGCGGGGAGAACCCGGTCACCTCGGCGATCCGGCGCAACCGGTACCGCACCGTGTTCGGGTGCACGAACAACGCCCGGGCGGCGCTCTCCAGCGTGCCACCGGCGGCCAGGAAGGCGTCCAGCGTCGCCAGCAACTCGCCGCCCGCGCGCACCAGCGTCGCGTACACGTCGTGTCGCAGCCGCCGACGGGCCTCCGCGTCGCCGGCCAGCGCCCGCTCCGGCAACAGGTCCGCGGCCGGGACCGGCCGGGGCGCGCTGGGCCAGGCCGGCGCGGCCCGGAAGCCGGACAACGCGGCCCGCGCCGACTCGGTTGCCTCGTCCAGACTCGGCACGGCGGGACCGACCACGACCGGGCCGTCCCCGAACGCGCTCAGCAGCTTCGCGGTAGCGGTCATCGGGTCCGCTGCGCCACCCAGCACGATCACCAGCCGGTCGCCGTGCACCCCGCCGATCACCTCCACGCCGATCCGGCGGGCCTGCCGGTAGACCACGTGCAGCACCGCGGAGACCTCCCCGCCGGGCGACCGGCCCACCGCCACCGCCACCGGTGCGCGTCCGTCCAGCCGAGCGCGGCAGCCCGACTGGCCAGTACGTCCGGCGAGTCACCACGCAACAGCGCGTCGACCAGGAGGGCCTGCAACCGGGCGTCCCAGGCGCCGCGCGACTCGGCGGCCCGCGCGTACACCCGGGCGGCGGAGAACGCGATCTCCCGGGAGAAGCGCAGCACCGCCTCGCGCAGCTGCTGCTCCTCGCCCTCGGCGGCCAGGTGCGACACCTGCTCCTCGACCACGTCGATGGTTACCTTGATCAACGCCACGGTCTGCTGAAGGGTGATCGACCGGGCCAGCGCCTGCGGTGCGGCGGCGAAGACCTCGTCCGAGACCTCCTGGGTGCTGTCCGCCGTGCCGCCGCCGTCGCGCAGCCACTGCACCAGCGACCGGGCGCCCGCCTGGGCGACAAGCATCACCCAGGAGCGTTGGTCGGCCGGCAGTGCCCGGAACCACGGCAGTGTCTCGTCCATCCGGGCCACGCTGGAGGTGGCCAACGCCCCCGCCGATCGTTCGATCCGGCGCAGCGTGGCCCACAGCTCTCCACCCCCCGGCGTGCTCACCGCCCTAGCCTGACACGTCGTGAGCAGGCCATCCACGCCGGCACCGGCCAGCCGGGCCGGCCCCGGCTCAGGGCTGCGGGGGAGTGGGCAGGCCCACTTCCTGGGCCAGGATCGCGGCCTGCACCCGGCTGCGCAGGTCCAGCTTCGCGAGGATCCGGCTCACATGCGTCTTGGTGGTGCTCTCCGCCAGCCCCAGCCGGTCGGCGATCTGCTGATTGGACAGGCCCAACCCGAGGCAGGCCAGCACGTCGCGCTCGCGCGGGGTGAGGGTGCCCAGCGCGTTCCGGGTGTCCGCCGACGCGCCCGGCGCGGTGGCCGCGAAGGCGGTGATCAGTCGGCGGGTCACCGCGGGGGCGATGAAGCCGTCCCCCCGGGCCACCGTCCGCACCGCGCTCACCAGGCCGTCGGCGTCGGTGTCCTTGAGCAGGAACCCGGCCGCCCCGGCCCGCAACGCGCCGAAGACGTACTCGTCCAGGTCGAAGGTGGTGAGTACCAACACGTCGGCGAGCCCGTCGGTGACGATCGCCCGGGTCGCGGAGATCCCGTCCCGGCGGGGCATCCGCACATCGAGCACCGCCACGTCCGGGCGCAACTCCCGACACAGCCGCACCGCGGCGTCGCCGTCGGCCGCCTCGCCGACCACCTCGACGCCCGGCGAGCCGCCCAGGATCAGAGCCAGCCCGGCGCGTACCGCCGGTTGATCGTCGGCGAGCACCACCCGTACCGGTGCCGGGTCCGTCCCGCTCGGTGGTCGCGCGGCCCGGTCACCCGGCCTCCCCGGTCGGTAGGGCGGCCCGGACCTGCCAGCGACCGTCGTGCGGCCCGGCGGTGAACCGGCCGGCCAGCAGCGTGGCCCGCTCCCGCATCCCGATCAGCCCCGCCCCGGCGCCCGGCACGCCGGCCCCGCCCCGGCGCACCGGATTCTCCACGGTCAGCACCACCTCCGCCGGGCGGTACGCGATCGTCAGCTCGGCCTCACCCGTGCCGTGCTTGAGGGCGTTGGTCAGCGACTCCTGCACGATCCGGTACGCGGCGAGGTCGACCCCCACCGGCAGCGCGCCCGGTGTGCCGTCGGTGCGGACCCGCACCGCGAGGCCGGCCGCCCGGATCCGCTCGACCAGCCCGTCCGCCTCCGCGAGCCGCGCCGAGACCACCTCCGCGGTGGCCCCGCCGTCAGCCGGCGCACCGCCCACGCCGGGCTCGCGCAGTACCTCGATCATCTGACGCATCTCGGCCAGGCCCTGCACGCTGCTCTCCCGGATCACCCGCAACGCCGAGGTGACCTGGCCGCGATCCAGCCCGGGCACGGAGAGCACGGCGGTGGCGTGGATGGCCACCGCACTGAGGTGGTTCGCGACCACGTCGTGCAGCTCCCGGGCCATCCGGGCCCGTTCGGCGCTGACCGCCTGCCGACGGTCCAACTCGACCAGGCGGGCGGTCTGCTCGGCCCGGGCCCGCTCGGTGGCCGCCTGGTCGCGGTACTGCCGCACGCTGATGCCGGTCAGCACCGGCAGCACCCCGGCGAGCACCACGAGCACTCCGATCGCCGCCCCACGCCAGTGGCCGAACCCCAGCACGCCGACGACGACCCCGAGCAGGCTCAGCGCCACTGTCACCCGCAGCAACCACCGCCACAGCCGGGGCGGGCCGTACACGCAGGCGTCGTAGAGCACCTGCGTGTAGACCAGGACCGTGCCCAGCGAACTGCCCAGCACCGTGTCGACCACCAACGCCCCGGTGCCCACGGTCAGGCTGGCGCGCGGTGCCACCCGGCGCAGACCGACGGCGACGCAGGCCGCCAGCAGCGGCGGCAGGAACAGCGCCGACGGCAGGTCCGCGTCCGGCCGGACCTGTGGTTGCCAGCCCAGGGCGTACAGCACCAGGCCGCCCGCCAGCGACGCGCCGGCGAGCGCGAAATCGCGGCCGAGGGTGCCGGAGCCGAGCCACGGTGGCGGTCGCATACCCCCGATCCCACCACAGCCGCCGGCCCCCGGACTCCGACCGGGGGAGGAGCCCGGCGCGCCGACATGCGCCGAAAGGGGTACCCGAGCCACCGGGTGAACGGTGCGGAAAGAAGCTGTGAACTGCGTAACCGGATGCCGCGCTCAGCGTCGTCGTGGTGAACTGCCCGGTCCAGACCCCGGGTACGCTGCGCGCGGCCTGTCGGTCGCGGCCAGTACGGTGACAGGGCACGTCGGGGGAGCACCCGAGGGTGGGACGAGCGTGAGGAGACCGGGATGGCGCACGGGGAGGCCGAGCACGGCTGCGCCCAGGGCGAGCCCAGCCGGCCGGGGCACCACGACCCGCAGGCGGCTGGCAAACACCGTCGGCCGGTCGGCGGCGCGTCGGCCGCGCA
>NZ_JAEVHL010000242.1 GCF_016803395.1 Micromonospora tarensis | reverse complement strand
CGAGCACCACCACGTCCACCGGGCCGGTGATCCGTCGGCGGGCCAGCGCGGTCTCCACCCGGGCCGACACCACCTCGACGGTGGGCAGGTCGGCGAGGTTCTGCCGGGCGGCGGCCACCCCCTGCGCGGCGGCTTCGACAAGTGTCACCCGACCGGTCGGGCCGACCCGGGCGGCCAGCCCGGCGGCGAACAGCCCCGCCCCGCCGTAGAGGTCCCAGGCGACCTCGCCCGGCCGCGGGTCGAGCAGCTCCAGCACCGCCGTGCCGAGGGTGTCCGCCGCGGCCGGGTGCACCTGCCAGAACGCGGACGCGGGCAGCGTCCAGTCCCGTCCGGCGGCCACCTCGCGGACCTCGGTCGGGCCGCTGACCGGGGTGGGCACCCCGTCGCGGACCGCGGTGACGGTCACGTCCCCGCCGGTGCTGGCGACGGTCTCCACCGCCTCCGCTGCCGGCCAGGACGCGCCGGTGGAGGTGAGCACCGGCAGTTGCTGGATGGCCGGGTGGGCGATCCGGCAGCGGTCGATCGGCACCACCTCGTGTGAGCGGTGTTTGAGCAGGCCGGCACGGTCGGCGGCGTCTACCGCGTAGCGCACCCGGGAGCGCCAGCCCAGCAGCCCGCCGGGCAGCGCCTCGACCCGCACGCCGAGCCGGTCCAGCTCGACGTCGGTGAGTCCGCCGAGGCGGACCAGCTGTTCGCGCACCACTGCGGTCTTCCAGGCCAGTTGCGCGGCCGGGGCGACGTGTTGCAGGTCGCAACCCCCGCAGGCGCCCGGCTTCGCGTACGGGCAGGGCGGCTCGACCCGGTCCGGCGAGGGATCCAGCACGGTCACCGCGTCGGCCCGGACGAACCCCCGGTGCACCTCGGTCACCTCGGCGATGACCCGCTCCCCGGGTAGCGCGTGCCGGACGAAGACCACCTGCCCGTCCACCCGCGCCACGCAGTGCCCGCCGGGGGCGACCGCGTCGACGGTCAGCTCGACCCGTTCCGCCTCGGCCAGGCCACCTACGGGCACCGGGGACGGGGGCAGGGACGGCGCGGTGCGCTGCCCGGTCGACTCAGTCACGGGGGCCACTCTCCCCGTCCGTCGGGGCAACCTCGGCGGGCGGCGCGGCGGCCACCGGCGCAGCCGCGCTGCGGGGCCCGCGCGCGGGTGTCCGGGACAGCGCGGCGTCCAGCCGGTCCAGGTTCTTGCTCGCCGTCGAGGCGAGCTGCCACGGCACGCTGACCACCATCACCCCCGGTTCGAAGAGCAGCCGACCCTTGAGGCGCAGGGCGCTCTGGTTGTGCAGCAGGTTCTCCCACCAGCGGCCGACCACGTACTCCGGAATGAAGACGGTGACCACGTCCCGGGGTGACTTGCGGCGGGTGGAGGCGACGAAGTCGAGGATCGGCCGGGTGATCTCCCGGTACGGCGAGTCGATCACGGTGAGCGGGATGGCCATCTCCCGCCGCTCCCAGTCGGCCTGCAGATCCCGGGTGTCCTTCTCGTCCACGTTGACGGTCACCGCGGTCAGCGTGTCCGGTCGGGTGGCGCGGGCGTAGGCGACGGCCCGCAGGGTCGGCTGGTGCAGCTTGCTGACCAGGACGATCGCGTGGTTGCGGGCGGGTAGCACGGCCCGGGTGTCGACCGGCGGGGTCAGCTCGACGGAGATCCGCTCGTAGTGCCGGTGGATGGCCAGCATCAGCACGTAGATCACCGCCATCGCGGCGATCGCGATCCAGGCGCCGAGCAGGAACTTGGTGATCAGGACGATCACCAGCACCGTGCCGGTCAGGCCCATGCCGAACGTGTTGATCGCCCGGGACCGGTACATCCGGCGACGCACCTCCGGGTCCCGCTCGGTGCGCAGGTGCCGGTTCCAGTGCCGGATCATGCCGGCCTGGGAGACGGTGAACGAGACGAAGACTCCGACGATGTAGAGCTGGATCAGCTTCGTGACCTCGGCCTGGAAGCCGACGATCAGCACGATCGCGAAGACGGCCAGGAAGGTGATGCCGTTGGAGAAGGCCAACCGGTCGCCGCGGGTGTGGAACTGGCGGGGCAGGTAGCGGTCCTGGGCGAGGATCGAGCCGAGCACCGGGAAGCCGTTGAACGCGGTGTTCGCGGCCAGGAACAGGATGAGCGCGGTCATGCCGGCCACCACGTAGAGCAGGATCGACCCGGAGCCGAAGATCGTCTCGCCGAGCTGGGTGGTGACCGTCTTCTGCACGTACCCGTCGGGGCCGGAGACGATCTGGAGCGCCGGGTCCTCGACGAACTGGAGGTGGGTCAGCCGGGCCAGCCAGATGATCCCGACCAGCAGGCTCACCGCGATCGTGCCGAGCAGCAGCAGCGTGGTGGCGGCGTTGCGGCTCTTCGGGGCCTTGAACGCCGGTACGCCGTTGGAGATCGCCTCGACGCCGGTGAGCGCGGCGGCGCCCGAGCTGAACGTGCGCAGCAGCAGGAAGACGAGTGCGAAACCGGTGACGCTGTGCTCGGCCTGGATGACCAGGTCGGCACTGGGCGCGCGGAGTTCGTCACCGAGGACGAAGACCCGGAACAGCCCGGTGAGCAGCATCCCGCCCATCACGATGACGAAGCCGTAGGTGGGAATGGCGAACGCGGTGCCGGACTCCCGCAGGCCGCGCAGGTTGACGGCGGTCAGCAGGACCACCGCGATCACCGCGATCAGGACCTTGTGGGTGGCCACGAACGGCACCACCGAGCCGAGGTTGGCCACCCCGGAGGAGACCGACACCGCCACCGTCAGCACGTAGTCGACAAGCAGCGCGCTGGCCACCCCGATGCCGAACTTCGGGCCCAGGTTGACCGTGGCCACCTCGTAGTCGCCACCACCGGAGGGGTAGGCGTGCACGTTCTGCCGGTAGCTGGCCACCACCGTGAGCATGACCACGACCACGGCCAACGCGATCCACGGGGAGAACAGGAACGCCGAGGCGCCGGCGATGGAGAGGGTCAGCAGGATCTCGTCGGGCGCGTACGCGACGCTGGAGAGCGCGTCGGAGGCGAAAACGGGCAGCGCGATGCGCTTCGGCAGGAGGGTGTGCTGCAACCGGTCGGACCGGAACGGTCGACCGAGGAGAAGCCGCTTCAGCAGCGAGGTGGGACTGGCCACGAACGCCAAGAGTACGACCACCATGGCGGGAACGCGGGGGTGGGCGATCACGGCGGCCCGACACGACGGGGTACGGTCGGTCCCCGCTCCCCACCGGGACGTGGCAGGCTCGCACTCGGAAGGCCACCGGCAGCGGGAGCGGTACGCACCTTGGGAGGGACAGCGTGCACGTCGTGATCATGGGGTGTGGCCGGGTCGGGTCGACCCTCGCCCACAGCCTGGAGTCCCGAGGGCACTCGGTCGCGGTCATCGACCAGGACGCCGACGCCTTCCGCCGGCTCGGTCCCGACTTCGCCGGGATCACGGTCACCGGGGCCGGCTTCGACGGCGAGGTGCTCCGGCAGGCCGGCATCGAGCGCGCGGACGCCTTCGCGGCCGTGTCGAGCGGCGACAACTCCAACATCATCTCCGCCCGGCTGGCCCGTGAGACGTTCGGCGTGTCCCGGGTCGCCGCCCGCATCTACGACCAGCGCCGGGCGCAGGTCTACGAGCGGCTGGGCATCCCCACTGTGGCGACGGTGCGCTGGACGGCCGACCGGATGCTGCGGCACCTGGTGCCGGAGGGCAACGTGGAGATCTTCCGCGACCCCACCAGCACCGTGTCGATCGTCGAGGTGCCGGTGCACAAGGACTGGATCGGTCGGTCGGTGCGGGCGCTGGAGGAGGCGTCCGGGGCCCGGGTGGCCTATCTGATCCGCTTCGGCATCGGCACGCTGCCCACCGGCTCGACCGTGGTGCAGGAGGGCGACCAGGTGTTCATGCTGGTCAGCGATGACATCGTGGCGGCGGTCACGTCGGTGGCGGCGACGCCGCCGGAAGGAGGGCACTGAGCCATGCGGGTCGCCATCGCGGGCGCGGGCAACGTGGGCCGCTCGATCGCCCAGGAGCTGATCGAGAACGGCCACCAGGTGATGCTCATCGAACGCCAACCCAAGATGCTGCGCCCGGACCGGGTGCCGGCCGCGGAGTGGGTGCTGGCCGACGCGTGTGAGCTGACCAGCCTGGAGGAGGCCAACGTCGCCGGGTGCGACGTGGTGGTCGCGGCGACCGGCGACGACAAGACCAACCTGGTGCTGTCGCTGCTGGCCAAGACCGAGTTCGCGGTGCCCCGCGTGGTCGCCCGGGTGAACCGGGCCGAGAACGAGTGGTTGTTCACCGAGCAGTGGGGCGTGGACGTCGCGGTGAGCAAGCCGCGGGTGATGGCCGCGCTGGTCGAGGAGGCGGTCACCGTCGGCGACCTGGTCCGCCTGATGACCTTCCGGCAGGGCGAGGCGAACCTGGTCGAGATCACCCTGCCGCCGACCGCGCCGTACGTCGGTCAGCCGATCCACGCCGTGCCGCTGCCCCGCGACTCGGCGCTGGTGGCGATCCTGCGCGGCAAGCGGGTGCTGGTGCCCAGCCCGGACGATCCGATCGAGGCCGGCGACGAGCTGATCTTCGTCTGCACCGCCGAGGTGGAGGACGGGGTCCGCGCGGTGATCCTCGGGCCGGACAGCGTCGAACGGACCCGCGGCTCACGCTGAGCCGACGCCGGCTGACCCCGCGTCGCTCAGGCGCCGGGCAGTGGGGTCGGCGGCGACTCCCGGGTGACCCGGCGAACCGTCCAGACCGTGATCAGCAGCAGCAGCGCGTACGGCGGGTAGCCCAGCGCCAGCCGGGCCACGCCCAGCGCGGTGTCCTGGTGGGCCAGGTAGAGACCCGCCTGCACGCCCACCTTGGCCAGCCAGACCACGCCCCAGAGCACGGTCAGCTGGGTGAAGGTGCGCACCAGCTTCGGGTCGGCCCGCCATTCCGAGCGACCCTTGGCGACCAGCACCGACCAGATCCAACCCACCAGGGGCTGCCGGATGGCCGCCGAGATCAGCAGCGCGACGCCGTAGCCGATGCCGTAGAGGATGCCGGGCAGGTAGAAGTCGCGTTCGTCGCCGGTGCGCCAGGCGATGGCCGCGCCGACGCCGACGCCGAACAGCCCGTTGACGGCGTGCCGGATCGGCCGGCGCTGGGCCAGCCGCAGCCCGGCGATCAGCACCGCGACGCTGACCGAGGCGATCACCGCTGGCCGCAGCTCGCCGATGATGTTGGCGAGGACGAAGACCACGACCGGGATGCTGGACTCGACCAGCCCCCGCCAGCCGCCGAGCTGGTCGGCCATCTGCTCGGCGATCGTCGGCAGGCGCTCGTCGTCCGGCGGGTCGATCTCCGGCTGTGCCGCCCGGTGCTGTCCCGTGGTCATCGCCGGCCTTCCGTCCGCAGTGTCGTCACTTGGGCGAGTCCAGCTCGTAGTACGGGTTGTAGATCACCTTGCGGTCGTCCCGGACCGCCACCCGGCCCCGCGCGGTCAGGTGTCGGCCCGGCTCGATCCCGGCGATGTGCCGTCGACCCAGCCAGACCAGGGTGACCACGTCGCTGCCGTCGTACAGGTCGGCCTCGAGGGTGGGCAGGTTGGTGCGCGGCGTGTAGACCACAGTGCGCAGCCGACCGGCGACCGAGACCAGCTGACCCCGGGAGCACTGTTGGGCCGGGATGCCGCCGCACTCGGCGCTCTCCCGACGCAGCTCCTGCGCGTCTATCTCGGCCTCACTGGCGGTGAACCGTTGCAGGATGCGCCGCAGCGACACCCGGCTCTCGTCGGTCGTCATGACCTCCGCGTCACCCTCTCCACGCTCGCCGACCCCGGCCGGCCCTGACGGCACCGGAACCGTGCCGCCAGCGTACGCCGACGGGGCCGGTTCCGGCGGGCCGGTGCGCGCGGATCAGACCTGGCGCGCTTCGCCGGCCGCGTCGCCCGCCTGGTCGGCGATCTCCGCGGGGAGCCGCAGCGGCAGCGGCTCGCGGACCGGCCTCGCCTCCTGGCCCCGGTCGACCACCAGGCCGTCCAGGCACTCGACGAGCGGCCCGGCCAGCGCCGGATCGGTGGCCACCGGGCCCTGGAACACGCCGCGAACCATCCAGCGCGGCCCGTCGACGCCGACGAACCGCAGGTTCGTCACACCGTCCGGGGTACGCACCTGGGCGTGCAACTCCGGGCCGTACTCGCCGGCGACCTCCTGCGCGCTCGCCCCGTCGCGGAGCAGCGACTGCCGGATCTCCTCGCGCACCTCGTCCCAGATCCCCTCGGACCGGGGGGCGGCGAAGACACCCAACTGGAGCGCGTTGTCGCCGTGCACCAGCACCACCTGCTGGATCACGCCCTGCGGGTCGGCCTGCACCCGCACCTCGACCTCGGCGATCGCCGGGATGTGCAGGCTGCCCAGGTCGAGTCGCTGCACGTCGTCGTGGCTCTCGGAGATGTCGTACGGGCCGCGCACCAGCGTCGGCGCCGCGTCGCCCTGGTCCGGAGCCTCGACGGCCCGCTCGTCACGGGTCTGCCGCTCGGCATCGGACCGCTTTCGGGAGAAGATCACTGCGCCCGCCCTCCGCTGTTCACACTCACCCTGCCATCTCTTCCGTCTGCCTGCGGCCCGGCTCGTCCGGTCGCTGCTCGACCCGGCCCTGGCCGGTCGGCGACGGCACCAGCCCGGCGTGTCCGCCGGTCGACCCGTGCCCGCCGGTCCCGCGCCGGGACGCGGGCAGCTCGACCACCGGCTCGAACCGCGCCCGTGCGACCTGTTGGACCACGAGCTGCGCGATCCGGTCGCCGCGAGAGATCTTCGCCGGCACATCCCGATCATGATTGATCAGGTTGACCAGGATCTCACCCCGGTAGCCGGCGTCGACCGTACCGGGCGCGTTGAGCACCGTCACGCCGAGCCTGGCCGCCAGACCGGAGCGGGGATGGACCAGGCCCACGTACCCCGGCGGCAGCGCGATGGCGACGCCGGTGGGCACCAGGGCACGGCCGCCGGGCGGCAGCTCCACGTCCGCGGCCGCGACCAGGTCGGCTCCGGCATCGCCGGGATGGGCGTACGTGGGCAGCGGCAGCTCGGGGTCGAGCAGCTGCACGGGCACGGGTACGACGTCGGTCACGGGTCCCCTCTTCCGTCCGGTTCTCGGGGTGACCCTGCCATCCTGCCGGTTCGCCGAGCCGCCGTGCGCCGTACCCTCGCAGGAGTGAGCATGTCGTCCTCCCCGTCCGCCGATCACCCGCCGGTCGCCACCCGCTCGGGGTACACCGAGCGGCTGGATCTGCCCTGGTGGCTGTGGCTGGCCGGGCTGGTGGCCGCGGCGCTGCTGGCCGTCGAGATCTGGATGGGCGCCTCGGGCGTCCGCGCCTGGCTGCCCTTCGCCGTGCTGCTGCCGCTCGCCGCGGCCGGGTTGTGGTGGCTGGGTCGGATCCGGGTCGGGGTCACCGACGGCGAGCTGCGGGTGGACGACGCCCGCCTGCCGGTGCGTTTCGTGGCCGACGTGGTGCCGCTGGACGCCGCCGGTCGGCGGGAGGTGCTCGGGGTCGGCGCGGACCCGCTGGCCTTCGTGGTGCAGCGCCCGTGGATCGGCGGCGCCGTGCAGGTGGTCCTCGACGACCCCGCGGACCCGACCCCGTTCTGGGTGGTGAGCACGCGGCACCCGGTCGAGCTGGCCGAGGCGGTGTTGGCCGCGCGGGACGCCCTCGCGGTTTCCAGTCCCCCGCCGGGCGAGTCGGCCTGACCCGACCCGGTCGGCCGGTCAGGTGCCGGTTGGCGGGCCCGGCAGGGCCGTCGGTGGCGCGGGTCGGGCGATGCCCCGCCGACGCAGGTCGACCTGTAGCTGATCGGCCATCTGCTGGGTGGCCCGGCGGTTGAGGAAGCTGGCCACCGCCGCGCCGGTCAGGAACGGCCCGAGGGTGGTCAGGTTACGACCGAAACGCCGCAGCAGCATCTCCCGCAGTTCCTTACGGGCGGCGGTGCCGAGCACCGCTCCCACGCCTACGCCGGGAACCATGGGGTTGACCCCACGCTGGGTGGCCCAGGAGTGCAACAGGGCGACCGCCCGCTGGCTGCCGGCGCTCGGTAGCGCCACCCCGTGGATCTCGTGCAGCTCTCCGACCAGTTTCAGCTCCACCGCCACCACGGCCACGGTCTCGGCGGCGAGCAGCACGGGCGCGGAGAGCAGGGTCGGGGCGACCGTCCACTCGACGGCGGCGACGCCCCCACCGGCCGCGCCGATCGCGGCGGTGGTCCGGGACGCGTTGCGGACGAGCCGGTCGGCCAGCGCGGCGTCGTCGAGACCGGGGAAGTGCCGGCGCAGGGTGTCCAGGTCCCGCACCGGTACGTGCGGGGCGATCTCGGCCACCGTGTCGACCATCCAGCGCACGGCGGCACGGGGCTTGAACAGGTCGGAGATGCCCCGCGCGCGGGCCTGCCCGACCATCCGGGTCAGTAGTTGGCGGCGTCGGGCCGGCTGGATGTCGTCCGCGGTCAGCGCCGCGACGGTGGCGCCGAGGTCGTCCGCTTCGCCATCGGTGATGCCGCCTCGATCGCTCATCGAACCTCCCGGTGCTGTGGCTACCCGCTACGAGTCAAGCAGGTACCCACCGCTGCCGCATGCCTACACCGGCAGCGGCGGCCCCGTTCCGGAGGCCGCCGCCGGTGTCGCAATCTGTCAGACGCACTCGCGGCAGATCAGCTCGCCGTTACGCTCGACTGCCAGCTGGCTACGGTGGTGGACCAGGAAGCAGCGAGCGCACCGGAACTCGTCCTGCTGCATCGGAAGCACCTTGACCGTGAGCTCCTCGTCGGCCAGGTCGGCGCCGGGCAGCTCGAAGCTCTCGGCCACCTCGGCCTCGTCGACGTCCACCGCGCCCGACTGTGAGTCGACGCGCCGGGCCTTGAGCTCTTCCAGGCTGTCCTCGCCGAGGTCGACCTCGTCGCGACGCGGGGCGTCGTAGTCGGTGGCCATCGGTTTCACTCTCCCATATCGATGTTGTCGCTTCCGGTTGTAACGCCGGACGACGCTGTTTCGGTTCCGCTGGCCGGCCACCACTTGTGTCGGGCACCCGACCCGAGGACCGAACGGGTCGAGCTCGCTGGGGCGACTCCCCTGCGAGCGCGGAACCTTACCCCCCCTTGGGCGAGGCATGTATACCGCCCTTGCGGCTGAGATGTACGCCCCCGCACGCGAAGTTGTTCCCAATGTGATTCAGGCGACACGAAGATAGGGGTAGTAGTACCTGGTTCACGGTCGGCACGCCGGCATGTCGGGCTGTTTCCACGCGACGGCCGGACAACCGTTAACCTCAGCGGCGTATTCGACGGCCGGCGGCCTGAGCGAGCGCTGCTGGCCGCCACCACCCACCTGAGGTTCGGGGAGTGCCCTGATGAGTTTTGCGCGCGTGCGAGCTCTCGTCGTCGTCGGCCTGCTGGCGATCATCGCCCTGGTCTTCGTCGTCGTGGCCGTGGTCCGCGACAGCCAGGGCAACGCGGGCACCGCGGCGGGTTGCCCGGAGGGCTGGCCGCTGGCGGACCTGACGCTGCGCGAACGCAAGGACGTCAAGATCAACGTGATCAACGGCACCGACCAGCCCGGCCTCGCCCGCACCGTCGCCGACGAGTTCAGCAACCGGCAGTTCCAGGTCAAGAAGACCGGCAACGAGAAGAAGCAGGTCGACGGCGTGGCGGTGCTGCGGTTCGGTCCGAAGGGCGTCGGCTCCGCGCACCTGCTGCAGGCGTACTTCCTCAACGACGCCGTGCCCGGCTACGACGAGAAGCGCACCGACGACACCGTGGACGTGGTGCTGGGCAACGACTTCCAGCAGCTCGCCACCACGACCGAGGTGAACCAGTCGCTCGGCGACTCGGGCCCGCCGACGGCGCCCAAGGGCTCCTGCCCGTCGCCACCCGCCAAGTGACGGCGTAACCACCCCTTCGCACCGCCGGGTCGCCCGGTCAGGGCCGCCGGAGGCGTCCAGCGCGGCCAGCCGGTCGTGCAGCGGCGCGAAGAGGGCGGGCGGAGCCGCGACGACCAGATCCGGGCCGGGCGCCGACCGGCCAGACCGGCGACCCGCACCCCCCGCCTCGGCGGCCAC
>NZ_JAEVHL010000241.1 GCF_016803395.1 Micromonospora tarensis | reverse complement strand
CTCACCGGACGGGGCCTCGGCCGGCTCCGCCCTGCCCCGCTGCGGTTCGCCGGTGGCGGCGACGGCGCCGACCACGCCGACCCCCACCGGCACCCGGAGCGAGTGCGACCCGCCCGGGTCCCCCTCCGGCCAGCGTCCGTCCAGACCCTCGGTGCACTGGGCGACGAGCACCCCGCCGGTCTCCACCAGCAGCACCGCGCCGGCCCGCGCGCCGGTCGCCCCGATGGCGCTGCGCAGGATCACCCGCAGGATGCGTTGCAGGTCGTGGGTGCTGGCCAGGGTGTCGCCGAGCACCGCGAGGTGCCCGCGGAGCTGGTCCCGGTTGCTGGTCAACGCCGCGACGTACGCCCCGGTCTCCCGGGTCATCCGGTTGAACGCGGCGGCCAGCCGGCCCAACTCGTCACGGCCGCGGACCGGCACCCGGGCGGTCAGGTCGCCCTGCGCCACCCGGTCGACCGCGCCGGCCAACTCCACCAGCGGCCGGGTGGTTGCCCGGGCCAGCCGCCAGGCGGTCAGCACGGCGAGCACCCCGGCCAGCACGACCACCCCGACCAGGGTGGCGTGCAGCCCCGGTGGCCGCTCACCGGGCACCGAGAGCACCAGCGGCAGCGGCTCCGTGGCGGTCGGCCCGATCCGCCGCACGTACCGGCCCTGCCTGGTCTCGGTGACCTGCTCGCCCCGCAGGGTGCCGGCGGCGGCCAGCACCGCGTCGCGTACCTCGCGGGACTCGGTCGTGTGGGTGACCCGCGCGGCGCTGGCCCCGCTGTCCAGCAGGGTGACCGCCACCCCGGTCACGCCGCCAGCCGGGCCACGAAGGCCGGGTCGACCAGTTGCGCTGCGGTCACCGTGCCCAGCCGGGTGCCGGCCCGGTCCCGCAGATCGACCTGGGCGGCCAGCGCGCCGACCGGGCTGGCCGGACCGTTGGTCGGGGTGCTCGTCTCGCCGCTGGCCGGGCCGGCGCAGTCTCGCCACGGGGTCGGCGCGCGCCGGGTGAGAGGTAGCTGACCTGACCGGCCACGTCGGTGATCAGCACCGCGGCGGCCAGGCCTCGGTCGACCAGCTGAGCGGCGGCGACGGCCGGTTCGGCGGCGAGGGCCACCGCGTCGGCGGTCGCGCGCAGCTGCTGGCAGAGCGCGTCGAGCGAGGTACGCACGGTGGACGCCGCCACCGCGAGACGTTCGGTGGACCGGCTGCGGTCGACCGCCGCGACAGTCGAGGCGACGAAGAGCGCGCCGAGCAGGACCGGCCCGAGCACCACCACGAGGAAGGCTGCCGTCAACCGCCCGCGTAGCGTCACTCGTCCCCCCGGAAGTTCCGCCTCCGTTGCTTGCGATGCTGACACAGAGCAACCGTGAGAGAGGCGTTGCGTCAGGAGTGTTGCGTGCCGGAATTTTCTGATGAAGCGGAAGTGACCCGGACGGCCAAGCGGAACACCCGCGCCGAGCTGCTCGCTCGCCGCCGTTCGCTGCCGGGACCCACCAGGGCGGCCGCCGCCGGGCGCGTGCAGGCCGAGCTGGTCTCCCTGGTACGCCGGCTACGCCCGCAGCGGATGACGGCGTACGTGCCGGTCGGCTCCGAACCGGGCGGCGCCGACCTCCCGGAGGTGCTGCGCGCGGCGTTACCGCCCGACGCCGAGTTGCTGCTGCCGGTGCTCCTCGCCGACCTGGACCTGGACTGGGCGGCGTATACCGGACCGGCGGCCCTGATCGCCGCGGGTCGGGGGATCCGAGAACCGACCGGTGCCCGTCTCGGGGTGGCCGCCGTGGCGCAGGCGGACCTGGTCGTCGTACCGGCTCTCGCGGTCGACCGCCACGGCCGGCGGCTCGGGCGCGGCGGTGGCTCGTACGACCGCGCACTCGCCCGGGTGCCCGAGGCGACCCTGACGGTGGTGCCGCTGCACGACGGTGAACTGGTCGAGGCGCTACCGGCGGAGCCACACGACCGGTGTGTGCGCGCGGTCGTCACCCCGGCCGACGGGGTGCGTACGCTTGACGTCGGCCCGGGTGCGGCGAATGGTGTCGCGCCCCACACGTCCGCTGGACGAACCCGGGGCGAATGACGCACCATTGGCACTCGAATACGTCGAGTGCCAACTGGCTGAGCCCAGATCCGGAGGAGAACGTGCCCACGTACCAGTACGCCTGCACCACGTGCGGTGAGCAACTCGAGGCGGTGCAGTCCTTCTCTGACGACCCGCTGACCGAGTGCCCGGCGTGTCAGGGGCGGCTGCGCAAGGTCTTCAACTCGGTCGGCATCGTCTTCAAGGGTTCGGGCTTCTACCGCACCGACTCGCGGGCGTCCGGCTCCGAGACGACGGCCGGCGGCGCGACCAACAAGCCGGCGAAGTCCGAGTCGTCCGCTACTGACAACTCCTCGTCTTCGTCCGGTTCCTCCTCGTCGTCCGGCTCCTCGGGGTCGTCGTCCTCCTCGGGGTCGCCCTCCGGCTCCTCGTCGTCGGGCTCCTCGTCGTCGGGCTCCTCGTCGTCGGGCTCCTCGTCGTCGGGGTCGTCCTCGGCCGGGTCGAGCGGCAGCAAGACAGCGGCGGCAAGCTCCGCCTCCTGATCGATGATCAAGCCCGACCACACCGGTCGGGCCTTGATCCACTCGGACCGCCGTAATCCACTCGCGTTCCTGAAAGTCGGCGTATCCCGGTGCGGCGGACAGCCCGATTTCCTTGAACTCGAGTCGATCAAGCCCGATGCCCTAGCAGGTCACGTCGGCAGGTGGGCGTTGTCCACAGGCCCGCCGGTTATCCACAGGCGTCGGCCGCCGGCCCAGCCCGCCGGGTCGGCTTTGCCTAATCTGCCGGCAACGGGTGTCGTGCGACGCCCGGCGACAGGAGGCGGCAAGGGTGATGGGCGATCCAGATTCCGCGCGGGCGCTGCGTCCGCTGCACCGGCTGACCCTGCCCGGCGGGCGCACGCTGCTCCGGGCCGGTCTGGTCGCCGCGCTGCTCGGCCTGGCCGCCGCCGTCCTGCACACCCCGGCCGGCTGCCCGCCCGCCGCCGTGCCATCGGAAGCGCCGCCAGGCGCAGACCGCACGGCCCGATAGGTCGACGAGGTCCGCAGCCTCCGCAGGTCTGACTCCCCCGGCCCTCAGGACGGAACGTCCCGACGCCTCGCCTCCGCACACCACGATTTCAGCCGACCGGGCTACCGCGTCGCCTGACTGACCCGACCCGCGCGGCGAACGCAAGGAGACATCCCCAGCGCAGCGAGCGCATGGAGACAACCCAGCGCAGCGAGCGCTCGGAGCCAACCCCAGCGCGGCGAGCGCTCGGAGCCAACCCCAGCGAGGAGCGGGCGGAGTCAGCCCCAACGAGGGACGGGCGGCGTCAGCCCCAACGAAGGACGGGCGGCGTCAGCCCCAACGAAGGACGGGCGGAGTCAGCCCCAACGAAGGACGGGCGGCGTCAGTCCCAGTGCGGAGGGCGTTCGGCCAGCAGCCAGTCGTCGTTGCCGCCAGGCCGCTCGTTCCAGCCGCGGTCGGTGTCGTCCGAGGTCTGCTCGGGCAGCACCACGAAGTCCTCGCTCAGGTCGACAGTGCGGTCATCGTCGCCGCGCGCGCCCGGCATGCCGGGGTCCTCGGTGCTCACGAGCGGCAAGACTAGCGCAGCCGACGGAGGTGGGCGGGTCATCGACGGTGGCACGCCGGCCAGAAGCGACCAGGCCGCCAGCCGCGTTGGTAGCGTCGGACGACGTGACGACCCCCAGCGGTGGCAGCACCCCGGACGACGACTACTGGCGACGGCCCGGCACCGGCGACGACAACGCGGTGGCGAAGCCGCCTCCGGCCGGATACGCCGGCCCACCCACCGCAGACACCGGTCGACCATCGGCCGGCTACGCCGGTCCGCCGCCGAGCGTGCCGCCGCCGGCCGGTTGGCGTCCACCCGTACACCTACAGCCGGCACCGCCGCGGCAGCTGCCGCCGCAGGACATGGCCGATCTGGACGCGGCGGAGCAGCGGTCGCAGCGGGTCACCTACGGCTTCGGCGCGGCGGCCGGCGTGGTGCTGTTGGTCCTGCTCTGTCTGCTCTGCTCGCGAGTGATCTTCTGACCCTCGCCGGACGGCCGGTCAGAGGGTGGTGCCCCAGACGGCGGTGGCGCCGCTGTGGCCGGTCAGGTAGACGTAGCTGAGGGCGGCGATGGACAGCGCCACGACGACCACCGCCAGCACCGGGGTGACCAGCGCCGGCAGCCGCGGCAGCCGGGGGTGCCCACTGGTCGCCACGAGCAGCAGGATGGCCACGATCCCGAGCGGCACCACGATCCGGAACAGGATGTCGCCGTACCGGGAGTGCTCGAAGATCTGATCGAGGATCGGCCCCTGGAAGCCGCGGGCGACCAGCGCGTCGGTGAGCGCCTCACCCGACTTGACGGCGACGTAGGCGGTCACCGGCGCGGCCAGGGCGAGCAGGCCCAGGGCCCAGTCCAGCCGGTGCCGCCACCGGGGCAGCCCCACGTACGCGATGGCCAGTACCGCCAGCAGCGGCACGAACACGACGACCGCGTGGACCACCAGGGCGTGTACCGGTAGACCCAGGATCTCCTCGAACATCGAACCCTCCAGGTGGATCATGGTCAGGGGTGGTCGGCCGACGGTCCGCCGATCGCCTTAGGCTCTCGACCGGACACACGTGCGCCGCCCCGATCGGGTTCACCTCGCCGGCCGTACGCCCCGATCTTCCTGGCTGTGTCAGTGGCCACCCGAGGCAGGTGACGGTTGTCGATGCTGTTCGGGCGTGCTGTCATTGGCGAGTGTCCGGTGCGGAGGAGCTGCTGCGATCGAGGGGCCTGCGGGTGACGCGGCCACGCCTCGCGGTGCTCGACGTGCTGGCCGAGGGCGGCCACCTGGAGGTCGACGAGATCAGCCGGCGGGTACGCGAGCGCCTGGAATCGGTCTCCACCCAGGCGGTCTACGACGTGCTTGGTGCGCTGTCCCGGGCCGGGCTGTCCCGTCGGATCGAGCCGGCCGGCGGTCCCGCCCGCTACGAGGCACGGGTGGGCGACAACCACCATCACGTGGTCTGCCGAGGCTGTGGCGAGATCGCCGACGTCGACTGCGCGGTGGGTAGCGCCCCGTGCCTGGAGCCGAATGTCACCCAGGGGTTCGAGGTGGACGAGGCGGAGGTGACCTTCTGGGGTCTCTGCCCGGCCTGCCGGGTGCGCCGCTCCGCCGACGTCTGAGCGGCACCCGCGGCGGCCGGTGACCGGCGGGGTCGGCCGGGCCGTGGCACTCTTGGGCGGTGGACTCCGATGACCTCGGCCTTTTCGGTCCAGGTTCGGTCACGTGGAAGGTGCACGAGGAGCCGATCCTGATCGTCGCCGGCCTGCGTTCGCTCTATCTGCAGGCGTTGCACCCGCTGGCCATGGCCGGGGTCGCGCAGAACAGCAACTACCGCACCGATGCCTGGGGCCGGCTGGTCCGCACCGCTACCTACGTGGCGACCACCGTCTACGGGACCTCCGCCGAGGCGGAGGCGGCCGGGGCCCGGCTGCGCCGCCTGCACGCCCGGCTGCGGGCCACCGACCCGCTCACCGGCCGGGAGTTCCGGGTCGACGAGCCGGACCTGTTGCGCTGGGTGCACGTCACCGAGGTCGAGTCGTTCCTGGACACCGCCCGGCGGGCCGGGCTGCCGCTCAGCGACGACGAGGTGGACGGCTACTACAGCGAGCAGCGCCGCTCCGCCGCCCTGGTCGGCCTGGACCCGGCCACGGTCCCGGGCACCGCCGCCGAGGTCGCGGAGTACTACCGCGACGTACGGCCACAGTTGCGGATGACCCGGGAGGCGGCCGAGACGGCACTCTTCCTCACCGCCCCGCCGCTGCCGTGGAAACTCAGCCTGCCGGTCCGGCTGGGGCTCACCCTCGGCCCGCCGCGCTGGGCGTACCTGGGCATCGCCGGCACCGCGTTCGCGCTGTTGCCGCCCTGGGCACGCCGGATGTACGGCGGTCTCGGCCTACCGACCACCGCGCTGTCGGCGGACCTGACCGTGCGCGCGCTGCGGCTCGCGCTCACCGCCGTGCCCCGTCGCTATCTGGAGGGGCCGTTGCTACAGGCCGCCAAGGAGCGGGCCGCGCGCCACGCCGGCCTGTCGCTGGCCGGCTGACCTGCCCCCAGACGCATCAACCGTCGGCCGGCCGGTCCATCGCCGCCCACGGCTCCTTGCCCGGCGCCTGCGCGCCCGCCGGGCAGTGCCGCCGGAAGTCGCACCAACCACAGCGAGGGCTGGGTGTCACCGGGAAGGCCTCATCCGCGTCGGCGCCGCCCGCGACCGCTCGTTCGGCGGCCATGATGTCGCGGGCCGTCTCCTCGGCCCGGGTCAGTTGCCGGGCCAGCGACTCCACGGTGTGGTCGTGGCCGGCGACCGTGCCGGTCGGCAGGTGGTGCAGCTCCACCCGACGGCACGGCCGGCGGAACACCCGCTCGGCCGCGTACGCGTAGAGCGCCAGCGCCTGCGAGCCTCGGGCGTCGTCCGTGTCCAGCCCGGTGCGACCGGTCTTGTAGTCGACGATGACCAGCTCCGGCCCGTCCGGCCCGGGCCGGGAGTCGATCCGGTCGGCGCGGCCGTTGAACGCCAGCACGGCGGTCTTGACGGCCACCACCCGCTCCACGCCGAGCGGGTCGGAGTCGGGCTCCAGCGTCTCGACGTACGCCTCCAGCCAGCCCAGCGCCCGCCGGTAGGCGGCCCGCTCCTGCTCGTCGTCGCGGTAGCCCTCGCGGACCCAGGTGCCCTTGAGCAGCGTGGCCAACGCCTCGGGACGCCGCCGCTCGGCGGGCAACGCATACCAGTTCTTGAGGGCGGTGTGCACGCTGGCGCCGAGCGAGTTGTGCGCCCACGGCGGGCCCTTGGGCGGGGCCGGCCGGTCGACGTAGGAGTAGCGGTAGCGGCGCGGGCAGTCCGTGTAGGCGCCGAGCTTGCTCGGGGTGCAGACGAACAGCCGCTCCGGCATGCCCTCGAAGCCGAGCTGCTCGGCGTCGCCGGCGCGCTGCCGCGGGGCCCGGCCGCCGGCGGCCGGCCGTCCCGCTGATGAGGATCGTCGCACGCCTGCGATCCTGCCATCCACCTCCGACAGCGCGGGTGGGCCGGTCAGGTCATGTTCACGTAGTGCGTGACGAAGGCGAACACCGCGTCGGCGATGAGCTGCACGGCGATCGCGGCCAGCAGCAGGCCGGCGATCCTGGTCAGCACCTCGATCCCGCCCGGGCGGAGAATCTTCACGATGCCGCCGGAGAAGCGCAGGACGATCCAGACGGCGACCATCACGGCGAGGATCGCCACGGCGATGGCGGTGTAGTCGCCCAGGCCGTCGGCCTGCTGGACGAAGAGCATGGTCGCCACGATGGCACCCGGGCCGGCCAGCAGCGGGGTGCCCAGTGGCACCAGCGCGATGTTCGAGGTGGCCTCCGAGCTGGGGCCGTCGGTCTTACCGGTGAGCAGCTCCAGGGCGACGAGGACGAGCAGCAGCCCACCGGCGGCCTGCAACGCGGGCAGGTCGACGTGCAGGTAGTCCAGCAGGGTCTGTCCCGCCACCGCGAAGATCACGATGACGCCCAACGCCAGCGCGACGGCCTGCCAGGCCGCCCGGTTGCGGTCGCGGGCGGGCAACGGGCCGGTCAGCGCCAGGAAGATCGGCATCATGCCCGGCGGGTCGGTGATCACCAGCAGGGTCACGAAAACCTCGCCGAACAGCTTCAGATCCACGTGAGCAACCTAGCCGCGCCCGGGTGGGCGAAATACGCGGATCACCCCGAAGCGACCTCGGTCACCCCGGCGGCGACAATCCGTTCGTACGCCTCGACGCCGGTGCCGAACGCGCCCAGCTGAACGGTCTTGTGGGTGCCGTGGAAGTCCGAGGAGCCGGTGACCAAGAGGCCCAGTTCGGCGGCGAGCGCCCGAACGTGCTCCCGTTCGGCCGGGCTGTGGTCCTCGTGGTCGGCTTCGAGCCCGGCGAGCCCGACGGCGGCCAGCTCGGCGATCAGCTCGTCCGGCACCACCCGGCCGCGTCGGGTGGCTCGTGGATGGGCGAACACCGGCACGCCTCCGGCCGCTCGGACCAGCCGGACCGCGCAAAACACGTCGATGTCCTCCTTGGGCAACCGGTACCGCTCGCCCAGCCAGTCCGGGCCGAACGCCTCGCGGGTGGTGCCGACCAGACCGGCCCGGATGAGCGCCTGTGCGATGTGCGGACGCCCCACGGTGCCACCGCCCGCGCCGGCCAGGATCTCCGGCCAGCTCACGTCGACGCCGTCGGCGCGGAGCAGGGCGACCATCCGTTCGCCGCGCTCCTCCCGGGCGCCCGCACCCGGGCCAGCTCGGCCACCAGCTCCGGGTGGTCCGGGTCGAACAGGTACGCCAGCAGGTGCAGCGGCACCGCTGGCTCTGCGCCGGACCACCGGCACGACAGCTCCGCACCCCGTACCAGGCGTAGCCCTGACGGCAGCGCGCGCACCGCCGGCGCCCAGCCGGCGGTGGTGTCGTGGTCGGTGATCGCCAGCACGTCCAGCCCGGCCTGGGAGGCCGCGCTGACCAGCTCGGCCGGGGTCAGCGTGCCGTCACTGGCCGTCGAGTGGGTGTGCAGGTCGATCCGGAGGGTCGAGCCGGTACGCGAGGTCACCGTCCGACGCTACCCAGCAAACACCGAGAATGTTTCGCGGAGGCCACCACGGCCTCGGTGGGTCAGAAGCTCTGCACCAGGACCGGGCGGTCGTCGGCGGGCACATCGGGCACCGGGTCGGAGCTGGCCGGCTTCCCCGCCCGCACCCGTCCGACGTCGACCCGGACCAGCTCGCCGGTGCCGTCGAGGTAGGCGGCGGCGGTCTCGTTGCTCCAGATGACCGCCCCGGTCATCGGCGGCCCGGCCGGCACGGCGGGCGCACCCGGTCCGAGCCGTTGCAGGTCGACCAGCAGGGACCGGCCGGCCTTGCCCGTCCCGTCGTTCACCAGCAGCCACCGCCCGTCGGCGGAGATCCCACCGATGCCGTCCCGGCTCAGCTCCGGGCCACAGCCGGTGCGTACCGGAGTCAGCCGACGTGCCGGGTCGAGCACCGCCAGGCAGGTCCTGCTCGGGTCGGCCGTGGCGATCTGACCGACCAGTCGTCCGTCGGGCAGCCGCCCGTAGACGTTGACGGTCTTCTGGTCGAGGGCTTCGGGCAACTGCCCGGTGCCGGGTCGCCAGAGGGTGTGACCGGCCTCGGACGGGTCGAGTCGGACCAGGACGCTGTCGCCGACGAACCGGACGGGCTCCGCCGCGGCGGGCACCGGGGTTCGTGCCGCCCCGATGAGTTGGGTGCCGATCACACCCGCCGCCAGCAGATCGCCGCCGTCGCGCCAGGCGACCTGGCGGCTGTCGGGGGCGAGGACGATCGCACCGGCGCCGGCCAGCAGCACCTGCACCAGGCCGTCGTTCTGCACCACCCAGAGGGTGCGTCCCGCGGTGCTCGGCGTGCTGACCACCAGCCAACCGTCGCCGTCGGGCAGCGGCTGGGCGCGCTCGGCCGGCCCGACGTCGGACAGCACCAGCCGCCGTCCGTCGGCGCTGACCAGCGTCTGGCTCGACAGCGGAATGGTCGACGCCCGGGGCGAGGGGTCCGGGCCGGAGGCGCTGGCTGTCGGGTTCGGCCGGTTGGACGGGTCCGGGTCGCCGATCACCATGATCGGTGAGCCGTCCCGCCCGGTCTCGGCACCGAACTGGGCCATGCCGGCACTGAGCAGCACGGTACTGACCGCCGCGAGGGCGAGGCCGGCCGCGGCGCGGCGACGCCGGATCCGGTTCGCGCGGCGGATGGCGTGACCGGCCGGATCGACGGGCAGTGGACGGGCGAGGGCGACCTGGTGCGAGAGGGTCTCCCGCACCGCACCTTCCAGCTCGTCAGGTCGCACCTGGTAGGAACGCTGCGGGCCGTCCGTCAGGTTGTCGGGCCGGCCGGGGAACCCGCTCACCGCGGGTCCCCGGCGCTCGTGCCGACGGGCACGGCCGCCGGGGCGGGGGGCAGCACGACCTGCGGGCTGATCGGACGCGGCGCGGCTTCGCGGGGGAGCGCTCGGACGGGGTACGGGTTGGCCGGTCGCTCGCCCGGCCCGGGGG
>NZ_JAEVHL010000240.1 GCF_016803395.1 Micromonospora tarensis | reverse complement strand
CCGCGGCGGGGCACTGTCCCGGCAGGGCGCCTGGGGCATCCTGCGCCGCGCCGCCGTGCGGGCCGCGCTGCCCGTCGACGGGCCCGCCGCCGTCTCCCCGCACACCCTGCGCCACTCGTACGCCACCCATTTGCTCGACGGCGGCGCCGACGTCCGGGTGGTCCAGGAGTTGCTCGGGCACGCCTCGGTGACCACCACCCAGGTCTACACACTGGTCACCGTCGAACGGCTGCGCGAGGTGTACGCCACCGCCCACCCACGCGCCCAGGGCTGAACCGGTGGCGCTCGGCGCCGACACGCCGGGCCGGTGCCGAACCCCCTGCTGGTCGGTGGCGTACAGTCGGCATCGGCGCGGACCTCCTGGAGCGACACGACCGGGGTGCGCAGCGGCGCCGCGAAGGACGTCGGACGGCTCCGACGCCGGGTGGGTCGTCGGGAGGGGGCAACGAGCACATGGCTGGCAACGGTGACCGTGCCGAGACCTGGACGTCGGAGCTCCGCGAGCAGCAGGCCACGCTCGGCGCGGACCTGGGTCCGGCGGACCCGGCTGCCTACACGATGCGCAAGCCGATCCCCGAGCCGATGCCCACCGACCGGCACGGCCCCGCGCGGATCATCGCGATGGCCAACCAGAAGGGCGGCGTCGGCAAGACCACCACCACCATCAACCTGGGCGCGGCGCTCGCCGAGTACGGCCGCAAGGTGCTGCTCGTCGACTTCGACCCGCAGGGCGCGCTCTCGGTGGGGCTGGGGGTCAACCCGCACAACCTCGACCTGTCCGTCTACAACCTGCTCATGCAGGACGACGTGACCGCCGAGGACGTCCTGATCAAGACCGACGTGGCCGGCCTGCACCTGCTGCCCGCCAACATCGACCTCTCCGCCGCCGAGATCCAGCTCGTCAACGAGGTGGCCCGGGAGATGGCCCTGGCCCGGGTGCTGCGCACGGTCCGCAAGGAGTACGACTACATCCTGATCGACTGCCAGCCGTCGCTCGGCCTGCTGGCGATCAACGCGCTGACCGTCGCGCACGGTGTGCTCATCCCCCTCGAGTGCGAGTTCTTCAGCCTGCGTGGCGTGGCGCTGCTGCTGGACACCATCGACAAGGTGCGCGAACGGCTCAACTTCGACCTGGAGCTGGAAGGCATCCTCGCCACCATGTACGACAGCCGCACCACGCACTGCCGGCAGGTTCTGCAACGGGTGGTCGAGGCGTTCGGCGACAAGGTCTACCAGACGGTCATCACCAAGACGGTGAAGTTCCCCGAGTCCACCGTGGCCGGTGCCCCCATCACGACGATGGACCCGGCGTCCTCCGGGGCACGCAACTACCGTCAGCTGGCCCGCGAGGTGATCGCCGCCCAGTCGGAGCGGTAGCCGGAACGCCCGGTGCCCGCCTCGTGGACTACGGTCGTCCGGTGACCGCGCCACCCCTCGACCCGCCCGACACCGCCGATCCGGCCGTGGTCGACGGTGCGCAGCCCGTCGGGTTCACCGTGCGGCTGGCCAACTTCACCGGCCCGTTCGATCTGCTGCTGCAACTGATCGGCAAGCACAAGCTCGACGTCACCGAGGTGGCCCTGCACACGGTCACCGACGAGTTCATCGCCTACATCCGGGCGATGGGCGACGACTGGGACCTGGACGAGGCCAGCGAGTTCCTGCTCATCGCGGCGACCCTGCTCGACCTGAAGGCCGCAAGGCTGCTGCCCGCCGCCGACGTCGAGGACGAGGCGGACCTCGCCCTGCTGGAGGCCCGGGACCTGCTCTTCGCCCGACTGTTGCAGTACAAGGCGTACAAGGAGGCGGCGGCGCACATCGCCGAGCTGGAGGCGGTCGGCGGCCGGCGGTACCCGCGCGCGGTCAGCCTGGAACCCCGCTACGCCGAGGCGCTGCCCGACCTGGTGCTCGGCATCGGCCCCCAGCGGCTGCTGAAGCTCGCGGTGAAGGCGATGACCCCGAAACCGGTGCCGGAGGTCTCCATCGCCCACGTGCACATGGTCCGGGTCAGCGTCCGGGAACACGCCGCGATCCTCACCGCCCGGCTGCGTCGGGCCGGCGTCGCCACCTTCTCGCTGCTCTGCGCCGACTGCGAGGCCACCCTGGAGGTGGTGGCCCGGTTCCTGGCGCTGCTGGAGCTCTACCGGGAGGGCCTGGTCTCCTTCGTACAGGAGCAGGCCCTGGAGGAGCTGACGGTGCGCTGGACCGGCCCGGCCGACGGCGACACCGACCTGCACGTCGACGAGTACGCCGGCACCCCGGCCGACCCCGAGCCGCCGGCAACGGTCACCGAACCGGCGGCGCTCGCCGAGCCGTCCGGGCCGTCGACGCCCCCTGCGGAGCCGGCCGAGGCGGTGGTGGGGCTCGGGGAGTCGTCCGGGACGCCGGTGTCGGTCGGCGACTCGTCCGAGACGGCGGCGTCTGGGGAGCCGCCCGGGCCGGAGGTGGCCCGACCGGCGGGGGAGACCGGCGGGCCGGGCGGGACGGGAACCACGGAGGATGAGCGGGATGAGTGACGAGCAACGCCGGGACTCGCTGGCCGACCAGGCCGCCGCCTGGGTCCCGCCGTGGGATCGGCCCCGCCAGCCCGCCCCGCCGATCGATGCCGCCGCGCCGGACGAGCCGGCCGCCGAACCTCCGGTACCGGACACCGAGGACTCCGGGGCGGAACCGCCCCGACCGGAGCCCGAATCCACCCCGGCGCCGCTCGCGACCGCTCCGGGTTCGGCTGAGTCGTCCGCCACCGCGCTCAGTGCCGGTGTGTCGGCCGAGGTCGCTCCAGACGCCGCTGTGCCGAATCCGGTCGAGCCGGGTCCGGCTGACTCCGCTTCGGGCGCAGGCGAGCCAAGTGCGGCCGTCCCGGCCGATTCCGCTCCGCGCTGGGGCGACCCGGCCGCGGCCGTCCCGGCCGACGCCGCTTCGGGTTCGGGCGAGCCGAGTGCGACAGTCCCGGCCGACTCCGCTTCGAGCTGGGGCGAGCTGCACGCGGTAGCCCCGGATGTGGCCGGGCCGGACCCGGTCACGCCGGAGGTTGCCGCCCCTGATCCGGGCGAGGCGGGGGAGTCGGGCGGGACCGGGGAGCGGCTGAGCCGGGGGAGGCTGCGGGCGTACCCAAGCGGCAGCCGGCGGGGCGGCGGCGGGCGACGGCAGCGCCGGAGCGCGCCGGAGCTGTCCGACGCCGAGCTGCGCGGCGCGTTGGAGGCGATCCTGCTGGTCGTCGACGAGCCGGTCAGCGAGCTGGTGTTGGCCCAGGTGCTGGAGCAACCCGCCGAACGGGTCGGGCCGATGCTCGACGAGATCGCCGCCGGCTACACCACCGCCGGGCACGGGTTCGAGCTGCGTCGGGCCGCCGGCGGGTGGCGGCTCTACACCCGGCCGGAATACGCGACGTACGTCGAGCGGTTCGTGCTGGACGGGCAGTCCGTACGATTGACCCAGGCCGCGTTGGAGACGCTCGCCGTGGTCGCCTACAAACAGCCGGTGACCCGTTCGCGCATCTCCGCCATCCGCGGTGTGAACTGCGACGGGGTGATCCGTACGCTGGTCACCCGTGGCCTCGTCGAGGAGTGCGGCACGGAACAGGACAGCGGGGCGTTCCTCTACCGGACCACCACGATGTTCCTGGAGAAGCTCGGGCTGAACACCGTCGACGAGCTGCCGCCCCTCGCACCCTTCCTGCCCGACGACGTAGAAGAGCTTGCTGATGCGACCCGATAACCGTTCTCCCAAACCCGACGCCCCCGTCTACGAGGGGGCGGAGCGCCTGCAGAAGGTGCTCGCCGCCGCCGGCGTGGGTTCCCGGCGCGCCTGCGAGGACCTGATCTTCCGCCGCCGGGTCACCGTGGACGGGCGCGTCGCCAAGCTCGGCGACAAGGTCGACCCGGCCACCGCCGTGATCCACGTGGACGGCGAGCGCCTCCAGGTCGACGTCCGGCTGGTCTACGTGGCGATGAACAAGCCGCGCGGGGTGGTCACCACCATGGCGGACGACAAGGGCCGCAACGAGCTGGCCGAGTTCATCGGCAACCGGATCGAGCAGCGGGTCTACCACGTCGGGCGGCTCGACGCCGACAGCGAGGGCCTGCTGCTGCTCACCAACGACGGCACCCTCGCGCACAAGCTCATGCACCCCTCGTACCAGGTGCTGAAGACCTACCTGGCCGAGGTGGTCGGGCCGATCCCGCGCAACCTCAGCAAGCGGCTGCTGGCCGGCGTCGAGCTGGAGGACGGGCCGGTCAAGGTCGACTCGTTCCGGGTGGTGGACACCCTGGGTAAAAGCGCCCAGGTGGAGCTGAGCCTGCACGAGGGGCGCAAGCACATCGTCCGACGGTTGATGGACGAGGTCGGGCACCCGGTGACCCGGCTGGTGCGTACCGCGATCGGGCCGATCCGGTTGGGTGACCTGCGCACCGGGCGGATCCGGCGGTTGACCAACGCGGAGGTCGCCGCCCTGTTCCACGCGGTGGGTGACTGACCCCCGAGTTCCGGGTACGGCTGCCGGTAGGCTCCACCGATGGCCGGGACGCGGCCGCTGGAGGTGGCGCGGGTCGCCTCCGGCGGCGTCGCGCGCGGGTCCGAGCCGGACCCGGGCATGATTGATGACGATTGACAAACCGCTTGCGGCGCCGAATCACCGGGCGATCCGCGAGGTACGGGCTGAGGAGGACACGGTGGAGGAAAACGTACGGGCCGGGCGATGTGTGGTCGCCGTGGACGGGCCGTCCGGTTCGGGTAAGTCCACCGTGTCGCGGCGGCTCGCCGCTGGCATCGGTGCGCGCTACCTGGACACCGGGGCGATGTACCGGGCGATCACGTGGGCCGTGCTGCGATCCGGCGTGGATCTCACCGACACCGCGTCGGTGGCCAAGGTCGCCGGCGAGGTCAACCTGCGCATCGGCACCCACCCGCAGGGGTACGCCGTGACGATCGACGGGGTCGGCGTGGACGCCGAGATCCGGGGCCCGGAGGTGACCGGGTCGGTCTCCGCCGTCGCCGCGGTTCCCGCGGTCCGCGAGCTGCTGGTCGCCCGCCAACGCGAGATGATCGCCAACGCTGGTCGGATGGTGGTCGAGGGTCGGGACATCGGCTCGGTCGTGGCGCCGGACGCCGACCTGAAGGTCTTCCTGACCGCCTCCGAGGCGGCCCGGGCCGCCCGGCGCAGCGCGGAGGACGCCGCCGACGTGGCGGCCACCGCCGCCGACCTGGCGAGGCGGGACCGCCTCGACTCGACCCGCAAGGTCAACCCGCTGGCGCAGGCACCCGACGCGGTGGTGCTGGACACCACCGAGCTGGGCATCGACGAGGTCGTGGCGCGGATGCGCGACCTGCTCACCGAGCGGGGAGTGGCATGAGGTTTGTCGTGGGCGCGGCGTGTGGCGGTCCGGAGCGAAGCGGAGGAGCGGCATGAGCGAGCGTAGCGAGCGAATCATCGGGCTCAGCGTGGTTGTGCCTCATGACGGTCCGGAGCGCAGCGGAGGAGCGGCATGAGTAGTGATATGGGTGGTTGGGTCGAGTTGCGGGAGCCTGACGTCGCCGTCGAGGAGCCGACCGGCCCGCAGCCGGTGGTGGCCGTGGTCGGCCGCCCCAACGTGGGCAAGTCGACGCTTGTCAACCGGATCATCGGCCGTCGGCAGGCGGTCGTCGAGGACATCCCGGGCGTGACCCGGGACCGGGTGCCGTACGACGCGCAGTGGAACGGTCGGGCGTTCACCGTGGTGGACACCGGTGGTTGGGAGCCGGACGCGAAGGACCGGGCCGCGGCCATCGCGGCGCAGGCCGAGACGGCGGTGCTCACCGCCGACGTGGTGCTCTTCGTGGTCGACGCCATGGTCGGCTCGACCGACGTGGACGAGGCCGCGGTGAAGATGCTGCGGCGCAGCGCCAAGCCGGTGATCCTGGTGGCGAACAAGGCCGACAACACCGCCGTCGAGATGGAGGCCACCTCGCTGTGGTCGCTCGGCCTCGGTGAGCCGTTCCCGGTGTCCGCGCTGCACGGGCGCGGCTCCGGCGACCTGCTGGACTCCATCCTCGCGGCGCTGCCGGAGGCGCCCACCATCGTGGAGGACCGGCCGCGCGGCCCGCGCCGGGTGGCCCTGGTCGGGCGGCCGAACGTGGGCAAGTCCAGCCTGCTCAACCGGTTCTCGGGTGAGGAGCGGGCGGTCGTCGACTCGGTCGCGGGCACCACTGTGGACCCGGTGGACAGCCTGGTCGACATCGGCGGCCAGACCTGGCAGTTGGTGGACACGGCCGGTCTGCGCAAGCGGGTCGGCAAGGCCAGCGGCACCGAGTACTACGCCAGCCTGCGCACCGCCGGCGCGATCGAGGCCGCCGAGGTGGCGGTGGTGTTGCTGGACTCCAGTGAGCCGATCAGCGAACAGGACCAGCGAATCCTGTCGATGGTCACCGAGGCCGGCCGGGCGCTGGTCATCGCCTTCAACAAGTGGGACCTGGTCGACGCCGACCGTCGGTACTACCTGGACAAGGAGATCGACCGCGAGCTGCGCCGCATCCCCTGGGCGATCCGGCTGAACCTGTCCGCGATGACCGGCCGCGCGGTGGACAAGCTGGCCCCCGCGCTGAACAAGGCGCTGGCCAGTTGGGAGCAGCGGGTGCCGACGGCGCAGCTCAACCAGTGGTTGACCGCGCTGGTGCAGGCCACCCCGCACCCGGTGCGCGGTGGGCGCGCGCCACGGATCCTGTTCGCCACGCAGGCCGGCGTGGCACCGCCCCGCTTCGTGCTCTTCACCACCGGGCCGCTGGACGCCGGGTACCAGCGCTTCGTCGAGCGCAAGCTCCGCGAGGAGTTCGGGTACGAGGGCAGCCCGATCGAAATCTCGGTCCGCCCGCGAAAGAAACTCGGCCCCGGCGGCCGAGGCAAGGCGCACGGCTGAGCGGTTCTGCCGAAATGCCGGATGGGCCTCGCGCCCGTCCGGCATTTCTGTACCCCACCCTCCTAGGACGCTTTAGGGGGTGTGAGGGTGGTTCCGTGGCCTCACGACGCGGGTGGGGTCTGTGCGGACGGGGTGCGGTACCTGCGCTAAGCTGTACCGGCTGTCGCGGGGGGAACTCCGCGGGGGCGGGACGTGGCGCAGCTTGGTAGCGCACTTGACTGGGGGTCAAGGGGTCGTCGGTTCGAATCCGGCCGTCCCGACGCAGGTCAGAGGGCTGATCCGGAGATCGGGTCGGCCCTTTCGCCGTTTTGGGGACCAAGATCAGTCAAGTTGGAGCCGGCCTGGCGCTGCTTGACCGTCGGTCAAGATTAAGCGGCCAGTGCGGTTGATTGCCGACTCGTTCTCCTGCCGTATCGAGGCGGCCCGCAAGCGGACCGCGTCGGCCCGGCCCCGGCCTGCTGGCGACCTCCGGCCGGCATCGGCCGGGCCGGCCGGTTACCCTTGGGATGACAAGACCTTGAAGACCTTGGGGCGCTGCCCCGAACCCCGGCCCTCAGAGATGCCGCAGCGGGTCACCTCGCTGGGCACCACGAGGGCTACCAGCCTTCCCGGACGGGGCCGTTCGTCCAGTAGGGCGCTCCACCTTGTCCCCGCCCGGGGGAGGCTGGAAGGTCTGACGACTGCCCGACGAGGAGATCCGCCTCCAATGGGGGCCGGGTTGTATGTTCTCCCGGTCGTCCTGCAAGTGGCGGCATCGCAGCCGATCGGGAGGCGTCTGTGGGTGGCCTGTACGACTACTTCCGCGCTTCCGACGACGAGGCTGTCATGGGACGCCGACCTGATCGGGGAACGACTTATCTGGCCGGACGGCGCTGGTGAGGACCCTGAGGACGAAGGACCCTGGATCGTCGTACTGAGCGAACTCGCCCGAGATGCGCTTGCCGAAATCCCGGATGACCGCTTGCCGGGCCTAGCCGACCAGTGGTCACACATCGAGGAGCTGTCCCACTACAGCGACATGCAGCCGGAGGTCATGCTGTCGCGCTTGCGGGAGTTCGTTGGGCTGGCCCGCAGAGCACGCACGAGCGGGGAACGCATCTACTGCTGGATCTGCCTCTAGCCGCAGTCGACAGCAACCGTTGCAGATCATGTCGGGCCACCTTGGTTGTGCAGCCATTCGTACAGCCAAGCCCGCTTGCGAGCGCCGACACTCCCGACACCGAAGGACGGGCTGACCAGGGGCACAGCCACCCGGCCAGCCTTCCCTGATCCTTTTTCTAATCCCAGGGCCGTAGGTTCGACTCCTGCCAGGCGTACAGGCGCTTCCCCGGGGACATCAAGGGCGGTTGCTGCACTTCGCGCGCATGGAGAAGCGCTTTTCGGCAGCGTCCCTGTTCCTGTCCCTCGCGGCACTTCTCACCACGTGCAGCAGCAGTGCCTCGCCTGAGAAGCAGATGAAGTTCCTGCGCACGATGGCTCAGCATGGGGTTGAACTGCATGCCGTGAAGAGCCTGGGATCCTTCGGCGACCAGGAGAAGTGCTCTGACGCCTACCAACAGCTCTACGATGGCCCCAACGGCCACGTTGCGCCCCACGTCGAGGACTACGGCCGCAAGAGTCGCCTTGCTGAAAGAAGGCGAGCGGTTGTTCATCGAGCTGCCGGACCGGCACGCCGTCGCCGGTATCCGCGGGAAGTGGACCCGCCAGCCCTTCCACCTGATCGGCATTCCGGGCGACTACGTGAGCATCCCGTCGGCTGACGCCAGCGCCCGGACAGGTGGGCAGTCCGCATCTGGTCCGCAAACAGGCCCACGGACGGCAGGGGAGTGGCGAGAGATGGCGACGCCGCTTCATGTACCTGGCCACCGTCGACATCACCGCCATCAAGATCTGGCCCCGTCACCCGTACACCCCGATCCACAAGAAGTTGCCTGGTAGTACAACTCGTCCGTCAACACGTCGGGTTCCCCTAGCTGCCCGTTTTTATGACATTTAGCCACTTTGAACGGTGTTGGCGTAGTTACACTTCGGCCGAGGCTTTTGGGGCGCTCGTCGCCGGGAAGCGTCAGTACAACTTTCGCGTTCTGACTTTGCCCGGAGGCGGGCTCTTGATTGGTGGGGGAATCCGTGTCGATGATCCGTTTGGTTCGCGCGTGTCGCGTGCGCCGTCGGTCTACTGCGATGTTGATGGCCGGGGCCGTCGCCGCTACGACGGTCCTTGTCGGCGTCGTTGGGACACCGGCCTGGGCCCAGGCCCCGGTGCCGTTGGGGGTTGCCGAGACCTACGGGGTGTTGGCCGGTCAAGCGGTCACCGACGTTCCGCCCCCCGTCGGTCCTTCTGTCATCAACGGGGACCTGGGTGTCTGGCCGGGCACGTCGGTTACGGGTGCTCCCGTGGTAAACGGCGACACGCACGTCGGTGACACCGAGGCGATGCAGGCCCAGGCCGATCTGACCACGGCATACAACTTCGCCGCGGCCGAGCCCACGACCAGCACGGTCAGCGAGCTCGGCGGCCAAACCCTGGTCGCAGGGGTGTACACGTCACCCGCCACCATGTCTCTGACGGGCACCGTCACGCTGGACGGGCAGAACGATCCCAACTCGGTGTTCATCTTCCAAGCGGGATCCGATTTGATCACCGCGGTTGACAGCCGGGTCAGCCTGGTCAACGGCGCCCAGGCGTGCAACGTGTTCTGGCAGGTCAGCAGCTCGGCGACCCTGAACACCCGGACCGTCTTCGTCGGAAGCATCCTGGCGCTGCAATCGGCGACGCTGGGTGAGGGAGCCACCGTCGCTGGACGAGTGTTGGCCCGCAACGGCGCCGTCACGCTGATCCACAACACGATCACGCGACCGTTCTGTGCCGCATCCATCGCGCCACCGACCATCTCGAAGGCTTTCGGGGATGCGACGATCCCGGCGGACGGGACGACGTCGCTGAGTTTCACTCTCACCAACCCCAACGTGGGTACGGCGTTGACCGGCGTCACCTTCAGCGATGCGCTACCCGCCGGGCTGGTGGTGGCCACTCCGAATGGTCTGACTGGCTCGTGCGGTGGTGGCACGATCGCCGCGACGGCCGGTGGTGGCAGCATCAGCCTGGCCGGTGCGACGCTGCCGGCTGGTGGGAGTTGCACGTTCTCGGTGAACGTCACCGGCACGACCAGCGGTACGAAGGTCAACACGAGCAGCCCGGTGGACTCGAACGAGAGCGGCCCGGGT
>NZ_JAEVHL010000239.1 GCF_016803395.1 Micromonospora tarensis | reverse complement strand
ACGGCACGCGGGGGCCAGCAGGGGCGGGTGCGGGGTGCCCGGCCGCCGTTGAATTCTTTTCGACATCGGCTATTGACGTCGCCGTAACAGGTGGCCTAGCGTCCTGTCGAACCGCTTCGTCGAAACGCTTCGACGACGTGTTGGGAGCGATTCCAACCCTGGCCGGAGGAGGTGTGCGGTGGCCACCATGCACGACGTCGCCCGCCTCGCGCAGGTCTCGGTCAGCACCGTCTCGTACGTGCTCACCGGCACCCGGCCGATCTCGCAGGCCACCCGGAACCGGGTGTTGGCCGCGATGGCCGAGCTGGACTACCAGCCCAACGCGATGGCGCGTGGCCTGGCCAGCCGACGCAGCCGCATCCTCGGGCTGCTGATGCCGATGGACGAACGCGGACTCGGCGCCACCGAAACCGCCTTCGTCACCGGTGCCGCCGCCGCGGCCAGCGCCGCCGGTTACCACCTGGTGCTCTCCCCGGTCGGCGGGGGCAACCTCGACGACCTGCGTCGGCTGGCCAGCCAGCGGATGCTCGACGGGGTCGTGCTGATGGAGGTCCAACTGGCCGACGAGCGGGTCACCGTGCTCCAGGAGGCGGGGGTGCCGCTGGTGCTGATCGGCCGTACCGGCGACACCAGCACGCTCTCCTACGTCGACATCGACTTCGACCAGACCGTGCGGGAGGCCGTCGCGCACCTGGTCGGCCTCGGGCACCGCCGGATCGTCTACGTCAACCACTCGGCCGCCACGCTGGCCAGCGGCTACGGCCCCGCGCTGCGTACCCGGGACGCCTTCACCGCGGCCATGACCGGGCACGGCCTGGAGCCGGTGATGATCGCGGCCGAGGACAGCGCCGCCGGTGGGCGCGCCGCCCTGGCGGCCGCGTTCGCGCGGACCCCGGAGCTGACCGCGGTGCTGGCCATGAACGAGACCGCGATCTTCGGCATCCTCGGCGAACTCACCGGCCGGGGCTTGTCGGTGCCGGACGACGTCTCCGTCGTCTCGATGGTCACCTCGCCGCAGGTGGCCGAGCTGGCCACCCCGGCGCTGACCGCGATGACGTCACCCGGTTCGGCGTTGGGTCGGATCGCGATCGAGGCGCTGGTGCGCCACCTGGACGGCTCAGCCGTCGACCGCCACCAGCAGCTGTTGCCGTGCGCGTTGGAGGTCCGGGGGTCGACTGCCGCGCCCCGAAGCCGCCAGCCGATGGGGGCTGATCAGTAATTGGCCCGTCGCCGCGCTGCAACGCGACGACGGGCCCCGTGAAGTACCGGCTAGATACTCAACGAGGAGGATGCTAATGCAGCGATTCCACCGGCTTGTCGCCGCGATCGCCCTGGCCGCGACGGCGACAACCACAGTGGCCGCCTGCGGCGGTGGGGACAGCGGGGACGACAGCGACGCCAAGACCCTCAAGCTCTGGCACTACGAGAGCGAGAACAGCGCCATGGGCGTCGGCTGGGACCGGGCGATCGAGATCTTCAAGTCCGAGCACCCGGGCGTCGAGGTGCGCTTCGAGCGCAAGGCGTTCGAGCAGATCCAGCAGAACGCGGGCATGATCATCAACTCGTCCGAGGGCCCGGACATCATGGAGTACAACAAGGGCAACGCGACCGCCGGCCTGCTCTCCTCGCAGGGTCTGCTCGCCGACCTCAGCGCCGAGGCGGACAAGCGCGGCTGGGCCGGCAAGCTCAGCCCCAGCCTGCAGACCACGGCCCGGTACAGCGACAAGGGCGTGATGGGCTCCGGCAAGTGGTTCGGTGTGCCGAACTACGGCGAGTACGTCACTGTCTACTACAACAAGGACCTGTTCCAGCAGAACGGCGTCAAGGTCCCGACCACCATGGCCGAGCTGACCGCCGCGATGGACACCTTCGTCGGCAAGGGCGTCACCCCGCTGGGCATGGCCGGCGCCGAGTACCCGGCCGGGCAGCTCTTCTACCAGCTCGCGCTCTCCAAGGGCGACCGGCAGTTCGTCGACAACTACCAGCTCTACAAGAACCCGGTCGACTTCAAGGCCGACCCGCTCAAGTACGGCGCGGAGACCTTCGCCGAGTGGGTGCGCAAGGGTTACGTCGCGAAGAACTCGGCCAGCCTCAAGGCCGAGGACATGGGCACCGCCTTCATCGGCGGCAAGGTGCCGATGATCGTCTCGGGTAGCTGGTGGTACGGCCGGTTCAAGACCGAGATGAAGGCCAACTGGGACACCTTCCTCTTCCCCGGCAACACCCTGCAGGCCGGCTCCTCCGGCAACCTCTGGGTGGTCCCGGAGAACAGCAAGGCCAAGAGCCTGGCGTACGACTTCATCGACATCACCCTGCGTCCGGAGATCCAGGACCTGATCGGCAACAACGGTGGGGTTCCGGTCGCCGCTGACGCGTCGAAGATCAGCGACCCGAAGGACCGGAAGCTGATCGAGGACTTCAACACGGTCAGCAAGTCCGACGGGCTCGCCTTCTACCCGGACTGGCCGGTCCCCGGCTACTACGACGTGCTGGTCTCCGGCTTCCAGGGTCTGATCAACGGCTCGAAGTCGCCCGACCAGGTGCTCGACACGATCGCCAAGCCGTACGCCGATGGCGTCAAGGAGATCACCGGCAAGTGACACGGCGAGCGGCGGGCGCGACCGGCACGACCGGCGCGCCCGCCCGTCCCGCCGGGAAGGATCTTCCATGGCAGTCTCCGAGACGGTCGCCGCCACACCGCCGGCCGCGACCCCCACTCCGCCCGCGCCCCGCCGCAGACGCCGCGGCCGCAACGCGGCGTACTGGCTCTACCTGCTCCCCGGAGCGGCGCTCTTCCTGCTGGTCATCGGTGCGCCGCTGGTCGGCACCCTCTACCTGTCGCTGACCAAGTGGTCCGGCATCGGCGACCCCCGGTGGGTCGGCCTGGACAACTACCAGCAGTTGCTGCACGACGACGTGTTCTGGGCGTCGTTCCGCAACACCGTCTGGATGCTCGTCGCGATGGTGGTGGTGCCCACAGTGCTCGGGTTGCTGCTGGCCGCGGTGCTCTTCGACGTCATCGGCCGCCGGTTCAAGCCCCGCACCGCCGCCGCCCTGCGGGCCGCGTTCTACCTGCCGCAGGTGCTGCCGGTCGTGGTGGCCGGCATCGTCTGGGGTTGGATCCTCCGCCCGGACGGCGCGTTCAACAGCCTGCTCGACGCGGTTGGTCTCGGTGCGCTGCGTCACGACTGGCTCGGCGACCCGGGCACCGCCCTGCCGGCCGTGATGGCGGTGATGATCTGGGTGCAGATCGGTTACCCGGTGGTCGTCTTCATGGCGGCGTTGCAGCGGGTCGACCCCGAGCTGTACGAGGCGGCCGAGGTCGACGGCGCGAACTGGCTGCACCGGTTCCGGGCGATCACCCTTCCGCAGATCCGGCCGGAGACCTTCGTGGTGGCGCTGACCTGCACCATCGCCGCGTTGAAGGTGTTCGGGCCGATCTTCGCGCTGACCCGGGGCGGGCCGGACAACGCGACGAACGTGCCGTCCTACTTCGCCTACTACACGTTCTTCAAGAAGCTACAGGTCGGCTACGGCTCGGCGATCTCCACCGTGCTGACGCTGATCATCGTGGTGGTGGCCGGGGTCTTCATCTGGGTGCAGGCCAGCAGCGAGCGCCGGGACCGGGGGTTCTGAGATGGCCGTCATGCTCACACCGAGCACCGCGCCGGTGACGCCGGCCCGGCCCGTGCGCGATCGACACCACCGCGGCGTCAGCCGCTGGATGGTGCTCGCCCTGGTCACCCTCGGCGCGCTCGTCATGCTGGTGCCGTTCGCGTTCATGCTGCTCAACGCGTTCAAGTCGCCCGGCGACTACTCGTCCGGTGGCCCGCTGAGCTGGCCGACGGAGTTCTACACCAAGGGTCTGCGCACGTACTGGACCACCGTGAACTTCCCGCTGAAGCTGTGGAACTCGGCGCTCATCGCCGGTTCGGTGGCGGTACTCGGCGTCGTCGTCTCGCTGCTCAACGCGTACGCCCTGGGCATCGGCCGGGTCCGGGGCCGGCTCTGGATCGTCGGCCTCTTCCTGCTGGCCAACATGCTGCCGCAGGAGGCGCTGATCTACCCGCTGTACTACGTGGCGAAGCAGGTCGGCCTCTACAACACCCAGCTCTCGGTGATCATCATCTTCACCGTGATCCAGAGCGCGTTCGGCACCTACCTGCTCGCCTCGGTGCTGGGCACGTTCCCGCGCTCGCTGCTGGAGGCCGCCGCGCTCGACGGCGCCGGCAAGTGGACGGTGCTGTGGCGGGTGGTCTTCCCCAACCTGCGGCCCACCCTCGCCGTGCTGCTCATCTTCTTCTTCATCTGGACCTGGAACGAGTTCCTCATCCCACTGGTCATGCTGATCGACAACCAGACGCAGACCATTCCGGTCGCGCTCGCGTCGTTGCAGGGCGACCGGCTGATGGACGCCCCGACCACGAACGCCGGCGCGCTGATCAGCCTGGTGCCGGCCATCCTGTTCTTCCTCATCTTCCAGCGCACCCTGGCGCGCGGCATCACGGCAGGAGCCGAGAAGTGAAGTTCACCGACGGGTACTGGCAGCTGCGCCCCGGGGTCAGCGTCCTGCGCCCCGGCGTCGTGGAGTCGGTCGAGCCGGACGAGCGCGGCTTCACCGTCTACGCACCGACCGGTCAGCTCACCGGACGCGGCGACACCCTCAACCGTCCCCTGGTCACCGTCCGGTTCTTCGCCCCCGCCCCGGGCGTCATCGGGGTGACCATCGCCCACCACACCGGCGGGCTGCCCCGAGAGCCGCACTTCGGGCTGAGCACCGACGAGACGCACCCGGTCACCGTCGACGTCACCGGGCTCAGTGCGACGCTGACCACCGGCGAGCTGACCGCGCGGGTCGCGCTGGTCGACGGGTGGCGGGTCGACTTCCGACACGGCGACCGGTCGCTGACCGCGTCCACCGGGCGCAGCATCGGCGTCGTCACCGACGCCGAGGGCCGTCGGTACGTACACGAACGACTCGCCATCGGTGTCGGCGAGACGGTGTACGGGCTGGGCGAGCGCTTCGGCCCGTTCGTCAAGAACGGGCAGACCGTCGACGTCTGGAACGCCGACGGCGGCACCGCCAGCGAGCAGGCGTACAAGAACGTGCCGTTCTACCTCAGCAGCACCGGCTACGGGGTCTTCGTGGACCACCCGGAGCACGTGTCGTTCGAGGTCGGCTCGGAGGTCGTCGCGCAGACCCAGTTCAGCGTCGAGGGCCCGTCGCTGACCTACTACGTCATCGACGGGCCCACCCCGAAGGACGTGCTGCGCCGATACACCGCGCTCACCGGCCGGCCGGCCCGGATCCCCGCATGGTCGTACGGCCTCTGGCTGTCCACCTCGTTCACCACCTCGTACGACGAGAAGACCGTGACGGAGTTCGTCGACGGAATGGCCGAGCGCGGGCTGCCGCTGTCGGTGTTCCACTTCGACTGCTTCTGGATGCGCCAGTTCCACTGGGTCGACTTCGTCTGGGACCCGGCGACCTTCCCCGACCCGGAGGGGATGCTGCGCCGGCTGCACGAGCGTGACCTGAAGGTCTGCGTCTGGATCAACCCGTACATCGCGCAGCGCTCGTACCTCTTCGAGGAGGGCCGCGCGGCCGGCTACCTGGTCCGCAACCCGGACGGCTCGGTCTGGCAGTGGGACAAGTGGCAGGCCGGCATGGCGCTCGTCGACTTCACCAACCCGGACGCGGTCCGCTGGTTCACCGGCAAGCTCAAGGCGCTGCTGGACATGGGCGTCGACTGCTTCAAGACCGACTTCGGCGAGCGCATCCCGACCGCTGTGGTCTGGCACGACGGCTCGGACCCGCAGCGGATGCACAACTACTACTCCTACCTCTACAACAAGGCGGTCTTCGAGCTGCTGGAGACCGAACGCGGCGAGGGCGAGGCGGTGCTGTTCGCCCGCTCGGCCACCACCGGCGGGCAGCAGTTCCCGGTGCACTGGGGCGGCGACTGCGAGTCGACGTTCGTCGCGATGGCCGAGTCGCTGCGCGGCGGGTTGTCCCTGGCCGCGTCCGGTTTCGGCTACTGGAGTCACGACATCGGCGGGTTCGAGGGCACCCCCGACCCGACGGTGTTCAAACGGTGGGTCGCCTTCGGGCTGCTCTCCTCGCACTCCCGGTTGCACGGGTCCGGCTCCTACCGGGTGCCGTGGGCGTACGACGACGAGGCGGTCGACGTGCTGCGCCACTTCACCCACCTCAAGCTCGGCCTGATGCCGTACCTGGCGGCCGCCGCCGAGGAGGCGCACCGCGACGGTACGCCGGTGATGCGGCCGATGGTCGTGGAGTTCCCGGACGACCCGGCCACGGCGTACCTGGACCGGCAGTACATGCTCGGCCCGGACGTGCTTGTCGCGCCGGTGTTCAGCGCCGACGGCGACGTCACGTACTACGTGCCCGCCGGCACCTGGACGCACCTGGTCAGCGGCGCGCAGGTCACCGGCCCGGCGTGGCGGACCGAGAAGCACGGCTTCGACAGCCTGCCGGTGCTGGCCCGACCCGGCGCGGTCATCCCGTTCGGCTCCCGCACCGACCGTCCGGACTACGAGTGGGCGGACGACGTGCGGTTGCGGCTGTACGCACCGACCGAGGGGCAGCGCACCCGGGTGCGGGTACCGTCACCCGGCAACGGACCGGGCGCCGAGTTCGACGTGCGCTACGAGGGTGGGACGGCCAGTGTCGAACTGGTCGCCGGCACCTCGACGGGCTACATCTGCGAGATCCAGGGGACGGAACGATGACGCAACACCACTTCCCGGACGACTTCGTCTGGGGATCGGCCACGGCGGCCTACCAGATCGAGGGCGCGGTCAGCGAGGGCGGGCGTGGGCCGTCGATCTGGGACACCTACAGCCACACGCCCGGCCGGACGCTCAACGGCGACACCGGTGACGTGGCCGCCGACCACTACCACCGGTGGGCCGACGACCTCGGGCACATCGCCGACCTCGGGCTCGACGCGTACCGGTTCTCCATCGCCTGGCCCCGGGTGCAGCCGGGCGGCTCGGGCCGGTTCAACCAGGCGGGCATCGACTTCTACTCCCGGCTGGTGGACGGGCTGCTGGAGCGGGGCATCCGCCCGGTGGCGACCATGTACCACTGGGACCTGCCGCAGGAGCTGGAGGACGCCGGCGGGTGGGCGGTCCGGGAGACCGCGTTGCGCTTCCAGGAGTACGCGGCGGGCATCGTCGGCGCGCTGGGCGACCGGGTGCACACCTGGACGACGCTGAACGAGCCGTGGTGCTCGGCGTACCTGGGCTACGCCTCCGGCGTGCACGCGCCGGGCCGGACCGAGCCGGCGGCGGCGCTGGCCGCGGTGCACCACCTCAACCTCGCGCACGGCCTGGCCGGCCGGGTGGTCCGGGAGGTGGCCCCGGCCGCCGAGCTGTCGGTGACGCTGAACCTGCACGTCGTCCGGGGTGCGTCCGACTCCGAGGCGGACCGGGACGCGGTCCGCCGGATCGACGCGTTGGCCAACCGGGCGTTCCTCGGCCCGATGCTGGACGGGGCGTACCCGGCTGATCTGCTGGCCGACACCGCCGCCGTCACGGACTGGTCGTTCGTCCGCGACGGCGATGAGAAGCTGATCGCGGTGCCGCTGGACGTGCTCGGGGTCAACTACTACTCCAGCACCCTGGTCCGCGCCTGGGACGGGGTCTCGGCCCGCTCCGACGCCGACGGGCACGGCGCGTCGACCTCGACGCCGTGGGTCGCCGCGGACGATGTCGACTTCCTGGCGCAGCCCGGCCCCTACACCGCGATGGGGTGGAACATCGACCCGCCGGCCCTGACCGAGCTGCTGCTGCGCCTGCACCGCGAGTACCCGAACCAGCCGATGATGATCACCGAGAACGGTGCCGCGTTCGACGACGTGGTGTCGGCCGACGGCCGGATCCACGACGACCGGCGAATCGACTACCTGCGCCGGCACATCGGCGCGATGGCCGACGCCCGCGCGCAGGGCGCGGACGTGCGCGGCTACTTCGTCTGGTCGCTGCTCGACAACTTCGAGTGGGGCTACGGCTACGACCGCCGCTTCGGGATCATCCGGGTCGACTACGACACCCAGGTACGCACCTGGAAGGACAGCGCCCACTGGTACCAGCGGCTGGCCGCCACCGGTCGACTCGCGGACGCCTGACGGTCGGACCTGGTCAGACAGCGACGGGCTGGATGCGTTCGGCTGTGACCGAGCCCATCCAGCCCGTCGACCTTCATGTCAGTCCGAGGAAGCGTTCGGCAACCCGTCGAGGTAGCGGGCCGGGAGAACCGTGAGTGGCGCGTCCACGTATCCGCTCTCGACGATCTCGTCCCACGTGCGGAAGTGCTTCTTGGCGCCACCGACGATCAGATAGACGTCGCCCTGCGGGTTGCTCACCATCGTGCCGTCGCGGGGAACCCCGCCAATGCTGTCGAGGTACCGCGTGGGCAGCATCGCCGGCGTCACTCCGCCGTAACCGGTGTCGACGATCTCCTGCGGACTGTTGAACCAGACCATCGCGCCACCCACGAAAACGTAGATGCCATGATTCGGGCCGGACACCACGGTGCCGTCACGCGGCACAGTGGGAAAATTGTCGAGGTAACGGGTGGGCACGAGCGTCGGCGGCACCCCGCCGTAACCGGTGTCGACGATCTCCTGCGGACTGTTGAACCAGATCCTCGCACCGCCCGCGACCACGTAGATGCCGTGCTGCGGACCGGACACCAGGGTGCCGTTGCGCGGGACTCTCGGCAGCAGGCCGAACGTGCCGTTCGGAACGTCGGCCCATGCGGGGTTGTAGCCCGTGGAGCTGATCTCGGCAACGCTGTCGAACCAGATCGGTGCTCCTCCAGCGATGACCGAGATCGTGCCCGCCGGCTCCCGGTAGAGCGAGCCGTCGTTGAGCGGGAAGTCGACGATGCTGCCACGGACCCAGTCAGCTAGGTCGTCGACACGAATCTCGACAGCACCCTGGCGGGTCTCGGTTTCGCCGATGCATCCGGCCTGCCAGGACGTGCCGTTGATCGCTACCAGCTCCGGGCCCGTGTCGAGCTCACGGAAGGCCGGCCCACCCGCATCGCCCTTGCAGATGCTGGCCTTCACCGGATCGCGGCCCTTGATGTCGAAGACCGTCGCCGTCTGGTCGGCCCACTGTCCCACCGTGAACTGCGCCGTGTGCATCCGGTCGGGTACCCACTCGGTCGCGGTCCGGCCGAACCCCGCAACACGGAGCACCTGCCCGTAGCGTGGTTCGGCAGCGGCGAGTCTGATCGGCGTGACGTCGTTTACCGGGTTCACAAGCCGAGCAAGGACGACGTTTCGTCCTGGGTGTGGCACCAGCCTGTCGACCGCGACGACAGCACCCGTGGAGGAACTGAGACTCGCGCGCCCGGCGGTAACCGTCGTCGGGCGTGGCGGTGGACCCGAAGCCACCCCAGACGGGCCGAAACAGCTCTTGGCGGTAACCACCCACTGGGGCGCGACCAGCGCACCGGTGCAGGCGGTGCTTCCCGCCGCACCGGGCTGCCCAATCGTCAGTTTGGCCACGAAGCGGTATGTGCCGTCAGCGGCTGGGACGCCGACAGCCGCTCGTGCCGGCAGCCCCGACGAGGTCAGACCCGCCGCCACCAGAACGAGCGGCAAGGCAGCCCGCCAACCCGTTTTCACAATCCTCATAAATCATCCCCGTTTGCCGCTTCGCCAGAATTGGGCTGCCGGAATGGACAGCCTGCGCGCACAGGCAAGCAACAACGGCGATGTCACAACATCCCCCGTGTCAGCGAGACCGCGCAACCACAGGCTAGTGGTGAGGCAAGTCGGCCCACAACATCGACGTTCCCGATGATTGGCGGAAACGGTTACCGAGTGGAGCGCCCGCCACCAGGCCGGTGTGCTATTGAGCGGTATACCTCAGAGGTATGAATATGACGCTGAGGTATACCGCTCACTGGTGCCTCCGCCCCCCACGGACCTGACCGAGGGTCGCCGCCGACCAGCGAGTTCCTGGTCGGGACACGGCAACGTCTAGGTGTAGTGATCATGAGCGTTGTTGACACGGCGTGGCGGCTTGAGAAATGAAGAGACCTCCGGCGAGGTGGAAGTTGCGACGCTTTCACCTTGACCGGAGG
>NZ_JAEVHL010000238.1 GCF_016803395.1 Micromonospora tarensis | reverse complement strand
ACCGGGGTGGTCGCGCTGGCCGGGCTGCTCGCCGTCCTGGTCACCCCGGTCGCGGTGCCGATTCTCGCCGGGTACACAGTGGCCGCCCTGCACGCCGTCACCGCCCGCCGGCCGGTTCCGGCCGCCGTCGCCGGCCGCCGGGGGCTGCCGTGAGTGCGGAGCCGGTGCGGTTGACGGCCGGGGTCACGGAGGTGGCCGAGTACGTGCTCGACCCGGCGCTGGAGCCGCGGCACGGACCCCGGCCGTACCTGCACCCGGTACGCACCCTCGGCGGAACGGTGGTCACCGACGCGCTCCCCGCCGACCACGTGTGGCACCTCGGCGCGTCCCTCGCGGTGCAGGACGTCGACGGCAGCAACCTCTGGGGCGGGCGCACCTACGTCCGCGACGCCGGCTACACCTGGCGTGACGACCACGGCGTCATCGCGCACACCGGTGAGGTCGAACGGTCCCCGGGCCGGTACGCACACGACCTCCAGTGGCGCGACCGGGCCGGCGGGGTGCTGCTGACCGAGCGGAGATGGCTCGCCGCGTCGGTGGTCGGGGCGGACGCCTGGCGGCTCGACGTGGAGTCCGTCCTCGTCGCCCCGGACGACCGGGCGGTGCGGCTGGGCAGCCCGGCCACCAACGGCCGCCCGGGCGGGGCCGGCTACGGCGGGTTCTTCTGGCGGGCCGCCGCCGACGGCGAACCGGCGGTGTTCACCGCCGACGCGGCCGGGGAGGAGACGGTCAACGGCAGCGCCGCGCCGTGGCTCGCGCTGACCGGCGTCCGGTCGGGCGGCGGGGCGTACACCCTGGTCTTCGCGGGCCTCGGCCGGAACGACAGGTGGTTCGTGCGGACCGGGATGTATCCGGGGGTCTGTGTGGCGTTCGCCTTCGACCGGCCGGCGGTGGTGCCGGCGGTGGGAGCCGGCACGGCCGGTACCGGGTGTGGGTGGCCGACGGGACGCTCGACCGGGACCGGGTCGAGGCTTTGGTCGCGGCGGTGCGGTGACCGTGCTGGGCGGCCCCGGTCAGCGGGAGCGGTCGGTCAGCTCGCGGACGGCCAGCTGGTAGGCGGCCTGGGTGTGGTACGGCCAGTGTCCCTCGATCGGCGGGGGCACGGTGTCCGCCGCGCCGATGGTCAGGCCGCGGGGGTCACGCAGTCGAGCGTCGACGTCGACGCCGGGCGGTGGGCCGTCCGGGCCGGCAGGGAAGATCGGCCCGCCGATCGGGTCGGTGTCGCGCCACAGGTTGCGCCACCGCCAGTCGATCCGCCCGCCCAGCTCGCGTAGCGTGCCCGGCCCGAGGTACGCCGGGTAGAGCCGCGCGTAGGTGCGTCGCAGCGGTGAGCCGTAGGTCAACAGCGACACCCGGGCCAGCACGGACGGCGGTAGTTGCAGGATGGTGGCGGCGGCGAGCACCGAGCCGTGGCTGTGCCCGGAGATGACCACCGGCCCCCGCGCGGTGAGCCCGGTGACCCGTTTTGCCAGCTCCGGGACAGCGCGGGCGGCGTAGCAGGGCGGCGCGAACGGGTGGACCGTTCGCGGCCAGAACGTGCCGAGGTCCCACAGCACCGCCACCACCCGTCGGGTCTGCGCCGACCGGTACGCCCGGAAACCGAGGATCAGGAGGCAGATCACCAGCAGGCTGATCACCCAGACCCCGGCGTCGGTGACGTAGGCGGCGAGCACGGCGAAGGCACCCCCGTGCCCGCCCAGCCGGGCTGCGAGCTGGGTGGGACCGATCCCGATCACGTCGAAGGCGACGGTGGCCAACCCGAGCGACGCGATCAGCAGGAAGGCGATCAGCACCGGACCCAGCTCCTCGGTGATCCGGGACCGGGCGATGGTCTCCCGGACCAGGCGCAGCCGGTGCGCGTCCCGCACCGGCACGTCCGGGTAGTCCCGTTCGGTGATCCGCGCCGCCAGTCGCCGTCGCCGTCGGCGGGTCAGCAGGAGGGTGGCCGAGGTCACCGCCGCGCCGATCAGCAGCGCGGCGAGCCCGGCGAGGGCCGCCCACCAGTAGGCCACCGGCGGTTCCAGCGGGCCGACGACCGGCGGGTTGGGTCGGATCGGATCGGGGATGTCGCCGTGGTCGAGGGCGTCCGCGACGCGGTAGACCAGGGTCGCGGTGAAGGCGGCGCCGACGCTCACCGCCGCCGCCGCCATGATCGGGGTGCCGAGCCCGCGCAGGATGGGGCGCTCGTCGACGCGGGCGGCGCGCTGCCGGGTGTACGTGACGACGGTGAGCACGACCAGCAGGACGCCCTGGGTGGCGACCACCCCGGCGGCGGCGCCCTCGTATCCGGGCAGTTTGCCCAAACCGACCGGTGCCGGGTCCGCGAGCGTGGCCGTGCCGAGGCAGCACCCGGTCACCACCACGGTGACCGCCCAGAGTGGGCGCAGGAGCCGTCGGGCCCTCGCCGGGCTGTCCGGCACGGGCAGGGCGAGCAGGACCACCTCGACCACGAGCAGCCCGACGGCGATCCCGAACAGCACGCCGTGACCGGGCGCGCCCACCCCACCCGGTGAGATGCCGGCGAGCAGGGCGACGTTCAGCGTCCCGACGCCGAGCACCACGTGCAGCTGGCGCAGCCAACCGGTGGTCTGCTCGTCCTGCCAGAAGTCGGCGTCGGTGAGACTCTCGGTCCGGCCGCCGGACGGCGCGGCGCCGACGACGGGCCGAACCCCTCGAAGGCCCGCGCCGAGCGGGTGCCGATGGCCCAGACGACCCGCAGCGCCAGCAGCGGAACGATCGACAGCAGGGCCAGTCGGGGCCCGGTGGGGAGGGTGTGCAGCCAGGCCAGGTAGGGGCGGCTGGCCCGGCACCCGGGGTACGGCACGCACTGCCAGCCGACCAGGTCCACCGTGACGCCCACCGCCGCCAGCATGAACGTGGCCGTGAGGGTGCCGGCGAGCAACCGGCACAGCGCGCCGAGCAGCCCCCACCGGTCGCGCCCCGGCGGGCGGAGCCAGATCGCCAGGTTGCTCAGCATGAAGGGCAGCAGCAGCAACATCGAGGCCGTCCGGACCGCCGCGCCGGCGGTCAACGAACCCCAGCGGTACGCCTCGACAGCGACTCCGTCGGTGGCCCCGCCGGCGGTGCCGCTGCCCGGCCGCGGCCGGAAGAAGCCGGCGTGCGCGTCCCCGGCGACCCGGACCACGATCGGGTGGTCGAGGATCCGTTCGGCGGTGACCCCGGAGATGCCGTGTACGCGCAGCTCGACGGCGTCGCGCCCCGGCGTCCTGTCCACGCCGTCAGGGTCACAGACAATCCAGCCGGGCGCTGCCGATACCGCAAACGTCGACGTGGGCGTGCGGCCCACCGGTGTCGCCCGCTCTCGCTCGCGTCGATCATGAAGTTGTTGCCGTGACCCGCCGATCGGAGTGCAATAACTTCATGATCAACGGGGTGAGGGGTGGGTGGTGGTGGTGCGGGTCGGGAGGGCGGCGGTGACTCGGATGGCCTTGACGATCGCCGGGATGGAGCCGATCAGCAGCACCAACCCCCAGATGATCGCGATGATCGCGAAGACCAGCGCCGCCACGTCGTCGACGATGCTGACCAGGATCACCGGCACCAGGTTGTGCAGGAACTCCAGCACGACAGTGCAGAGCAGGGTGGTGAGGATCAGCAGGACGAGGCCCTTGTTCTGCAGGAAGCGCGGCTGGGCCAGCACCAGCAGCCCGGCCCACACCAGCTTGAGCAGCAGCACCAGCCCGAGCAGCACCGCCGCCTCGCCGACCGGGAAGAACCCCCACAGCGCCAGGTACGCCAGCGTGCCGAACGGGACGGCCAGGAACAGCGACACCATGATGGACAACTCCACGAACGCGATCACCAGCGCGACCAGCCCGACGATGATCAGAACGATCGAGAAGATCAGGCTGGCGACGCCCTGCACCCGGCCCTGCACGCGTTCGGGCAGCAGTAGACCCAGGCAGAACAGCCCGGTGCTCCAGACCGCCACCGCGTCGATCAACGCCAGGTAGCCGGTGCCCCGGCCGGACGGCTCGCTGACCCCTGACACATCGCCGATCTCCACGTCCAGCGCGCCGGCGCTGTCCGCCAGCGCCGCACCGGCGTCGGCGCCGCCGAGCAGCAGCCCAGCACCCAGCTCCACCCCGATCGCCAGGACGATGGCCAGCATGGCCAGCAGCAGGAACGGCTTACGCAGGTCGCCCACGGCGGCACCCTCCACTGAGTTGTCGGTCGGGTCAGGACGGCGCGACGGTGACCGTGCAGCCGCCCAGACCCGGGCAGGTCAGGCGCACCTCGGTGGCCCGGTCGACGGCGACCTTCGCCACCGCGCCGCTGCCGTCCGACGCCGGCTCCACCTCGTCCCGGATGGTCAGGTCGGCGTCGCCGGGTGCCGGCGCGGTGACGGTGAACCGCGCCGCGCTGCGCAGCGCCAGGGTGCGCAGCGCACCGGGGTCGGCCACCCGCAGCACGCAACTGCCGGTGAAGACCAGCCGACCGGGCTCCTCGACGCAGTCGGCGCTGACCGTGGCCGGGTCCACCGCGGCGCGTTCGCCGCCCAGCGCGGCCAACCGGTCCACCAGTCGGTGCCGGCCTGCCGGATCACCCTGGTCGCCGCGGCCGACGCCGACGGCGACCACGAACAACGCCACCAGCAGGACGGCGAGCACGCCCAGCAGTGCCTTCTGTCGCCCACTCATCGCGCGGCGGCCGGTGACCCGACCTCGCTGAACCGGAGCAGGTCCACGCCGGCGAAGTAGCCGATGGTGCCCTGCGTCTTGCCGACCACCAGCAGCGTGACCTGGTGTGCGCCCCTGGTCAGCCGGACCGTGCCGACGTCCAGCAACTCCGTCCTGCGCACCTCGGGGGTGAAGCCGAGGAACGTGCCGCCGACCTGGGTGCCGTCGATGGTGAAAACGGTGTTGGCGTAGTCAGGGGCGGTGGTGCGCACCGCGGCGAAGCGCCAGGTGCCGTCGGCCGGAATCTGCACCGTCATCATGACCCGGTCGCCGATCGCCAACCCCTGGAAGAACAGCTGGTTGTCCCCGGACCAGGTCACCGCACAGCAGTTCGGCTGGACCTCCACCGTCGCCTTGCTCTTCTTCGGCGACTCCACCGTCGCGCCGTCGACCAGGCTCTCCGCCTCGACGGTGACCACCCGCGGCTCGGCCGGGCCGGAGTCGCGGGTCAGCAGGACGACCCCCACGGCCACCACCACCAGCACCAACGCCGCCGCGGCGGCGATCCAGGGCCACGGGGTACGCCGCGGCGCGCGACCGCCCGCACCTCGTAGGTGACCCGGCCGCTGGAGCGGGAGCTCTCCTCCGGCGCGGTGTTCGCCGAGTACGCGAACCCGGTCATGTCGTAGCGCCGGGCCGCCGTGCCCGCCGGCACGGTGAGCTTGACCAGGAACGACACCGAGCCCTGGCCGGGAACCACCCGCTGGGGCTCGGCGACGGTGAACCACGCCCGCTGGGAGCCGTCGCCCGGCGCGACGTCGAACACCACGGTGTCCGGCGCGTTGCCCGGGTTGGAGACGGTGAAGGTCAACTCGCCGCTGTTGCGCGGGTCGACTGTGAACTGCTCGGCGGCGGCGACGACCGCCCACTCGGTGGTCATGACGACTCCTCTTCCAGGACGATCTCGACGGTGGTCGAGGCGGGTTTCTCCGCCTCGACGATGCGGGTGATCACGGCGAGCTGGTCGGCGGCGGCGACCGGCACCCGCACCACGACGTGAAAGGGCTGCTCGGCCGGCTCGTCGATCGCGAAGCCGGTCAACCCGGTGGCCAGTTCGAGTGCTCTTCGCATCCCGTACGGGGTGCCGCGCCAACGGGCCAGCAGCGCGGCGTTGGCGACCAGGTCGCGCAGCCGACCCACCGGCAGTGGCAGTGGGGCGTCCGGCCGGGGCGAGGCCACCACGTGGTCCATCGCCACCCAGCCGGTCAGCCGCACCACCAACCCGTCCGGTGCCCGGTACGGGTCGAACAGGGCGTCCACCTCGGCGAGAACCGCCTCGTCGGGGGCGTGCAGCCCCTCCATCACGTCCAGTAGCGCCCAGAGCACGCTGCCCGGGACGCAGGCCCGCTGGTAGGCGGCGGGCAGCAGCCGTTCAATCGCCGAACGCCGCATCCTGGCGCACCACCTCGATGTCGTGCTCGCCGGAGCAGAGCAGCCAGGTGTCCGGGACGGTCACCACGTCGGCGGTGGCCTGGTTGGCGCTGGGCGTCCAGTCCACGGCGTCGGCGCTGCGGTGCACACCGCGCTCGCCGCCGGCCAGGATCAGCCGCTGCACCGCGCCGGAGCCGGTCGCGCCCCCGCTCCCGGCCGCCGGGGCGCTGACCGCGATGGCGTCGACAGGCACGAACCGGGTCCGGTCCCGCAGCGGCAACCCGCAGTTGACCGAGACCGGTTGCCACTGCGGCTGGGCGGCCAGGGTGTCCAGCCGCAGCACCCCGCCGCTCTGGGTGGCCGCCAGCGCCTGCTGGCCGGAGAACGCCAGCCCCCGGCAGGTGCCGCCGATCCACCCGGCCTGCACCGACTGCCACTTCACGTCGGACTCGAACAGTCGGGTGCGGTGGCAGCCCTGGCCGGGCTTCTTCGGGTCCGGTTCGCCGGCGCCGCTCCACAGCAGGGTGGCCGGGCCGTCGTACTGCACGGCGAGGACCCGGTTGTCGACGTTGGCGAGACCGATGTGGGTGAAACTGCCGGGTCGGCCACCGGCGGTCGACAGGTACACCCCGAAGCCGGCCTGCGCGGCCACCGCCACGCCCGGCGCGCCACGCTCGTTGACGAACGCGCGTACCGCGTAGAAGCCCCGGTCGGCGTCGGACGGGTCGACCAGGATCTGCAACGGCACCGCCCCGGCCAGCAGCGACACCTCGTACAGGCCGGTGTCGGTGGCCACCAGCAACGCGCCCGCGCCGTCGCGGTCCAGCCAGGCCACGTCGGAGATCCGCGAATCCAGGTCGGTGAGCAGGGACCACGTCTCGCCCAGGTCGGTGCTCAGGTGCACCCGGGAACCCCCCGAGGCGCGCAGCGTGACCACGGCCACCGAGCCGGGACGCGCCACGATGCCGGGCCGCACCGACGCGGGCGCGGGCGCCACCCGCAGCACCGTCTCGTCATCGAAGCGGCCGGCCGGCTCCCAACCCGCGCCGCCGTTGCTGGACCGGAACACCACCGGGCCGCGCCCGGCGTACCAGGTGCGCGGCTGGTACTGGTCGACGGCGAGCGCCCGGACGTCGGCGTCGGGGGCCTCGTCGACCACGAACCGCACCGACTCGACGTAGCGCACCCCCGGCTCGGCGTGCTCCAACAGCCGGTACACGTTGGACGCCCGCAGCGGCTCGCCGAACGGCCAGCCGGTCGGGTTGAGCGCGGTGGGCAGCGGGCTCAGCGTCTGGTGCAGCCGGTCGTGGATCCGACGCCGGACCGCGTCCACGTCCTCCTCGCGCCGGACCACCACCCGGGCCCGTACCGACACCGCCTTGAACCGGGCCCAGGTGGCCCGCGACCGGATGCCGACCATCCGGCGCTCCTCCAGGTCCGCCTCGACCCGCCGCCTCGCCTCGGGCACCTCGTGCTCGCGCAGCACCGCCACCGGCAGCCGACCGCCCGGACGGGCCGACTCCGGCACGTACGGCACCAGCACCACCTCGACCTCGCCCGGACGGGCGAAGCTGTACACCGCCGCACGGGTGAACGCGCGGGCCCGCGCCACCGCCCCGGAGCTGGTCGCGAGGACCTCGAAGTCGCGGGCGGTGACCGCCCGCTGCTGGGCGAAGAACTCGTACGGGCCGCGCAGCAGCACCGACTCCAGCGCCTCCATCCCCCGACCGCCGGCCGCCGGGGCGGGGTTGTCGACGCGGACCCCGGACAGCGGGTCGCGCAGGCTGGTCAGGGCGCCCGCCGCCACGTTGCCGGTGGGCCCGCCGCCGGATCGGTACCAGAGCCGGATCTGCCGCCCGGGTGGCGGCACGGCCGCCACCGTCACCGGCGCGGGCTCGCCGTCCCGGGCCGCCCCGGCGGGCGGTCGCAGGTCCAGGGCCGGGGCGAAGGTGACGGTGCCCGAGCAGCGGTCGACCAGGTACGCCTTGGCCTGCGGGCCGAGCCCGGCGAAGCTCTCCACCGGCTGCCAGATCTCGAACGTGCGGCCGTCGTGCTCGCGGGCCGCCGCGCCCAGCTCGACGGTGCCGGCCGGCACCTCCACCCCGAGCAGCAGGTCCAGCGCCTCGGCGGTGTGCGCCAGCGGCGCGTGGGCCGCCCGCAGCACCTGCCCCGGCTGGCCGGTGCCGACGCCGAGCAGCTCCGCCTCGACCGGTTCGCAGTGGTGCATGCGTACCGTCACCGACGTCTCGCCGGCCGGCAGCGACGCCGGCTCGGTGGTGACGAAGACGACCGGCCGGGGGTCCGCCCCCCGGGCCGCCGCGACCCGCAGCCCGGCCGGGATCCGGATCGCGACCCGGTCGGTGCCGGTGCGGGTGAACCGGACGTCCGCCCAGGCGGCGGTGGGTGCGTGCCGGGTGGCCCCGAGCAGGTTCAGAAACGACACGTACGCCTTCTCCGGCAACTGGTTCAGCCGGTAGATCATCACCTCGGTCAGGTGCGCGAACGTCTCCACCAGCGCGATGCCGGGGTCGTGCGCCGACAGGTCGGTCCACGCCGGGCAGGACTGCCGGATCCGGTCCCGGGCCTCGGTGACCAGGTCGAGAAAGCCGCGGTCGTCCAGGTGCGGCACGGGCAGGGTCATGACTGTCCTTCCTGGGCGGGCTCGTCGGCGGGGAGCAGGTCGACGGAGAAGACCAGCTGCCCGGGGGTCAGGCTGGCCCGCACCCGGTAGTCCAGCCGGATCACCAGCCGCCACGCGTCGTCCGGGTCCGGCCCGGCGTCCACGTCGATCACCTCGACCCGGGGCTCCCAGCGGGCGATGGCCTGCCGGACGTAGTGGATGGCCAGGCCGGCGGTGGTGTCGTCGTTGGGCGCGAAGACCAGCCGGTGCAGTCGGGAGCCGTACCCGGGTCGCATCAGCCGCTCGCCCGGCGTGGTCGACAGGAGCAGGAACAGCGCCTGGCGTACGCTCTCGTCGCCCTCGGTCATGGCCAGGCCGCCGGCCGCGGTGAGCGCCAACCCGCCGGTACGACCGGCGTCGAAGCCGGCGCCGACGAAGCGGAACGCCCTCATCGGTCCGCCCCCAGGAACCCCTGCCCGGGGTCGCGCACCAGGTGCTTGACCAGGCCCGGCGGTGTGCCGTTGGTGAACCCCTCCAGATGCGACAGCACCACCCGGTGCCCGTCGACCCGGACCCAGTCGCTGTAGCCGACCCGGACGGTCAGGGTCTTGGTGCACGGCTTGATGGTCGGGCCGTAGTTCGGACAGGCGACGATCCTGCGGCCCTCCGGGTCGTCGTCGACGAGCACCGGCACGCCGGTGACGGTCACCCACTGCTGCGCGGGTCGGTTCTCGACCCGGCCGTCGTGATCGCAGGTGATCACGGAGTCACGGTGGATCCAGCGCATCAGCCGCCTCCTTGGTGGTGGGCGCGGGCGAGCTAACGGGCCTGCTCCGCCGCGGTGTTCGGGTCTTCGGTCGACTCGGCGTGCAGGAAGTCCACGCTGCGGGCGCGCACCACCATGGCCCGGCCGGGCGCGGAGAGCACCAGGTCCGACGCCGCGTGCAGGGTGGCCAGGTCGGGGGTCAGCTCCAGGAAACTGCCACCCTCGGTGGCCAGCCGCAGGCTGCGCCGGACGTCGTCGACGACTATGGACTGCCGCCGGCGGTGCGCATCGTCCAGCGGCGGGCCTTCCCGTCGTCGATGCCCGCGTCGTACGGCTCGACGGCCCCGAACAGCGAACCGAGCACGATGCCCGCGGCCGGCTCGCCACCGGGCAGCACCACCAGCACGGTGTCGTCCGGGTCGGGGAGCGCCACCAGACCCTTGCCCCGCCCCGCGCCGGGGCAGAGCACGGCGAGCCAACCGGCGTCCAGGTCCCCGTACGCCGGCAGGGTCAGCCGCACCCGGCCCAGCCCGTCCGGGTCGGCGACGTCGGTGACGGTGCCGAGGGTGACCACCACGCCGCCGGTCGGCGGGGCGGCGGTGCGCGGCGGCACCGTGGAGAAGTGGGTCAGGTGCCCGTTGCCGTCCACCGTGTGCACCACCTCGGTCAGCACGTACGCGCCGGAGACCGGGTCGGGCACCCCGCCGAGGTCGATCCGCCGGCCCGGCCGCAGCGCCGGGTCACCCTCGGCCACCCCCTCG
>NZ_JAEVHL010000237.1 GCF_016803395.1 Micromonospora tarensis | reverse complement strand
CCCAGGGGTGGGGTGGGGGTGGGGTTAGGCCTGGGTCAGGGCTTGGTCTACCAGGGTTTTGGCTTCTTCCTGGATCTGCTTGAGGTGGTCGGGCCCCGGAAGGACTCGGCGTAGATCTTGTAGACGTTCTCGGTGCCGGAGGGCCTCGCGGCGAACCAGCCGGACTCGGTGCTGACCTTGAGGCCACCGATCGGTGCGCCGTTACCGGGGGCGGTGGTCAGCGTCGCGGTGATCGGCTCACCGGCAAGCTCGGTGGCGGTGACCTGCTCCGGGGAGAGCTTGCCGAGCACGGCCTTCTGCTCCCTGGTGGCCGGGGCGTCGATCCGGGCGTACGCGGGCGCGCCAAAGCGCTCGGCCAGCTCCGCCCAGTGCTCGCTCGGGCTGCGCCCGGTGGTGGCCAGGATCTCGGCGGCGAGCAGGCAGAGCAGCAGGCCGTCCTTGTCGGTGGTCCAGGTGGAACCGTCGCGGCGCAGGAACGACGCCCCGGCGCTCTCCTCACCGCCGAAGCCGACCGCGCCGTCCAGCAGGCCGGGCACGAACCACTTGAAGCCCACCGGCACCTCCAACAGCGGCCGGCCCAGGTCGGCGGCGACCCGGTCGATCATCGACGAGGAGACCAGGGTCTTGCCGACCGCGGCGGCCGGCCCCCACTCGGTACGGGTGCGGAACAGGTGACCGATCGCCACCGCCAGGAAGTGGTTGGGGTTCATCAGGCCGGCGTCCGGGGTGACGATGCCGTGCCGGTCGGCGTCCGCGTCGTTGCCGGTGGAGATCTGGTAGTTGGCCCGAGCGCTGATCAGCGAGGCCATCGCGTTCGGCGAGGAGCAGTCCATCCGGATCTTGCCGTCGCCGTCCAGGGTCATGAACCGCCAGGTCGGGTCGACCGTCGGGTTGACCACGGTCAGGTCCAGGCGGTGCCGCTCGGCGATCTCACCCCAGTACGCCACGCTCGCCCCGCCCAGCGGGTCCGCGCCGATCCGGACCCCGGCGTCGCGGATGGCGTCGATGTCGATCGCCGAGGGCAGGTCGTCGACGTAGTGGGCGAGGAAGTCGTACTCCCCGGTGGTGTCCGCGGCCCGGGCCCGCGCGTGGGTGATCCGGCGGACCTCCTTGAGCCCGGCGGCCAGGATCGCGTTGGCCCGGTCCTGGATCCACCGGGTGACGTCGGTGTCGGCCGGCCCGCCGTTGGTGGGGTTGTACTTGAACCCGCCGTCGTCGGGCGGGTTGTGCGACGGGGTGATCACGATGCCGTCGGCGAGCCCGCTGGTCCGCCCCCGGTTGTGGCTGAGGATCGCGTGCGACAGCGCCGGCGTGGGGGTGTAGCCGTCCCGGCTGTCCACCAGCACGGTGACCCCGTTGGCGGCGAGCACCTCCAGCGCGTCCACCGCGGCCGGCGCGGACAGTGCGTGGGTGTCGCGGGCGAGGAAGAGCGGCCCGTCCAGGCCCTGCTCCCGCCGGTAGTCGCAGAGCGCCTGGGTGACCGCGAGGATGTGGTCGGAGTTGAACGCGTTGCGCAGGCTGGAACCGCGGTGCCCGGAGGTGCCGAACGAGACCTGCTGCGCCGGGTCCGTGGGATCCGGATGCTCGGCGTAGTAGGCGGTCACCAGGCGCGGCACGTCGACCAGGTCGGCGGGCTCGGCGGGCTGGCCGGCACGGGGGTGGGTCACTGCGGGTTCCTCCTCGGGGAGTGCGGGTCGGTCACGGCTCGACCTGCTGGCCCTTGCCGATCACCACGATGCCGTTGTCGGAGACGGTGTAGCGCTGCCGGTCCTTCTCCAGGTCGACGCCGATCTCGGCGCCCTCCGGGACGAACACGTTCTTGTCCAGGATGGCCCGCCGGACCACCGCGTGCCGGCCGATCTCCACACCCTCCATCAGCACCGAACCCTCGACGTGCGCCCAGGAGTGCACCCGCACCTTGGGCGCGACGATCGAGTTCTCCACCAGCGAACCGGAGATCACCACGCCCGGGGAGACCATCGAGCCGACCGCGCGGCCGACCCGCTCACCCCACTGGTGGACGAACTTCGCCGGTGGCCACGGCAGTTGCTCGGTGTAGATCGGCCAGTCGAAGTTGTACATGTTGAAGACCGGGTGCACATTGATCAGATCCATGTGCGCGTCGTAGAACGAGTCGAGCGTCCCGACGTCGCGCCAGTAGCCACGGTCGCGGTCGGTGCTGCCCGGCACCTCGTTGTCGCGGAAGTCGTAGACGTTCGCCTCGCCCCGCTCGACGAGCATCGGGATGATGCTGCCGCCCATGTCGTGCTTGCTGGTCTTGTCGGCCGCGTCCCGCTCGACCGCCTCGCAGAGGGCGCGGGTGGTGAAGACGTAGTTGCCCATCGAGGCGTAGATCTCGTCGGGCGCGTCCGGCAGGCCGACCGCGTCGGTGGGCTTCTCGCGGAACGCACGGATCTTCCGGCCGTCCTCGCCGACCTCGATGACGCCGAACTGGTCGGCCATCGACAGCGGCTGACGGATGCCGGCGACGGTCACCGAGGCGCCGGAGGCGATGTGGTCCTCCACCATCTGCCGGGGGTCCATCCGGTAGATGTGGTCGGCGCCGAAGACGATCACGTAGTCGGGCTGCTCGTCGTTGATCAGGTTGAAGCTCTGGTAGATCGCGTCGGCCGAGCCGGCGAACCACCACGGGCCACGACGCTGCTGCGCGGGCACCGGGGTGACGTAGTTGCCGAGCAGCGTGGACATCCGCCAGGTCTTGGTGATGTGCCGGTCGAGGGAGTGGGACTTGTACTGGGTCAGCACGACGATCTTGAGATAGCCGGCGTTGGCCAGGTTGGAGAGGACGAAATCGACCATGCGGTACATCCCGCCGAACGGGACGGCCGGCTTGGCCCGGTCCGTGGTGAGTGGCATCAGGCGCTTGCCCTCCCCACCCGCCAGGACGATCGCGAGCACCTTGGCAGCCATGCCCCGACGCTATCCACCCTCGCCCCACTTCACCACTCGTACGGGGAGTCTTCTGGACTAGGGTGCGGGGTCATGACGGAACCCACCCCGCTGCGCGTCGATCTGCTCACCCGCGAGTACCCGCCGGAGGTCTACGGCGGCGCGGGCGTGCACGTCGAGTACCTGGCCCGGGAACTGCGCCGCCTGGCCGGCGTACGGGTGCACTGCTTCGGCCAGCCGCGCACCGAGCCGGGCGTCACCGCGTACCCCGAACCGCCCGGCCTGACCGGCGCGAACGCCGCGCTGCGCACGATGGGCGTGGACCTGGAGATGGCCGCCGGCACGGCCGGCACCGACGTGGTGCACAGCCACACCTGGTACGCGAACCTGGCCGGGCACACCGCGAAGCTGCTGCACGGGGTGCCGCACGTGGTGACCGCGCACAGCCTGGAGCCGCTGCGGCCGTGGAAGGCCGAGCAGCTCGGCGGCGGTTACGCGCTCTCCTCCTGGATCGAGCGCACCGCGATGGAGGCCGCCGACGCGGTGATCGCGGTCAGCCGGGGCATGCGCGCCGACGTGCTCGCCGCCTACCCGCAGATCGACCCGGACCGGGTCCGGGTGGTCTACAACGGCATCGACACCGTGCAGTACACGCCGGACTCCGGCACCGACGTGCTGGAGCGGCTCGGCATCGACCCGGCTCGTCCCAGCGTGGTCTATGTGGGCAGGATCACCCGGCAGAAGGGCCTGCCGTACCTGTTGCGGGCGGCCCGGGAGCTGCCGGCGGACACCCAGCTCGTGCTGCTCGCCGGCGCACCTGACACGGCCGAGATCGCGGTCGAGGTGGAAGAGCTGGTGGCCGAGCTGCGGGCCAACCGCTCCGGCGTGGTCTGGGTGGCCGAGATGCTGCCCAAGCCCGAGGTGATCCAGGTGCTCACCCACGCGACCGTCTTCGTCTGCCCCTCGGTGTACGAGCCGATGGGCATCGTCAACCTGGAGGCGATGGCCTGCGAGACGGCGGTGGTGGCGACCGCCACCGGCGGCATCCCCGAGGTGGTGGCCGACGACGAGACGGGTCTGCTGGTGCCCATCGAGCAGGCCACCGACGGCTCCGGCACCCCACTGGCTCCGGAGAAGTTCGTCGCCGATCTGGCGGCGGCGATCAACACGCTGCTCGCCGACCCGACGCGCACCGAACGGTTCGGCCTGGCCGGTCGGCGGCGCGCGGTGGAGCACTTCTCCTGGGACGCCATCGCCCGGCAGACACTCGACGTGTACCGCTCGGTCGGCGCGGCCTGAGGAGCACGGACGAGATGCGGTACGACGAACTCGAAGCGGCGATCCTTGCGTTGGTCGTCGCGGCCGGTGAGGACGAGCTGCGCGTCTTCGGCATTGAGACAGTCACCCGGCTGGTCCGCAGCGAACTGCTCGACAGCGCCGCGGAGGACGAGCTGACCGAGGACGCCTGGGCGGCGCTGGCCAGCGCCCGCGAGAACGTCCGGACGGCCGGCGCGGCCGAGCTACGGTCTCAGCTCACCCGGATCGACGCGGGCATCCTCGCGGACGACGACCTGGATCAGGGGCTGCTGATCGTCATCACCGCTCTCGAACACTGGACCACCTACCTGGAGGAGGACCGGCGCGGGGAGCTGTACGAGCTGGCCATCCGCTCGGTCGAGGAGGTCGACTTCCAGGTCTCGGCCGACCTGGACGACGTCCTCGCCAGCCCGGAGATGGCCGCCGCGTACGCGCGGATCAGGGGCCTGCTCACCACCGGTCTCAGATCGCCGTCCCCGGCGGCGACTTGAGCAACGACGTCGCCTCGGCAGAGTGACCACCACGCCCGTTCCGTAGCGCGCTGGCGGCGATGCGGATCAGGTCGATGTTGACCCCGGCGGCACCGCTCGGATCGTGCACCTTCAGTTTCACGTCGAGGCTCACTGAGGTCTCACCCCAGCCCTGCGCCTCAAGGTTGAGGTGCGCCACCTTCTGCGATTTCAGCTGTGACAGGTAACCGAGCGGGGCCACCTGGACCTTGTCATCCGCCGACAACGCGTTGAGCTTGGACCGCTTCTTGGTGTCGGGGTTCTCGACCAGGTTGCGGAAGTCCTCGGTGCCGCCCAGATTGACCTGGTAGGAGCTGACCAGGGTGAGGCCCCGCTCCTCCAACAGCCGTAGCAGCGCGTTGTGCAGCACCGAGGTGCCGAACTGGCTCGCCAGGTCGTCGCCGAGCAACGGTAGGCCGGCAGCCTCGAAGCTGTCCATCAGTTGTGGATCGCGGGCGACCGGGTCGGCGGTGGTGTTGATGAAGGCGACACCCGCCTTGTGTGCTGCCGCGGCGTACGCCCGGGCGGTCTCCGGCCGGCCACTCGGCGCCGAGTAGAGCAACACCTCCGCCCCGGCCAGCGCCGCTGCCACCCGCTGCACCTCGCTCGCGTCGACGAGGCCCTTCGTGACCGGCACACCCGCTCTGGGCAGGTCGCAGTTCAGCCGAGGGAAGTTGTTGGGCGCCAGGAAGATCGCCTCGGTCAGGTCCCGACCGATCTTTTCCTTCGAGGTGGCGAAGGCTGCGACGATGTCGATGTCCCCCACCCCGAGCCCGTCGATGATCGGCCTGCGGATTCCGACCAGGCTGCCGCTCTGGCGGTAGAGGGCAAGACCCTGCACCAGTGCGGACGTGTTGTTTCCGACCCCGACAACCGCGACTCTCACCCGTTCGATCATGGCCGGAGGCTACGTCACCCTCGGCTCGGTGATGTGCCCCCGCCGACAGCGGGAGATGTCGTACACCTGTTCTAGTCTTTGGTGGTGATCGATGCGTTGGAGCAGGCCGAGGCCGCCGTGGCAGCCTGCTTCGACACGTCCGTCTGGGCCGCCAACGAGCGTGATCTCGTGGCGGCGCTGGATGCCACGCATCGCCTCGAGCAACGGCTGGCCGCGGTCAAGCTGAGTCTCGTGCGGGAGCTGGACGGCCGGGGCACCGCCACGGCGCAGGGCGCCTCCTCGACGGCGGTGTGGCTGCGGGACCGGCTGCGTCTCGGGGTCGGTGCCGCCCGGCGGCTGGTCGAGCTGGCCGCCACCCTCGACGCCGCCCCAGTCGGGGTGCGGGACGCATTGACCGGTGGAGCGGTCGACGTGGAGCAGGTCCGGGTCATCGCCGAGACGGTCGAGACCGTCCACGCCACCGCCGGCACGGAGGCCGCCGACAAGGCCGTCGGCGTTCTCGTCGACTGGGCGACGCAGTTCGACGCCACCCTGTTGCGCAAGCTCGGCACCCGGATCCTCGACCACGTCGCCCCGGAGGTCGCCGACGCCGCCGCCGAGGCGGCGCTGCGGGCGCAGGAGTCGCGGGCCGCCCGAGATCGGCACATCACCATCAGCGAGCAGACCGACGGCCGGCTACGCCTCACCGGCATCCTCGACACCGAAGCCGCCGCCGCGTTGCGCAACGCCATCGACCCGCTCACCGCACCCACCGGCCCCGACGACACCCGCACCCCGGGCCAGCGCCGTCACGACGCCCTGGCCGACGTGTGCCGGCTCGCCCTGCGCACCGGTGAGCTACCCGAGAACGGCGGCGACCTGGCCCAGGTCGTCGTCACCACCAACTACGACACGTTGACCCGACAGGTGGGCACCGGCGCTCTCGACATCGGCCCGCACCTCACCCCCGAGGCCGTGCGCCGCTTGGCCTGCGACGCGGGCATCCTGCCCGCCGTGCTCGGCGGCGCCGGCCAGGTGCTCGACGTCGGCCGGCAACGCCGACTCATCAGCGGTCCGCTGCGCCGCGCCCTGGTGCTGCGCGACCGGGGCTGCGCCTTCCCCGGCTGCGACCGCCCACCGCGCTGGTGCGACGGCCACCACATCCGGCACTGGGCCGATGGCGGCGACACCAGCCTCGACAACGCCGTCCTACTCTGCGGCCACCACCACCGACACGTTCACCACGGCGGCTGGGCCGTCCGGCTCGGCGGCGACGGCCACCCCGAGTTCGTGCCACCCGCCTGGCTCGACCCCGAACAACTCCCCCGCCGCAACCACTACCACCGACGCAGATAGCCAACGACGCCGCTGCCCGGTCAGGTGACGTGGAGGGTGGCGGCGAGCTGGGCCAGGCCGACCGGCGCGTCGGCGGACCGCCACACGACAGCGACCAGCTTCCGGGCCGTCGGCCGTTCGTGCACCTCACTGCGGGCGGTGCGCTCCGCGTCGAGGACCGCCCGGCCCGCGCGGCGCATGTCACCGGCCAGGGCGTACGTGCGGGCCACATCAAGCAGGTACGCGGCCCGGTGCTCGGGCGGCAGCCACCGCCACTCGCCGCCGGCCACCAGCCGCTCATGCCGGGCCGTCGCCGTGGTGACATCGCCGAGGGTCGCGTCGGCAACCACCTGGGCTACCTCAACCGCTGCGACCCGGGCCGCCGTCCCGGGCGATCGTCGCGGCCTGGTCGAGGGACTGGCGGGTGAGGCGTTCGTCTCCCCCGCCTGCGGCGGCGAGGGCGGCCTGAAGGAGCAGCGTCCCGCGCAGCGCCAGGTTGGCCGAGGAGCTACCGTGCGCGCCGATGCGGTCAGCGGCGGCGAGCGCGGCGTCCAGGGCGGACCGCCGTCGACCACGAGACCGCAGGGCCTGACTCAGTGACACGGTGGCGATGGCGGCCACCTGCGGATCCTGGGTAGCGAGGGCGGCGGTCATTCCACGGTCGGCGGCCAACCAGGCCAACTCCCCCTGGTCGACCTTGACCAGTACCAGCGCGATGAGTGCGTACACCGACACCAGCAGCGCGTCCGTCGCGCCGGGGCGGGCGGCGTTCGCTTCGCGGGCGGCGTCGAGTAGGCCGGGCAGCAGGGCCAGCAACGCCGGGTACCGGGCGTGCCGGTAGCTCTGCTCGGCATGCTCCAGCCGGGCCCGCAACTCCTCGACCAGCGGCGGGCGGTCCGCGCCCGGTAGGTGGTACCGGGCCAGCGCCGTCCGGACCCCGTCCACCCCGGCGGCGACCGGAGTCGGCCGCACGGGCCGGACCGCCAGCAGGACCTCCACGTCAATGCGCAGCGTCTCGGCGACCTCCCGCAGGTTGGACACCCGCTCCAGCCGGCGTACCCCACGCTCGACCTTGTCCACCCAACTCTTCGACTTGCCGAGCCGGTCGGCGAACTGCTGCTGCGTCATGTTCCGCCGTACCCGCCACTGTGCGACCCGGCGACCCACCGGCAACTCGTTCACCGCCGGCCCGTCGCCCTCACCGCAGGACCCCAACCACAAACAGCACGAGTACGACCACAGCGATCACGAGTCCGTAGGCGTACTGCCGCCGGGTGAGCGGCGCCCGCTCCGGAATTGGCGGACCGGGCACCCGGTCCCCGTCCGGCTGCGGAGGGCGCGCGCCGGCAATGGGGTACGCGGGCGGCAGCGGCCCATCCGGCAAACGCTCGTCCAACTGTGCCTCCTCGCGGCGCGACGAATTGATGGGTGATAGAGGTGTCGGGTGCTGGGATCGACGGATGGCGGGGATGCAGGTCAGGGTGGGTGACACGGGGGCACCACCCGCCCTGACCGCCTGGAGGTGCTCCGCTGCTGACGAGAGAACCTTCAAATCCAACTTAGAGTGCAGTGAGTACAGAGTCAACACAGGATGCACAGAGTGTCATGTTCGATGGCATGCTCAGAGGGCTGACGAGAGGTGGCCCCGCCATGCCGAGACAACCTGTATACGAGCAGGTCATCGATGACGTGATCCGCTCGATCCAGTCCGGCACGCTCCAGCCCGGCGACAAGTTGCCGTCCATCGCCGAACTCGGCGAGCAATACAAAGCCAGCGCCACGCCCATCAGACTGGCCCTGCGGATCTTGGATGAGCGGGGCTGGATCGAGGTGCACCAGGGCAAGGGGTCGTTCGTGGCACCGAACCCGCCCGCCTGACTCCCTGGGCCACCACTCGCGGGTATTGGCTCGACGCCGGCATGGCCGGCTGCCACCATGCTGAGCCATGGCGGACGACGGGGCGAGCACGCCACTTCTCGCAACGTGGGGGGACGTCGATCCGGCGCGGCGCCCGTTCGACCCGGTCGAGATGTCGGCGGCGGTCCGGGCGTTGGTTCCTCCCCCACCACCCCGGCCGGCCTTTCGCGACGGCGGATGGGTCGGAGGATCAGAAGCGTTCGCCTGGGTCGACGCCGTCAGCGTGCCCCTGTCCGACCGGTACGGCCAGTGGGCCTACCGCTGGCACTGGGGGCCCGTGGAGAGGGAGCAGTTGGGCTTCGTGACCGACCGCATCCCGACGCCGGCTGAAGCGCCGGCCTTCGTCGCCGACTCACTGCTGGCCTGGCGACGCTGGTTGGAGAGCCTGGCTGAGCGTTTCGACCACATTCTGCCGTCGCTCGACGCTGCGCAGACCGGTGGTGCTGCGGACGTCGTCGCCGCCTGGGAGGCCGCCGTCGCACAGCTGATGACGTTTGTCGCCGCCCCCGTAGTCGACGACGACGGCTGGCAGGGATACTGCAAGATCACCCTGCGATGGTTCCTCACGGCCACCGGCATCCCGCCGGACCGGGCGCAGGCGCTGGTCGACGGTGCGCTCGAGCGGTTCGGCTGGTGGGCGCCGCTGACCGCGATGGAGATCAGCGAGGTCGCCGAACGGGTCGCCCGAGACGTGCTCAACCCTGGCGGGATCGCGACGGTCGCCCGAGTCGACAACTGGCCCGACACCTGGCCACACGGTTGGCCGTCCTGGCGGGCGACGAACACCGGCAAGGGTGCAGGGTCATCCCCCCACCGTGGGCACTCCGCCTGATGTCACCGACCGGCACCACGGAGATCCGCACAACTTCGGGGAAGTTGCCGCGTCGAGGGCGTCGTGAGGCAGCAACTTCCCCGAAAGTGCGCGGATCTTGCCACGCGTCCCCCGGGGCGGGGCGGACCGGCAGGCTTGGCCGCGCGCGAAGAGATCTCGCACAGTAGGTTGGCGGGGTGACAGGACGGTTCCCGATCGAAGACGTCTCCCCCGTCGTCTCGTGCGGGCGGTACCCGGCCAAGGCGGTGGTCGACGAGCCGGTCCCGGTGTCGGCGCGCGCCTACCGGGAGGGGCACGACGCGCTGGGCTGCAACGTGGTGTGGAGCGGCCCGGACGGCGAGCAACGCCCGTTCACCCGGATGCGCCCCGGCGAGCCCGGCCAGGACCGCTGGCACGCCACCATCGCACCGGACACCGTCGGATCGTGGACCTTCTCCGTCGAGGCGTTCCAGGACCCGTACCTGACCTGGCAGAACGCGGTGACCAAGAAGATCGCCGCCGGGCAGGGGCCGGCCGATCTCGCCAACGACCTGGCCGAGGGCGCACGCGAGCTCGCCGCCGCCCGCGAGCTGGTGCCGGCCG
>NZ_JAEVHL010000236.1 GCF_016803395.1 Micromonospora tarensis | reverse complement strand
GGCGGGTGGCGGGTGGCGGGTGGCGCGTGGTGGGTCGGCGGCGGTGGGTTGGTGGTGGATGCGTTGGTCGCGGTGATGTCGCAGACGATTCAGCTCCAAAGGACTTGCGTACCGGGTGGTCCACCGGCACCGGAGGGTTGTCCACAGCTTTATCCACAGGTTTGGCGAGGGTGTTGATAGCTTGCTGGCCGACGGGGAGCATCGGCCTGTGACCGAGGCGAGCGACCGCACCGACGCGGCAGGTCCCGCCGATCTCGGCGGGGTGCTTCGCGCTCTGCGTCGGCAAGCTGACCTGAGCCAGCGACAGTTGGCCGAGCGGGCCGGGGTGCCGCAGGCAACGCTGGCCCGGATCGAGTCGGGGCGGGCTGGTGATCCCCGGTTCCGGACCGTGGAGCGGTTGGTCCAGGCTGCGGGTGGGAAGGTCCTGATCGCCGGGCGGGATGCTGCTCCCGCCACCAACTCACCGACGCCGGTCCCGCATGACGACATGCGGGACCAGGCCGGCCGGCGGTACCCGGCTCACCTGGACGTCTGGCCGGTTGTCGAGCCGCGGGACTGGCCGGGTGCGTGGTGGGCGGAGTGGTACCGGTTGCCGCCCGAGCGGTACCCGCTTCCGTTGCCGCCGGCGGCCTACGAGGTGAATCGGCGGCACCGGGACAACCGGCGTTGGGCCGAGAACATCCGCCGGTCCGCCCGGGTACGCCGAGTCACCGGGGGCGACGTGCCGGTCACCTGCTGGCGGTTCGTCGCCGAGCTGCCGGGCAACGAGCTGATCGGTGAGCTGCGGGCCCATGAACGGAGTCCGCACCTTGAGTACGGGGAGTGGTACCCGGGCATACCGGAGCGGGAGATGGTGCTCGACGGCGTGCTCGTCGTCACCCGGTACCGCCGGCTGGGGTTTGGCCGCCGGCTGGTGACCGCGTTGATCAGCGAGATGCGTGCGGCGGGCATCGACGACGCTGTCGCGATCGCCGAGGGCTTCGGGGTCGAGTTGCTGCTGACGTGCGGCTTCGAGATCGAGACTCGCCGGCCCTACGCGTTACGGCTGGATCCGCCGAAGCGGCGCGCCGCCGAGCACTGAGCGGCCGCCGAGCACTGGCCGGCGTGCCGCCGGGTGCTGAGCGGCTCAACGCAGGGCCGGGGCCGCCGCGGTCAGCGCGGTGAGGGCTTCGCGCAGCCGCCAGGCGTCCCGGTCGCGGGGGCCGATCGGGTTGGAGATGGTCCGCAGCTCGGCGAAGGGGAGCCCGGCCTGCGCCGCGGCGACCGCCACGCCGTACCCCTCCATCGCCTCGGCGACCGCCTCCGGGTGCCTCCGGCGCAGCTCGTCGGTGCTGGTGGTGGTGCCGGTGACGGTGCTGACGGTGAGCACCGGGCCGGTCGGGGCGGCCGGCAGGGCGGCCCGCAGTGTCGCCAGCAGGCCCGGGTCGGCGGGCAGCGCGCTGCCGACGCCGAGCAGCGTGGGCGGCATGCCCAGCTCGTCGATGGGGATGAAGCCGTCAGGTGATTCGGCGCCCAGGTCAGCGGCGACGCTGGCGGTGCCGAGCACGGCGTCGCCGACCTCGACCCGCCCGGTGAAGCCGCCGGCCACCCCGGCGCTGACCACCGCACGGTACGGCCGGCCGGCCGCCTCGGCCAGCGCCAGCAGCCGGGCGGTGGCGGCGCCGGCGATGGCCGGACCCACACCGACCGGGGTGACGGTCACCGTGGCGTCGGTCAGCCCGGCGCGGATCGCCTCCGCCTCGGCGGGTACCGCCGTCACCACCAGCAGACCGCTCACGACAGGGAACCGGGGGACTCGCGGCGGGTGTCCTCGTCCGCTCCGCCACCCGGGCCGCCAACCGACGAGGACGGGCGGTAGATGTGGTAACCCGGCGGGGCCAGGCCCGGGTCGTCGTACTGCGGAGAGCTGGTCTGGGCGGGTGCCGGCGAGGTCGGTGCGGGGTCGCCGGCCTCGTCCGCCGCCTCGGCTTCGGCCAACTCGTCGTCCCTGCTCAGCTCGTCGTCGCCGAGCGGCCGGCCGGCCAGCTTCTCGCCGCGCAACCGGGCGGCGATCAGCACGCCCCGGATCGCGGCCAGTACGCCGACCCCGGCGGCGACGGCGATGCCTATCCGACCGTCGAACGGCACCAGCCCGAGCCCGCCGCCGGCGACGAAGGCGAGCATCAGCACCGTCTCGGAGTGGGCGAAGGAACTGGCGCGCAGCCGTTCCGGGATGCGTTCCTGGATCGAGGCGTCCACGGCCAGCTTCGCGATGCCGCTGACCAGGGCAGCGACCAGGCAGAGCAGCGCGACCATCAGCAGCGAGAACTGGATGACGGCGAGCACCGCCACCCCGGCCACGATGATCATGCTGCTGGACTGGATGGCGGTCGGCCGGTGGATGCGCAGTCGGGTGCCGATGGCGGTGGCCAGGAAGGTGCCGACCGCGAGCGCGCCGCCGACCACCCCCAACGCCCACTCGGCGCCCAGGTCGCGGCCGAACACCACAGTGGTCAGGTCGCCCTTCTTGATGGCGAAGGCGAGGAAGAGCAGCAGGAAGCCGTACAGCGCGCGGGACGTCGCGGCACCGATCAGGGTGGCGATCACCACCCGGCCGGACGGTCGCCCCCGGCCCAGCGGCCGATCGCCACCACGGCGGCCCAGCGCGCGCAGTGGCCGGGGAACCCGCTCCGGTGGCTCCGAGTCGGCCTTCGGTGGCAGCCGTAGGGAGATCACCATGCCGACCAGGAAGATCACCGACGCGACGCGCAGCGGCCACTGCGGCCCGAACCAGAACGCGGCCAGCCCGATCGGCGCCACCAGCGCTCCGGCGACCGTGCCGTAGACACTGGCCCGGGCACCCACCTGGGACAGGCCGAGGCCCTCCGGGAGCAGCCGGGGCACCGCCGCCGAGCGGGCCACGCCGTACGCCCGGGAGAGCGCGAGCACCCCGAACGCGGCCGGATAGAGCCCGAAGCCGTGGATGTAGTCGGAGATCAACCAGGCCAGGAAGGCGCGGCCGAGCATCGTCGCGGCGAGGGCGTACCGCCGGCCGTGCCGGAAGTGGTCCAGCAGCGGGCCCACCACGGGGGCGAGCATCGCGAACGGCACCATGGTCACCAGCAGGTAGAGCGCGACCTTGCTGCGGGCCTCGCCGAGCGGCACGTTGAAGAAGATCGTCCCGGCCAGCCCGATGGCGATCAGAGTGTCCCCGGCGCAGGAGAGCGCGTGCAGGTCGAACAGGCGAACCATGCCGACCTCGCCGCCGGCGCCCCGGGCGCGGGCCCGACCGGCGCGGCGGGTCACCCAGCGGCTGCTGCCCACCGAACCGCGCAACAGCAGCCGGATGGCGCGGATGCCGGTGCCGACGGTCCGCCCGAGGACGGATCGCCCGGAGCGGGAGTACGACGGCATGTGCACCATCCTCGCCCATCTGATCCAGGTACGCCGCACCACCGCGGGGGAAAGGTTCCCCGGGAGTCCCTGTCACCCGTGCGGGGCGCATGGGGAACAATGGTGAGGTGACCAGGCCCGCCTCCACCCGTGCCGCCCGTCTCGACCAGGTCTGCGCCGCCGCCGTCGAGGTGGCCCGCGCCGGCATCACCGAGGTGGACGCCGACGACGTCGGCGATCACCTGCAGGTTGTCGCCGAGGGTGATCGGCTGGTGACCCACTACTTCGAATGCCGCCTCGCCGGCTACCGGGGCTGGCGTTGGGCGGTGACCGTCACCCGGGTGCCGCGCAGCAAGACGGTGACCATCTGCGAGACGGTGTTGCTGCCCGGCCCGGACGCGCTGCTCGCGCCCGGCTGGTTGCCCTGGCAGGACCGGCTCAAGCCGGGCGACCTGGGTCCGGGTGACCTGCTGCCGACCTCGCCGGACGATGATCGGCTGGTCCCTGGTTACCTGCTCTCCGACGACCCGGCGGTCGAGGAGACGGCGTGGGAGTTGGGCCTCGGCCGCGCCCGGGTGCTCTCCCGCGAGGGTCGCATCGACACCGCGCAGCGCTGGTACGACGGTGACCACGGCCCCGCCGCACCCATCTCGACCGCCGCTCCGGCCGCCGCCCGCTGCGGCACCTGCGGCTTCTACCTGCCGCTGGCCGGTGCGATGCGGCAGGCCTTCGGGGCGTGCGGCAACTTCTACGCCCCCGACGACGGTCGGGTGGTCAGCGCCGACCACGGGTGCGGCGCCCACTCCGAGACGTTGATCGAGGCGGCCGAGACCGCGGTCGAGGAGCTACCCACTGTGTACGACGACAGCGCGGTCGAGGCCATGTCGGTCAGCCGGGCTCCGGGCTCGGTGGAGGCCGCCGAGCCGGCGGAGCCGTACGGGCACTCCTGAGGGTTCGCGTCGACCCCCGACGGGGTCAGCTGGCCCGGCGCCGGCGTCGGTTGGCGTCGTGCCGCATCATCACGGCCAGCCCGGGGAAGCCCCAGAGGAAGCCGGCGAGGCAGGTCCAGAGCCAGTTCTGGTGACCGTGGTCGGTCAGCCAACCCCGGAAGAAGACCAGCAGGACCAGCCCGGCCACCGCCCACGCGACCAACCCGGCGAGGGCGAACGGCACCATCGGCGGGTCCAGTGGCGCGGGCCGCGGTGGCTGCTCGTCCGGCATGCGGCCAGCGTACGCGATCAACTTCCCCTGCCCGTCGGTGATCTGGGACGATGCGCGCGACAACCGGAAGATCACCTGCGAGGACCTGATGGCAGTAGCGCCGCCCGAGAACGGCACACCTCCCGACCCCGCCCACCCGCGTAACGGCTTCGACCGGTTCTTCGAGATCTCCGCCCGTGGCTCGACGCTGAGCCGTGAGGTGCGCGGTGGCCTGGCGACCTTCTTCACGATGGCGTACATCGTGGTGCTCAACCCGCTGATCCTGGGTGGTGCCGTCGACGGCGACGGCAAGACCCTCCCGATTCCCGCGCTGGCCGCCGCGACCGCCCTGGTCGCCGGTCTGATGACGATCCTGATGGGGGTGGTCGGCCGGTTCCCGCTGGCGCTCGCCGCCGGTCTGGGCGTCAACGCCCTGGTGGCGTACGAGATCGCGCCCGAGATGACCTGGGCCGACGCGATGGGCCTGGTGGTGATCGAAGGTGTGATCATCGCGGTGTTGGTGCTGACCGGCCTGCGGACGGCGGTGTTCCGCTCGGTGCCGACCCAGCTGAAGACCGCCATCGGGGTCGGCATCGGCCTCTTCCTGACGATCATCGGCCTGGTGGACGCCGGCTTCGTCCGGCGCGTCCCGGACGCCGCCAACACCACAGTCCCGGTCGGCCTGGGCATCGGTGGCAAGTTGGTGAGCTGGCCGCTGCTGGTCTTCGTGGTGGGTCTGCTGATCACGCTGGTGCTGGTGGTCCGCCGGGTGAAGGGCGCGATCCTGATCGGCATCCTCGCCTCGACCGTGCTGGCGGTCATCGTGGAGGCGGTCGGCAACATCGGGCCGTCGTTCGTCGACGGCAAGCCCAACCCGAAGGGCTGGGCGCTGAACGTGCCGGAGTTGCCGAAGACGATCGTGGACCTGCCGGACCTGTCGCTGCTCGGCAAGTTCAACGTGCTCGACTCGTGGGGCCGGGCCGGCTGGGTGGTCGTGTTGATGTTCATCTTCACGCTGCTGATCACCGACTTCTTCGACACCATGGGCACGATGGTCGCCGTGGGTCAGGAGGGTGGCCTGCTCGACGAGAAGGGCACCCCGCCGAAGGCCAAGGAGATCCTGCTTGTCGACTCGATCGCCGCGGCGGCCGGCGGCGCGGCGAGCACCTCCAGCAACACGTCGTACATCGAGAGCGCCGCCGGTGTCGCGGAGGGTGCGCGGACCGGGGTGGCGAACCTGGTCACCGGCGTGCTCTTCCTGCTGGCGATGTTCCTGGCGCCGCTGGTGGTGGTCGTGCCGTTCGAGGCGGCCTCGACGGCCCTGGTGGTGGTCGGTTTCCTGATGATGACAGCGGTGCGGACGATCGACTGGTCGGACTACGAGATCGCCATTCCGGCGTTCCTCACCATCGTGCTGATGCCGTTCACCTACTCGATCTCCAACGGGATCGGCGCCGGCCTGATCACCTTCGTGGTGGTGAAGGTGGCCCGGGGCAAGGCCCGGGAGGTCCACCCGCTGCTGTACGGGGTGGCCGCGCTCTTCGTGCTGTACTTCCTGCGCGGGCCGATCGAGTCAGTGGTGCTCTGATCCCCGTCCGGGCGGGGAGTCGACTGGGACTTCCCGCCCGGAACAGCGGAAACGTCCTCGTGAGCCTGGTCATAACAGATGTCGTTAGCCAGGCTCATTAGTTAAGCTAACTAACGTGACGGAGCGGACGGTGACGGCGAAACGCGTGCCACCGGCGCAGCTGGCTCCCCAGCTGCGTGATGCGATCACCCGACTCAACCGGCGGGTCCGCCAGGCCCGACCGGTCGGCGACCTCACGGTCACCCAGGTCTCCGCGCTCACCAGCCTGCGGCTGGCGGGCACGATGACGCCCCGGGAACTGGCCGACGTGGAGCGGGTGCAGCCGCCGACGATGACCAAAATCGTCGGAAAGTTGGAGGACCGTGGCCTCGTGCGGCGGACACCCCATCCGACCGACGGGCGGCAGGTCATCCTCGCGGCGACCGAAGGAGCGCAGGCCGTGCTCGACCAGTTCGAGCGGGCCCGCGACGAGTGGCTGGCCCACCGGCTGGCCGCACTGGACGAGGACGAACGGGAGACCCTGCAGAGGGCCGCCGAGATTCTCCAGCAGCTCGCTCGCGCCTGAGTCGTACCCGCCTCACCGGGTCCGTGCCGTCACCTGTCGATGACGTGTACGTCCTGAAGGAGGCGCACCGAGAGTGCAGGCGAAGCTGAGCACGATGTTCCAGTCCCTACAGGTCCGCAACTACCGCCTCTTCGCATCCGGGCAGCTGATCAAGTTGATCGGCGTCTGGATGATGTTCATCGCCCAGGACTGGCTCGTCCTCGACCTCTCCGACAACTCGGCCACCGCGCTCGGCGTGGTCACCGCCTGTCAGTTCACCCCGGTGCTCCTGCTCACGTTGTTCTCCGGGCGACTCGCCGACCGGTACGACAAGCGGGTGCTGCTGTTCGTGGCCAACGCCTTCTGGACCGTGCTGGCCCTCGGCATGTCCGTGCTGGTCCTCACCGACCTGGTGCAGCTCTGGCACGTCTTCGCGTTCGCCGCGCTGCTCGGCACGGCCAACGCCGTGGAGACCCCGGTCCGCCAGGCGTTCGTCTCCGAGCTGGTCGGCACGCCCCTGCTGCCCAACGCGCTCTCGCTGAACGCCGCTGTGTTCAACTCCGCCCGGATCGTCGGTCCGGCCGTCGCCGGTCTGGCCATCGCCGCGTTCGACGTCGGCCCGGTCTTCCTCTTCACCGCACTCAGCTCGGTCGCACCCCTGGTCAACGTGGTTCGGATGCGGACGGCCGAACTGCACCGGGACGCCCTGCTGCCGCGCGACGAGCGGGCCTCCGCGAAGGTGATCGACGGCCTGCGGTACGTGTGGCGTCGACCCGATCTGCTGCTGCCGATGGCGGTCATGTCGGTGATCGGCATGTCGCTGTTCAACTTCCAGCTCACCCTGGCCGCGCTGGCCAAGACGGTCTTCCACACCGGGGCGGCCTCCTTCGGCCTGTTCAGCACCGCGCTCGCCGTCGGCGCGCTCGGCGGTGCGCTCAGCGGCACCGGCCGCGCAGCCGCCCGTCGGTGTGGCTGGTGCTCGGCGCCGCGATCGCCTGCGCCAGCTTCGGCACCCTGGTCGCTTCGCCGGGACGTACTGGCTGGTCGTGGCGCTGCTCGTGCCGACCGGCTTCTTCATGGTCTTCTTCGCCCAGGCCGCCAACCAGCGGGTTCAGCTGGGCGTGGACGCGGCGTTCCGGGGACGGGTGATGGCGCTGTGGGTGCTGGTGTTCCTGGGCACCAACCCGGTCGGCGCGCCGCTGATCGGCTGGGTCGCGGAGCGCTTCGGCGCCGGCGCCAGCATCTGGATGGGCGGGCTGATCTCGCTGGCCGCCGCGCTGACCGCGCTCACCTGGCAGCTGCGCCGCTCCGGTGCCCGGCTGCGCTTCCGGGTGCTGCCGATGCCCCGCTTCTACGTGACCTCCACCGACTGTTGAGGTTTGCCCAGGGCGAGCCAACCCGCATCCGTGCTGCGGATTGCGCGGATGCGGCGAAACCGCTGGCGGGCCGGCACGGCGGGGCTTAGCGTCGATGCGTGGGAGTCGGACGCGCGCTGATGCTGGCCCTGGCCCTTCTCGCCGTGGCCAGCCTGCCGGCGGCCTTCGCCCTGGTCTTCTGCTATGACGAGATCCTCGACCGGGTGGTCTGCGGCTGGTCCGAGTGGCGTGACCGCCGACGGGAGGAACGCACGATCGCCCGCCTCGACCGGGCCGTCGAGGCCGACGCGCTGACCCGGGACATCGACCTCAGCGAGCTCGACCGTGCCGACCGCCGACCCCTGGAACAGCTCGCCGCCGACCTGCGCCGGATCGGTGGTCAGCGGCTCGGCGGCGGCGGTCGGCCGATGATCTGGCACGGTGCGCTGGTCCAGGCGTACGACGACCGGCTCCGCCTTGCCTGCCGCGCCCTCGGCATCACCGAGCACCTCGCCGACCTGGATGGTGTCGACCAGGAGATCGAGCGCGTCCGGGTGGAGGGCGTGCTGCACGCCGCCGGGCTGGCCCTGCCGGCGGCCCGGGCCGGGCACCGACAGCGGCACCGCTGAGCGGCCAGCGTCGGTGCGACTGTTCGTCGCGGTCAACCCGTCTGTCGCGGCGGTCAACCACCTCGGCGCACGGGTGGCTCGGCTGCGCGTCGCGGCGGCGACCGCCGCCGGCACCGACGTCCGGCTCGCCCACCCCGCCCACCTGCACGTCACAGTGGCGTTCCTCGGTGCGGTCGAGGCCGCCCGGTTGGTCGAGGTGGAGAGTGCGCTCGGGCTGGCCGCCGAGTGGTTCCGCGCCGGCCGGCACGGCGTACCCCGGTTGAGTCTCGGCGGCGGTGGTCGGTTCGGCCGGGACCGGTCCACGGTGCTCTGGGTGGACCTACGCGGGGACGTCGAGGCACTGCACCTGCTGGCCGGCCAGGTCCGGTTCCGGCTGCGGCAGGCCGGGCTGCCGTGCGACGAGAAGCCGTTCCGGCCGCACCTGACCGTGGCCCGGCCCGGTGACCGGATGACCCCGGCCGACGTCGAGGCAGACCGGGCCAGCCTGAACGGGTACGAAGGTCCAGAATGGCGGGCGTCCGAGCTGCTGCTGGTCCGCAGCCACCCCGGCTCCCGGCCGCGCTACGAACGGATCGCCGCCTGGTCACTCTGACCCTGCGGCGCAGCGGCGGCGGGCTTCGTACGCAGGACCTCGCGGGCCTGGTCGGCGGCTCGGATGATGCTCTCGCTGATGAAGTCGAGGAAGCGGGCGATGTTCTCCAGGCGGGCGGCGGCGGGGGTGTCCGGACCGAGCAGGGCGGCACCCTGGCGCGCGGTGGCGACGAGCTGGTCGTTGGCCCGGGCGCTGGCGATCGTCGCCTGGTAGAAGAGCTCGTCGTCGATCACGTACCGGTCGCGGCGGCGTTCGTCGCGTTCGCGGCGGACGAGGCTCTGGCTCTCCAGGAAGGAGATCGCCTTGGAGATCGACGCCGGGCTCACCCGGAGGCGCTGGGCCAGCTGGGACGCGGTGAGGCTACCCGAGTCGGTGGTGAACAGGCAGGTCAGCACCCGGGAGGCCATCTTGTTCAGGCCCGAGACCATCAGGACGCTGGTGAACGTCTCCTCGTAGTCGGCCACGGCCTCGGTGTCGCGCCCGTGCTCCGCGGGGAGGGCGGCCGTCCCTCCGGCGGTGGGCCTGCGTCGCAGGGCGCGACGTTCGGTCGCCCGGTGCGCCAGGTCGGCGCGGTAGCCGTTCGGGCCGCCGTTGCGCATCACCTCCCGGGTGACCGTCGAGGTGGGACGGCCGAGCCGCCGGGCGATCTCGGCGTACGGGAGGTTGTCGGTCAGCCCCAGCGCGATCTGCTGGCGTTCCTGCTGGCTGAGCCTGCGCCCGGCATCGTGTTCGCTCTCCTGAAGGTTCGGTGGGATCCGAGTGCCGCGCGGTGACGGGTGACGTCTCGTCACCCGTCACCAGGTGGCGTCAGGAGGATTCGCGCGCGGCCGGGCCGCTGCCGAAGAGCACATCGTCCCAGCTCGGCAGCCGCTTGCGCGGCTTGCCGCTGGCATCGGTGGACTCGCCGCCGGCGGCCGCCGCGGCGCCCGTCCGGCGGGGCCGCAGCACCGCCAACGACGGCACGGCCGGCACCTCCTTGGGCGCGTCCGAATCGTCGTCGAAGGCCG
>NZ_JAEVHL010000235.1 GCF_016803395.1 Micromonospora tarensis | reverse complement strand
GTATGAGATGTGTGAAACACCTGGTCATGACGCTGTCCTCATACAGGTGTGAGGTTTCACATGCCTCTTACTTATGGTCAGCCGACCTGAATGCGAGCGGCCCTCGGCGAGATGCCGAGGGCCGCTGGTGGCATTGCTGCCAGCACGAAGGGTGCTATCTGGGCAGGCGGAGATATCGGAGGAAGAGGTTGCCTCGCTCATCGATCAGGGATCGCTGGAGCTGCCAGTCGTCTGTGGCCGGTACTGGGCCTGACGGGCCGGTGGTGATGCGAGGCCCGGGTACGGCCAGGAGCTGCGGAGTGATCGTCATGCAGATGTCGTCGAGCAGGCCGGCTCGCGCCATTCCGCCGGCGAGTGACGGGCCCTCGCAGATGAACCGTTGGTGGCCTCGGCTGCGGAGCTGCTGCACGGCCAGCGCCAGGTCGACGTCGGTCTCGCCGGCGACCACCAGGTCGGCACGCTCGGCGAGAGCGGGGTCGATGCTGGCCGCCGATGCTGCGGGAGTGATGACGATCGGGCGGGGCGGCACGTGGCGGCCGGGGTGGCGCTGGAACAGCGGTCCGGCGAGGTCAAGGTCGAGAGATCGGCTGACCACGGCAACGGTCGGGTACGGCGCCAGGCCCATCGAGCGACGGCGCGCGATCTGCAGGGCGGAGAGCGGCGTGGGCCCGTACTGCTCGGCGCGGACGGTGCCTGCCCCTACGAGCAGCACGTCGGCGTCTCGCTTGACCGCCTGGTAAACGCGCTGGTCACCAGGGCTGGACAGCGCAGCGCTGGTCCCGTTTAGCGCCGCCAGTCCGTCGATGCTGGTCACGGCCAGCAGCCGCACGTATCCGGCGTCGGCGGCGAGGCGGTCGTGCAACTCGTCGTCATCGAGGTCGACCAGCCCAGGCTTCGGCCACATGTCGCGGATGCGGGCACCGGCGGTCGGAGCAGCCCACCCGGCCAGCCGCCATGTCAACTCAGCGAGCTGCTCGGCGAGGCCGTCGAGAGCCTGCCCGCCGAGGTTCGCGCCGGCGACGGATCGCGCGGGAGATGACCGCTGGCTCTCCACCAGGTACTCCACACCGGAGCGGTCCATGGCGTAGAGGACGTGCTGGTCGCCGGTCTCGAAGGCGACGCCAACGGCGTCGACGCCCAGGTCCCGCTGCACGTCGACGAGCCCGCGGTGGCGGCGGCACTTGTCGATCCACTGGTCCACCAGGTCGGCGGCGGTCTGGGAGCCGATGCCGCTAGCCAGCGTGGTGGGGACGGCGGGCTGTGGCGGTCGGTGCGTGATCGTCAGGAGCCGTGGCGGCCGACCCCAGGTCCACGTGCTGCTGAGGTGACCGAGTGCCGACAGGATCGCCGGATCTCCCTGCTTGTTGTCGAGCGTCATGGCTGACCGTCCGTGCTGCTGGAGAGCTGCTGTGCCGCTGCGGCGCGCTGGAAGCGGGTGCCGCGCCAGCGATAGAGATTGCGCGAGTAGATGAGGACGAAGGCGATCGACAGGGCGATCATCCCGGGCTGCGTGGTGGCCAGGCCGTAGGTGATCCACACAGCCTGACTGGCGATGCCGTAGATCCATCCCACCCGGGGGTTGTGGCCGCTGATCCAGAGTCCGACGATCGACGCTGCGGCGGCGATCCACGACCAGGTTGCCGGGCTCACCGATCGCCCTCGGTGAGGTTGACGTCGATCTCGTACGCCACCCGGTCACCCGGCACGATCGCCGTCGACACCTCGACCGGCTCGCACCCTCGGTAGAGGGTCCGCCAGTGCTCGAAGACCGACGTGCCGCCGGGAATGGCCAGCTCGGCTACCTCGGCAGCGGATGGCACGCGGGACTCGAACCCGAGCTTCGCGCGGTCGACAGCGATCCCGCCCGCCATCAGATGAGCGATCGTGCCCACGCCCGGACGCTCGTCGTCGGGGCTGTTGAGGCCGATGCGCTGCGCGGTCTCCGCCGGAAGGTAAGACCGCGCCACCTGGTGCGGGGCACCCTCAACGACGTACCGAAACGTCCGCACCAGGAGCCTGTGCTCCGCGTCGATGTCCAGCAGCCGTGCGATCTGCTCTGAGGCCATGACGTAGGCGTAGGTGATATCGACCTTGGCATCTGTGCCGGTCATCGCCTCGAACAGGCCCGCCTGAACGTCAGCCCCCCGGCGAGCTGCCGCGTACTCCATGCGCAGGCCCGCGAGCAGGTCACGCCGCACCACCTGGCGGCGACGGACGTAGATGCCCGACCCGTGCACCACGGTCAGCAGCCCCTCAGCGACCAACTCCTTCAGGGCTCGGTCGAGCGCGGAGCGCGATCGCGTCTCGTAGATGGCCATGAGGTCGGCCAGTCGCGGCAGGCGATCGCCGGGCAAGTACTTGCCGGACTGAATCTGATTGCGCAGATCAACGGCGATCTCGGCGCCTCTGCTCACAGCTCTCAACGCCAGCCTCCCAAAGAGTCCCCGGGAGAGTTGTTGACTCCCCTGGCCTACAGGGTGACACTAGCAGTGTCCCCGGGACAATCCCCTACGAGGGTTCGTTCAGAAACGGGACAACGCCCGGCGCTACGAACACCGGGCGTCGCCATACGCGGGTCGCTGACCTTGGGAAGGAGCACGACCCATGAGCATTGTCCACCACAGCAAGGGAGCCGCTGTCGCACCACCGACCGTGGCACCCACCCTCGAACTGCAGAGCATCGGTGACCCGTGGGAGCGGGCACGCGCCGCCTCCCGCGCGGCGGATCAGCTGCACGATGCTCGCCGCGCGGCCCTCAAGATTCGACTCGCCGCAGTGCGCGAGCTCGTCGAGGGCCGCCGCATTCCCGCCAGCGTCGTCGGCCGGTTCCTCGGCATCACCGGCGGCCGCATCTGCCAGATGCTCGCCGGCGGACGCACGAACAACAGCGCCGCAACCGGGTCGGAGGTGACCCGATGAAGGCGGCCACGACCACAACGAAGGCTCTGGACCTGGCCGCCGCGCTGGCGCAGTACCGCGCGGGCCTCCCGGCTCTGCCGGACGTCGAGCTGGAGCGGCGGGCCGCCGAGGTGGCGGCGCTGCCGGGCTGGTACGCCGGCGAGCTGCGCCGGATGCTCGACGTAGAGCGTGAGTCCCGCCGGACGGCTGACCGGCCGGTTGCGCCGACCGGGTCGCGAGCGCTGCGGGTCGCCGCCGGCGCGGTCGCCGCGGGGACCCCGGCCGCGGTGCTGGCCGGTCGAGCCCTCGCCCAGTACGCCGATCAGGTGCCGCAGGTGCTGCGGTACTCCCCGGCCGTCGCGGTCGGCCTGGTGGCCGCCGCCGCCGGCGCGAGCTGGGCAGCCCGATGGATCGACGACCGCCGCCACCCCTTGGCCGTCGACGTCGACGAGGCCGACCTCAACCCCCTCGGCCAGGAGCTGCTCGCGAAGGTGCGGGCGGCCCGGCAGGCGCGCGGGGAGGCGTGCTGATGGCCGAGCTGCTCGTGAAGGTGCGCCTGGACTGGACCGCGCCGGGCCACTACGACCGTGACAGGTCGCTGCCCTGCCGGGTCTGCCACACCAACACCAAGATGCGCGACAACCGGGGCGCGGCGTGCCACCAGTCGTGCGCGGAGGACGAGATCGCCCGCGAGCTGCTCGGCGCCGGCAAGGCGCTGATCACCGATGAGCGGGTGCTGCGCGACAGCGGGCGGGGGCAGCGGTGATGGCCCGGATCCGCGCGACGTACTGGGACCCCGAGGGCGACACCTTCGGCATCCCGACGTTCTGGTGGCGGGGTGCCCCGGCCGGCTACGCCACCGCGCGCCAGCTCCGGGCGAAGGGCCTACGCCCGGGTGGCCAGCCGATCGCGGCGCAGGTCATGTGGCGCGGGGTAGGCGGCGAGCGGGTGGCCTACCTCTACAAGGTCGACCAGGCGGCGGCCAAGCGCACCGCCACGGCGGCGCAGCTCACCGCGATCGGCAAGGCCCTGGCAGCCCGCCGCACCTGCCGCACCTGCGGCGTAGAGCAGCCCTACTACATCCCGCGCTCCCTCGGGGAGTGCCTGGACTGCGCGCCAGCGATGGCAGCGGGATCGATGAGCACGGAGGTGACGCGATGACGACGTTGCAGAACGGGCCGGACCTGGCCCAGCTCGCCGCGACCGATCACAAGGTGGCCCGCAACCTGGCCACCGCCGAGCGGGAGCGCCAGGCGACGCAGGCGCGGATCGCGTCGGACGACGCCGCCACCGAGCGGCGGCTGCGGTTGCAGGAGGGTCAGCTGCGCCTAGCGGCGCAGAAGGACGCCGACCGTGACAACCGGGCCGAACGACGCCGCCAGCAGCGCGAGACCGAACGCTCGGCGCGCAAGGCTCGCCGGCAGGCCCGGCGGGCGGAGCTGGCGGGCTGGTACGCCGGCCGGGTCGCCTACGTGCGCGACAACGCCGCGGCGGTCTACTCCGGACTGATCTACGGCCTGGCCGTGTCCGGTGCGGTGTACGGGCAGGTCGACGCGGCCCGGTCCAACGGCCTGCCCACCCCGATCGGGGTGATCGCGGCGGTGGCCATCGAGGGCACCGGCCTGGCGATGGCGCTGACCGCACAGCACCAACGGCTCAACGGCGAGCGGGCGATGACGGCGCGGGCGCTGATCTGGATCTGCACGGCGGCCGCGGTGGCCATCAACGCGATCGGACACCACGCCGACCCGGTCAAGGCCATCGGGCTCAGCGCTCTGAGCGCGCTCGGGATCATCGTCTACGAGGTCCGCTCCGGAGCGAAGCACCGCCCGGTGCTGCGCGAGAAGGGCATGATCCCGGACCCGCCGGAGCGGTTCGGGTGGCGGCGCTGGCTGACCTACCCGCGGCAGACCCGCGAGGCGTGGAAGGCCGACGTGCGCGACCGGCTCTCCCCCGGTGCCGCGGCGCTGATCGCCCGGACCGAGGCCCGGCGGGTCGAGCAGCGCCGCCAGGCCGCGATCGAGGCGGAGCGGGAGCGGCAGCAGAAGGTGGTGGCCGAGGTCGCCGCCGGTGCCCGCAAGGCGGTGCGCAAGGCCACCGGCAAGGACTCCGGCGCGGTTCTGGCGGCCCTGGCGCGGCTGGCGGCCACCGGCACCCCGGCGCCGCTTCTGGCGCTGCCCTCACCGGACCGGGTCGCGGTCGAGGCGGCCCGCGCCGACGCGACGACGCCCGCCGGGCGCAGGCGGAAGCGGAAGCACGCGCGGCGATGCTGAGGCGCGGGCGGAAGCGGAAGCGGGACAGCGGGCGGAAGCGGAAGCAGTCGCCGCGACGGCGGTGCGCCAGGCGGAAGCGGAAGCACGCGCGGCGATCGACCGGGCGGAAGCGGAAGCAACCCGCCGGGCGCGGGCGGAAGCGGAAGCAGCGACCGCGACCCGCCGGGCGGAAGCGGAAGCACAGAACGCCGCGATCGCCCGCCGGGCGGAAGCGGAAGCACGGAGCGCTTTGGAGCGGGCGCTGGCGGAAGCGGAAACGGCACGGGCCGAGGCTCGCGTGGAGACCGGTCGCGCCGCTCGCACGCAGGGGCAGCTCGACGCCGCCGGCGTTGAGTGGCAGCACCGCCTCCAGGCGGCCGAGACGGCCCTGGGTCAGGCCCGCCGGGAGCTGAGCGAGCAGCAGCACGCTCGCCACCGCGCGGAGGCCCTGGTCGAGGCCGCGCGTCAGGAGGCCGCTGACCTGCGGACCGCCCTGGCCCAGGCCGCCGCCGACGCCGGTCGCAGGCCCCGCCGCACCCCGGCCGGGTCGTCGACCAAGCCGGCGGAGCCGGTGCTGTTCGAGGGTGCTCCGGTCCCGCACGTCGACCGGGTCAGCCCGGAGACCGTCCGGGCGGTGCTCCAGGCCCGCAAGGACCACCCCGACGCCACCCAGAAGGACCTCGCCGTGAAGGTCCCCACCTCGGAGCGGACCGTTCGCACGGTCCTCACCGCCGTCGCCGCCACGAAGGACGGCCCCGCCTCATAACAGCTCATAACTCTGGTGCGTGAGCAGCCAAAACGAAGGGAGGGAACACGCGATGCGCAACGAGACAACGGCCCCGACGATCGAGGGCGAGCAGGTGGAGATGGCGGTGCCGGCTCCGGATCTGTCGGTGATGGCCACCGAGCAGCCGGCGGCGGAGTCGCCGAAGGACGAGAAGGCCACGCCGCAGGAGTTGGCGGACACGACGCCGGCGTCGGTGGGTCTGGTGGTCGCCCTGGTGGTGATCTCGATTGTCGCCGCCGTGGTGGTGGCGATGTGGATGGTGTCGCCGCTGATGGCGCTGCTGCTGGGTGCCGGGCTGATCGTGGTCGCGGTGCTGGCCGGCGCCGGGTGGCTGGCCTGGCGCAAGTTCACGCGCCGGGAGAAGCGGGACAAGCGCGACCGCTCGGCTCGCGACCGCGCCGGCCGCAGCGACCGGCCCGGCGCGGGGAGGTCCACCAACGGCGGCGGTGGCAAGTCCCCCAACGGCCGTGGTGACAAGTCGGGCAAGGGCCTGTGGCCGTTCAGCCGCAACAAGACCCCTGGTGGCGGGAAGGCCCCGGCTGGCGCGAAGACGCCCGGTGCGAAGCCGACCGGCGACGGTGGTGGCGGCGGGAAGAAGCCCGGCGGCGACAAGTCGGGCAAGGGCCTGTGGCCGTTCAGCCGCAACAAGACCCCTGGCGGCGGGAAGGCCCCGGCTGGTGCGAAGACGCCTGGTGCGAAGCCCTCCGGCGACGGTGGCGGCGGGAAGAAGCCCGGCAAGGGCCTGTGGCCGTTCAGCCGCAACAAGGCCCCGGGTGGCGGCGGGAAGGCCCCCAACGGCGGCGGCAAGCCCACGACCAGCGGGAAGGCCCCCAACGGCGGTGGGAAGCCGACCCCCAACGGCGGCGGGAAGCCCAGCGCCGACGCGGGGCGCAAGAGCAAGGCGGCGGGCGGGGCGGCGCTGCTGGGGCTGCTGGGGCTGGCCCGGGCGGCGAGGAAAGCCAAGGCCACGGACGGCAAGACCACGGACGGCAAGACCCCGACGGGCGAGCCGGTCGGCAAAAACGACCCGGCGACGAAGGGGCAGGCGCGGCCTGCTCCGGGCGGGCACCGGCCGGAGACGGTGATCGACGTCGACCTGGACGACATCACCGCCCCGCCGCGCCGGTCGCGCAGCTCATCGGGCGGGTCGACGTCGCACTCGGCGCCGTACAGCGCGCCGTTCTTTGACCCCGGATCCACCGCTGGCAGCGAGTGGGGGACCCGGTCGGCACCAACGCCGCTGCACAACACCCCTGTTTCCAACCACCTTGGAGGACCAGAGATGAGCACCCAGACCAGCACCACCGACGCTGACCAGGAAGCGATGCGGGTGGCGAACCGCTACGCCGGCATGGTCCAGAAGGCGGAGACCTTGGCCGGTCGGGCGCGTGCCTGCCGCGACGCCGCGGACCAGTACCGGCGTGACGCCCGGGAGAACCAGGAGAGCGCCGAGAACCACAAGATGGCCAGCCGCACGATCCGTGACGCCAACGTGGCCCACGAGCACGCCGTTTCGGCGCGTGACGCGGAGGCGGAGGCGGCGCGGGAGATTCTCGCGGCTCGCTACTACGAGGCGCAGGCCGAGGAGTACGAGGCGCAGGCCCGCTCGATCGGTTTCTGAGCCGAACACCCGCGCGGGGGCCGCGCCGCACCTGGTGCGGCCCCCGCACCCCACGAACCGAGCACGACCAGGCAGAACGCAGAACGAGGGAGGACGTCGTGACGAAGCGGCGAGCACAAGTAGGCATCGAGTGGAAGACGTTCTGGGCTGTGGTCGCGCCGTTCATCTCGGCGGTGTGGGTGGCGGTGTGGCTGATCACCGGCTCTCCGGTGTGGATCGCCGGGCTGGCCACGGCGGTGCTGGCGGCGGCAGCCGCGTTCGGCGCCCGGCTGCTGGTCCGGATCTCCCCCATGTTCAGCCGCCTGAACTCGGCGGCGAAGTCGAGGGTGGTGGGGTGGCTGGTCGCGGCGGTCACCGTCTACGCCGCCTGGTCGACCCTCACCGTGACGGTCCCGGACCTGTGGCCGGTGTGGGCGCTACTCCTGCCGGCGCTGGGTGGCAGCACCTGGGTGATGGCGCGGGCCCACGAGTACCTGCTGCGGTACGCGCCGCCGCCGTCGCAGCCTGCGGCGATGACCGCGCTGAGCGCCACCGCGCACGCCCAGCTCGCGCTGAGCGCCGAGGACCTGAGCGGCCCCCGCGACGGTGAGCCGCACCTGGCGTGGCTGCTGCGCCTGGCGGTACGCCGCGCCGGGCTGGAGTGGCTGCGCATCTCCAACCCGGCGCTGGTCGGCCCGGCCGATCGGCCATTCGGCGCGAAGGTCGAGGCGTGGGCGCCGATCGAGCTGCGCCGCGTCGTCAACGGCAAGGTCCGCATCGAGCAGGCCCCCCAACTCGATGACCACGACGCCCGGCGGATCGCCCTGGCGCTGCGTGACATCACCCGCCGCGACATCGCCCCGGACTGGGTGAGCGTCAAAGAGGACCCGGGCCGGGTTGGCGTCTACACGATCCAGGCCAACACCGAGGACGTGATGAAGCGGATCCGCCCCTACACCGAGCGCGTCGACGAGCTGGTCGACGCCGCCGGCCGGCCGATCTGGCGTCGCCTGGCCGACCCCTCCTACGCGCTGTGGGGCATGGACGGGATGCCGATCGGTGTCGACGTCGGCCGCCACGCTTGGATTCTCGGCGCGTCCACCGGCGGTAAGAGCGCCTTCCTGCACCGGGAGTGGGCGGACGTGACCCGCTGCGAGGACACCCTGATCTGGGTGGCTGGCACCCAAAAACTTTACGACCTGGTCGGGCAGTGGCTGGAGCCCTACCTCGACACCGGTGTGCGGCCGCCGCTGGACTGGGTGCGCGCTGACGCCGAGGGCGTGCTGCAGATGCTCATCGCCGTGATGGACGTCGCCCGCTGGCGCCAGGACCAGCCGTTCTCCGTCCGCCACAACTTCCAGAAGATCATGGTCTACATCGACGAGGGCAGCTTCGCGCTGACCACGAAGAACAAGCTCAACTACCAGGGGGCCGAGGTCACCGCCGGCGACATGTACGCCAAGTGCACCCAGGCGGTCGCCTCCGCCGGGATCTACCTGGTCGTGGCCACGCAGCGCGGGGTGCACCACGCGTTCGGCGACGCCGGCGGCGACGCCAGCGCGAACATCGGCCGGGAGATCGTGCTCATGTCCGGTGACGAGCAGGAGGCCGGCCGGGTCACCGGCAACTACAAGCTTCCCCCGCTGCGCCACCGCGGCGAGTGCTACGCCCGCCTCGGCGACGGCGAGCCGGTCCGGGCGAAGATCGAGTACGTCCAATCCTGCGACCCCAGCAAGCCGGTGCTGCACGACGGCCCGAAGGTCGACGAGGTCTCCTGGAACCGGCGTCACCACCAGCGGGAGCTGGACGCCGGTTCGGCGCGGGCGGCCGGGCGCGTCTACGCCAGCCGGCACCAGTACGTCACCGACGACTACCTGGCCGACCTGCGCAGCGCCCGCGCCAGCGGCAAGAAGACGCGGACCAACACACCGGAGCGCGACGCCGAGCAGGCGATGGCCTCCGCCGTCAGCTCGATCTTCAGCCGGCTCGGCGGACGGCCGATGACCGCGCCGACCACCCCCACCGCCGCCGTTGCCGCACCGGCCGCCAGCGAAGCGCCGGCCGGGGACTCGGTGGAGCCGACGCCGCTGGCCGGCTACCGCACCCGCGCCGACCGGGTCGAGGCAGCGGTGCGCCACATCTGGCGCACCACCAGCACCCCGGCCGGACCGCGCGACATCCTCGCCGCGCTGCACGACGCCGGCGACACCTCGGCCACCTCGCAGCTGGTCGCCAACGCGCTGACCCAACTCGCCCAGCAGAGCCGGGTGGTGCGGCCGCAGACCCCCGACGGGCGGGAGGCGACCGGGCAGTACCTGCCGCCTGAGGCCGCCACCACCACCGCCACGACGGTCACTGCCAGTAATTCATAACGCCTCATAACCCGGGTGCCCCCTCCCCCCTGCGAGGGGCCCCTATGCAGGCACCGACCCCCCTCCCCCGCCGCTGTTATGAACCCCGTCTGTTAGGTCACCGTCCGTAAAGGAGAACCGTCCGCCATGTCCCCCAGAGTCGCTGAACTCGAAGCCCAGATCCGCCGCCTGACCCGCCAGCGCGACGCACAGCCGGCCGACACCCTCTACGCGCTGACCCACCAACAGCGCATCGACGAGCTGTCCGTCGAGCTGATCGCCTGGAAGCTCGACGGCGCCCAGATGCACGCCGCCGAGAACGCCATCCGCGCCGCCGGCCGCCGCCGCCAGCGCGCCCACACCGGACGCCGCCGGTGGCCTGCGGTGGCCGGCGTCAGCGGTGTGCTCGGCAGCGTGGCCACCGCCGGGCACCTCGCGCCGCACGCCGGCGGCCCGGCCCG
>NZ_JAEVHL010000234.1 GCF_016803395.1 Micromonospora tarensis | reverse complement strand
CACGAACCGCTGCGCGGCCAGCCCGTGCCGGGCCGAGCGGCAACGTGGAGTTCTTCGTATGGTTGCGCCGGGGCGCACCACCGGCCGACCCGCAGGCGGGTGCGGGCAGTGGTGGCGGCCGGGCCGGACGGCTCGACGACGACCGGCGACGTGCCGGACGTGGCGGCGGAGGAGGTCGCAGGGTGAACGCGCGCAGCGGAGGCACCGCACCGGCCCACGGGCGTGCCGAGGCGACGGTGGCCCGTCGCGTCCGGCGTCGGGTGAGCGGGCGGTCCGATGAGCCGGACCGCGCTGCTGGTGACCCACACCGGCCGTCGACGCAGCACGGAGCACGCCCGGTCGGTCGCCGCCGATCTGATCGCCGCGGGTTTCGAGGTACGGGTGGTGGCCGACGAGGCCGACGACCTCGACCTGCCCGGCGTGGTGCCGGTCGCCGGCCCGCAGGCCGCCGAGGGCGCCGAGATCGTCTTCGCGCTCGGTGGGGACGGCACCTTCCTGCGCGCCGCCGAGCTGGCCCGGCCGGCGAAGGCGCCGCTGCTCGGCATCAACCTCGGCAAGGTGGGCTTCCTGGCCGAGGCGGAGATCGACGACCTGGACACCGCGGTCCGGGACGTCGTCAGTCGCCACTACACGGTCGACGAGCGGCTCACCCTGGATGTCACCGCCGAGTTCGACGGTGGGCCGACCATCGAGTCCTGGGCGCTCAACGAGATCAGCATCGAGAAGGGCGAGCGGGCGCAGATGCTCGAACTGCTCGTCGACGTGGACGGGCGGCCGCTGTCCCGCTACGGCTGCGACGGTGTCGTCTGCGCCACGCCCACCGGCTCCACCGCGTACGCGTTCTCCGGTGGCGGCCCGGTGGTCTGGCCGGAGGTGGAGGCGTTGCTGCTGGTGCCGATCAGCGCGCACGCGTTGTTCAGCCGCCCGCTGGTCACCGCGCCGACGTCCACCTTCGTGATCACCGTCGATCCGTTCACCACCCTCGCGGTGCTCTCCTGCGACGGGCGCCGGGTCTATGACCTGCCACCCGGAGCGCGGGTGACGGTGCGCCGGGGTGCCCTGCCGGTGCGCATCGTGCGGTTGCGGCCCCGCCCGTTCACCGACCGGCTGGTCGCCAAGTTCGCGCTCCCCGTGCACGGCTGGCGCGGCAGCCGCCGGTGACCGTGGCGCACACCGTCGGTGGACGCGCGGTGTCCACCTGACGACATGTCGCCGCTGCGGCGGCGGGCGACTAGTGACCTGGTGACACGCTCCGTCGCAGACTCCGATCGGCCCCCGTCCACGGGTGGCGGGCCTGGAGGAGTAGAGGAGCGCATCGCATGCACTGGTCCCCACGCTGGCTCGCCGTCGGCGCGGTCGGCGCGTTGGTGGTCGGCCTCGCCGCACCGGCGTCCGCCGATCCGCCCGCCCGGCCCACCGGCCCGCACTCGGGCCGCCCGCCTCGGGCGTCGCGCCCGTCCGCATCACCCTGATCACCGGCGACCAGGTCGACCTGGTCCAGGCCGCGCCCGGCCGGTTCACCGCCAGCGTCCGGCGCGGCCCGGGTCGGGAGCGGATCATCTTCCAGACCGTGGAGGTCGACGGCGGGCTGCGGGTGCTGCCCAGCGACGTCATGCCGTACCTCGCCGCGGGGGTGCTCGACCCTCACCTGTTCGACGTGCAGGAGTTGGCCGCCGACGGGTACGGCGACGCCGCGCAGGGCGCGTTGCCGCTGATCGTGCGCTATCAGGAGCCGGCCGCCGGTCGGGTCCGGCCGCTCACCGGCGCCACCGACGCCCGGCCGTTGGCGAGCATCAACGGCGCGGCGGTGCGGGTCGGCAAGAGTGATCTCGGTGGACTGTGGACATCGCTGCGGGGTGCGCCGGGGCAGCGAATGGCCGCCGGTGCGCCGGCCCGCCTCGGCGCCGGTGTCGCCCGGATCTGGCTGGACGGGAAGGTCCGCCCGACGCTGGAGCACAGTGTGCCGCAGATCGGCGCCCCGGCGGCCTGGGCGGCCGGCCGGGACGGTACCGGCGTGAAGGTGGCCGTGCTCGACACCGGCGTCGACGCGACCCACCCGGACCTGGCCGGCCGGATCGCCGAGGCGCGGGACTTCTCCGGCGTTGGCAGCGCCCGCGACGGGCACGGCCACGGCACCCACGTGGCGGCCACCATCGCCGGCAGTGGCGCGGCGTCCGGCGGCCTGCGTAAGGGCGTCGCTCCCGGCGCGCGGCTGCTGATCGGCAAGGTGCTCGACGACAACGGTTCGGGCTCCGACTCGTCCATCATCGCGGGAATGGAGTGGGCCGCCCACTCCGGTGCGAGGGTGGTCAGCATGAGCCTCGGCGGATCCCCGACCGACGGGACCGACCCGATGAGTCAGGCTGTCAACGAGTTGACCGCCGAGACCGGGGCGCTGTTCGTGGTCGCGGCCGGCAACGAGGGCGCGGCGCGTACCGTCGGGTCACCCGGCGCGGCCGCCGCGGCGCTGACCGTCGGTGCGGTGGACCGGGACGACAACCTGGCGTCGTTCTCCAGTCGGGGTCCGCGCGTCGGTGACAACGGACTGAAGCCGGAGATCACCGCGCCGGGCGTCGGCATCATCGCCGCGCGGGCCGCCGGCACCGCCATGGGTACGCCGGTGGACGACTCCTACACGACCGCGAACGGCACCTCGATGGCCACCCCGCACGTGTCCGGAGCGGCGGCGATCCTCGCCCAGGAGCACCCCGACTGGACCGCCGGCACGCTCAAGGACGCGCTGGTCAGCACCACGAAGGCGAACCCGGAGCTGACCGTGTTCGAGCAGGGCGGCGGCCGGGTCGACGTGGCCCGGGCGCTCGGCCAGCGGTTGCACTCCTCCGCGACCGCCGACTTCGGCCGGCTCAGCACCGATGGCGCGACGGCCGAGCGGACCGTGACGTACACCAACGGCGGCACGGCCCCGCAGACCCTGCGGCTGGCCCTGGAGCTGCGTAACCTGGACACCCGCGCGGTCGAGACCGACGGTGTCTCGGTCGGCGGCGCCGAGGTGACAGTGCCGGCCGGTGGCAGCGTGGCCGTGCCGCTGCGGGCGGACCCGGCGAAGTTGGACCGGGGTCTGCACGGCGGGTGGCTGGTGGCGACCGGCGCGGACGGTGTGGCGGTGCGCACCGCGGTCGCGCTCACCCTCAGCGGACCGCTGCACACCGTGACCGTGCGAGCTGTGGACATGCAGGGTCAGCCGGGTCTCGCGTCGGTGCTCACCCTCTTCGGTGAGCAGCCCGAATCCGACTGGCTCGGCTGGGTCGGCGGGGAGGTGCGACTCCAGGTCGAGGAGGGCCCCTACCTGCTCGAGGCGTTGATCGAGCACGGCGCTCCGCTGGATGAGCAGGTCACCCTGGTCACCGATCCGGAGCTGCTGGTCGACCGGGATGTCACGGTGGTGCTCGACCCGCGTAGCGGCACGCCGGTGCGGATCGAGACGCCGAAACCGTCCGAGCAGCGCTCGACGATCAGCTTCTACGAGCACCGGGTCTTCGGCAACGGCCGGCAGGTCGACCACGGGGTGATGACCTTCAGCACCGTCCAGCAGGTGAACGTCACGCCGACCCGCCCGGTGCGCGAGGGCCAGTTCGAGTTCTCGTCGCGCTGGCAGTTGGTCAAGCCGATGGTGGACGCGACGATCAGCGGGGTGTCCGGTCCGCTGGACATCAACCTGATGGGCTACTCGCCGGCGCCAGCCGATCGGCGGAAGCTGCCGTTGGTCTGGGCCGGCACCGGCACCCCCGGGGAGCTGGCTCGGGTGCGCGGCGCGGCTGCGCTGCTCACCACCAGTCCGGACGCCTCGGAGGAGCAGCAGCTCGCGGCGGCGGCCGCCGCCGGTGCGACGGTGGCGCTCATCGTCCGACCGGCCGACCAGAGCGCGTGGACGTCCTGGACGCCGTTGGGTGACCGGCTGCCCATCCCGGCGATGGCGGTGGCGTACGACGACGGGCAGCGGGTGATCGCTGCCGCGAAGCGTGGCCGCACGACGCTGGACCTGACGTTGACCGTGCAGAGCCCGTACCTGTACGACGTGTGGCAGGTCTCGAAGGGGCGGGTCCCGGAGCGGATCACGCACCGGGTCACCGCGCGGAACACCGCCGAGGTGACCGCCAGCTACGGGGGCGTCGGTGGTGAGTGGGCCAGCGAGCAGCGCTTCGGTTGGCGTCCGTGGCAGGAGATGTCCTGGAACGACAACCAGCGGCTGGTGCGTGCCGGCAGCAGCCGGCAGGAGTTCGTCAGCGCCGACGACTCCTGGTGGCAGCACCGGGTCCTGCACAAGATCACGTTCATGGCTGACGGGCAGTTGACCGGTGGCCTGACCGACCAGCCCCGGCAGTACGCCGGTGCCGACCGGGAGACCGAGACCTGGCACGCCCCGGTGATCCGACCGGCCGTGCCGGCCGGCCGCGGGGCGCCGGTGCCCACCCGTACCGCTGACACGCTGGACCTGCGGGTGGCCGAGTTCGTCGACGCCGAGGGCCACCACGGCGTGGCCGGCGGCAGCGAGGAGCCGGACGCCGTCGAGGCTCGGCTCAGTCGCGACGGGCAGCAGATCGCGGACCTGACCGGCGGGTGGGCCCCGGTGCCCACCACCGCGGGGCAGGCCCGCTACCGGCTGGACCTGACCACCCGGCGATCCTCGCCGGAGTGGCGCTACGCCACCCGGACCGACACCGCCTGGGAGTTCACCTCGGCCCGACCGGCCGGCGACGCCGCGACGCCGTTGTCGCTGCTCCAGGTCGACTACCAAGTGCCGGCCGACCTGCTCGGCACGGTATCCGGCAACCGGCCGCACCAACTGGGGCTGACAGTGCGCCAGCCGGCCGGGGTGCCCGCGCCGACCGGCACCCGCGTCCGGGTGCAGGTCTCCTTCGACGGCGGCGGCACCTGGCGTGACGCGCCGACCAAGGGGTCGGGCACCCGGTACACCGCGAGCGTGCCGGGGGGACGCGGAACCGTGTCGCTGCGGGTGCACGCCGCCGACCGGGCCGGGAACACCGTCGAGCAGACGGTGCTCCAGGCGTACGGGCTGCGCTGATCGGGAGGGCGGGGTGGCCTGGCCACCCGCCCGCGCCGCTGGGGGTCCACCGTCGGCCGACGGTGGACCCTTCCGCGTCAGAGCCAGCCGCGCCGGGCGACCTGGAAGGCCAGGCCGGGGCGGGTGTCCACGCCGGCGGCGGCCATCAGGTCGGCGATCCGCCGCTGCACGGTCCGCCGGCTCACCCCGAGTTGGGAGGCGATGGACTTGTCCGGTACGCCCGCCACGAACAGCGACAGCAGCCGCGCCTCGTCGGCGTCCGGCTGGTAGCCGTCGCTCGGCCGGCCCTCGGGGTCCGGCCGGCGTCCCTCGGCGGCCGGCCCGGCCGGCGGGTCGTCGAGCCGCAACCGGGTGGCCACCCGCCAGTGACTCTCGAAGAGGGCGAGCAGCGCGTCGAGCAGTTGACTGCGACCGATCACGGCGGCGCTCGGTTCGCCGCCGTCGCGGTCCGGCACCAGCGGGCAGATGGCGGTGCGGGCGTCCACGATGGCCAGTCGGACCGGCAGTCGGTCCAGCACCCGGGCCTGCTCGCCGGCGGCGGCCCCCTTGGCCAGGTCGGCCAACGCGCCCGGTTCCAGCAGCAGGTCCCGCTCGTAGATGGCCCGGTAGCTCACCCCACGGGCCAGCGCGTCGAACTCCTCGACGTTCTCCGGGCCGGCCATCGCGAGCGGGTTGGCCCGGCAGAACCAGAGCACCTCGGTACGCGCCGAATTCTGCAGATCGCGCAGCCGGTCCCGGAGCACGCGGGCACCGGTGATCACCTCGACGAGGTGGTCGACGTGGTGGCGACGCAGCCCGGAGCGGTACTCCTCGGCGAGTTGGGTGACCCGACGCCGGGCCGCCTCCAGATCCTCCTGGTGGCGCAGCAGCGTCCCGCCGAGGGCGACGTCCGGGGCGGTCGGGCGCAGCGGGGCGTCCGGGTCGTTGTCGGTGGGCTGTACCAGGCCCTTGCCGCGCAGCGTCTCGACCTGGGCGACGACCTGCTCACGCGGCCGGTGCAGGCGGTGGACCAGCTCGTCGATGCGGGCCGTGGTGAGCTGGAGCAGGCAGCGGTAGAGCTCCTCCTCAGCCGAGGTCAGGCCGATCACGTCCAACACGGGGCAGAACTGTACGTCGGCCGGGTGCGGGGCGCGCCGGGGCCCGTCGGCTGGTCAACTGTCAGGCCTCGCGTCTACTGTCGGTTGTTGTGCTGGATGAGCTGCGCATCACCGGACTGGGCGTCATCGACGACACCACGCTGCCGTTGACCGGCGGGATGAACGTCATCACCGGCGAGACCGGTGCGGGCAAGACGATGGTGGTCACCGGCCTCGGCCTGCTCTTCGGCGGCCGGGCCGATGCCGGGCGGGTCCGTGCCCAGCCGGGCCGGGCGGTGGTGGAGGGGCGGTTGCGCCTGCACGGCCGGGTCGCCGACGCCGTGCACGCGCGGATCAGCGAGGCCGGTGGCGAGCCCGACGAGGACGGTTCGGTGCTGCTGAGTCGCACCGTGACGGTGGAGGGGCGCTCGCGCGCCCACGTCGGCGGCCGGAGCATGCCGGTGTCGATGCTCGGTGAGATCGGCGAGCAGGCGGTGGCCGTGCACGGCCAGTCCGACCAGCTGCGCCTGCTGCGTCCCGCCGAGCAACGGGCCGCCCTGGACCGGTTCGCCGGCCCGGCCCACGAGAAGCTGCTCGACGCGCTGCGCGAGGCGTACAGGGGGTGGCGGCGGGTGGTCGACGACCTGGCCGACGGGCGGCGCAACGCCCGCGAGCGCAACCAGGAGGCGGACCTGCTGCGGCTCGGCCTCGACGAGATCACCCGCGTCGATCCGCAGCCCGGCGAGGACGACGAGCTGAAGACCGAGGCGCAGCGCCTGGAGCACGCCGAGGGGCTGCGCACGGCCGCGCAGATCGCCCAGCAGTGCGTGGCCGGCGGCGTGGAGGCCACCGACGAGACCCCGGACGCGGCGGCGCTGCTCGGCACCGCGCGCCGCACCCTGGAGGCGCAGGCCGGCACCGACCCGGCGCTGGGCGAGTTGGCGGTCCGCCTGGAGGAGGCGGCCACGCTGGTCACCGACGTGTCCGCCGAGCTGTCGACGTACCTGGCGACGCTGGACGCGGATCCGGCCCGGTTGCAACACGTCTACGAGCGGCGGGCGGCGCTGCGGGCGCTGACCCGCAAGTACGCCGACGATGTCGACGGGGTGATCGCCTGGGCCGACCGGGCCCGCACCCGACTGTCCGACCTGGACACCTCCGACGACCTGCTCGACGAGTTGGAGCGGGAGGGTCAGCGGCTCGCCGTCGAGGTGGCCGACCTGGCCGGGCGGGTGTCCACCTCCCGGCAGGAGGCGGCGGTCCGCTTCGCCGACCAGGTCACCGTCGAGCTGGCCGGTCTGGCCATGCCGCACGCGCGGATCGAGGTGGCGGTGCTGCCCCGTCCGGCCGGGCGCGCCGAGCCGACGCTGGCGGTCAACGGCGTCGAGGTGGGTGTCGCCCCGGACGGCGGTGACGAGGTGGAGCTGCGGTTGCTGGCCCACCCGGGCGCGCCGTCGCTGCCGTTGCAGCGCGGTGCCTCCGGCGGTGAGCTGTCCCGGGTGATGCTCGCCATCGAGGTGGTCTTCGCCGGTTCGGGCGGCCCGCCCACGCTGGTCTTCGACGAGGTCGACGCGGGGGTCGGCGGGCAGGCGGCGGTGGAGATCGGCCGGCGGCTGGCCCGGCTGGCCCGCAGCCACCAGGTGTTGGTCGTCACGCACCTGCCGCAGGTCGCCGCGTTCGCCGACCGGCACCTGGTGGTGGCGAAGGACACCGGCGGCGCGGTGACGACCAGCGGGGTGCGGGTTGTGGAGGACACCGAGCGGGCCCGGGAACTGGCCCGGATGTTGGCGGGTTTGCCCGATTCGGACCTGGGTATCGCCCACGCCGAGGAGCTGCTGGCCGTGGCCGCCAAGGAAAGGCGGTTGTGACGCCGCGTATTGTGAGCGCAAGCACACCGGCTTGTGCCGACGTGTGCTTCCCTGGGTAGGCGGCCCTGCTCAGGCATGTCGCGACAGAAAAGCCTGCCTCACATGCCAGGATGGTCACGATGCGTCTACCCACGTTGCGCCGGAACCGGAACTCCGAACCGGGCAGAGTCCTCGGCACCGCGCGCCTTGACCGCCGGACGAAACGCCTGGTCGGTCGGCTGCGCCCCGGTGACATCGCGGTCATCGACCACGTCGACCTGGACCGGGTGGCGGCCGACTCGCTGGTCGCGGTCGGCGTCGCGGCGGTGCTCAACGCCAAGCCGTCGGTCTCCGGCCGGTACCCGAACCTCGGCCCGGAGGTGTTGATCGCCGCCGGCATCCCGCTCCTCGACGACCTGGGCGAGGGCGTCTTCGAGCGGATCCGCGAGGGCGACCAGGTGCGCATCGAGGGCAACACTGTCTTCGCCGGTGACGAGCCGGTCGCGCACGGCAGCCTGCAGGACGCCGAGACGGTCGCCAAGGCGATGGCCGACGCCCGGGAGGGCCTGTCGGTGCAGTTGGAGGCGTTCGCCGCCAACACGATGGACTACCTGCGCCAGGAGCGCGACCTGCTGCTCGACGGTGTCGGCGTGCCGGACATCGAGACCCAGATCCAGGGTCGGCACTGCCTGATCGTGGTGCGCGGTTACGACTACAAGGCCGACCTGGACGTGCTGCGCCCGTACATCCGGGAGTTCAAGCCGGTGCTCATCGGCGTCGACGGCGGCGCGGACGCGCTGGTCGAGGCCGGTTACACCCCCGACATGATCATCGGGGACATGGATTCGGTCACCGACGACGTGCTGCGCTGCGGCGCCGAGGTGATCGTGCACGCGTACCCGGACGGACGGGCGCCCGGCCTGCCCCGGGTCAACGGCCTCGGCGTGCCGGCGATCCTCTTCCCGGCCGCGGCGACCAGCGAGGACCTGGCCATGCTGCTCGCCGACGAGAAGGGCGCCTCGCTGCTGGTCGCGGTCGCACCCACGCCACCCTCGTCGAGTTCCTCGACAAGGGTCGCGGCGGAATGGCCTCGACGTTCCTGACCCGGCTGAAGGTCGGTGGCAAGCTGGTCGACGCCAAGGGGGTGAGCCGGCTCTACCGGCAGAGCATCTCCGGTTCGTCGCTGCTGCTGCTGGTGCTGTCGGCGATCGCGGCGATGGCGTCCGCGGTGGCCGTGTCGACAGTTGGAAAGGCGTACCTGGGCGTGGTCGCCGAGTGGTGGGACAATTTCGTGTTCCAGCTGTACCGGCTCTTCTAGTTCCCGACCGATCAAGAGGCTGCAAGCGTGATCAACTTCCGCTACCACGTGGTGTCCCTCACCGCGGTCTTCCTGGCTCTGGCGATCGGCCTGGTGGTCGGCACCGCCGCCCTCAACGGCCCGGTCGCCGACTCGCTCGAGGGGCAGGTCACCGGGCTGCGCAAGGACAACCAGCACTGGCGTCAGACGGTCAGCAACATGGAGAAGCAACTCGCGCTGGAAGAGGACTTCGCCGAGGAGACCTCCCAGCTCCTCCTTCCCGGCACCCTCACCGCGCGTCGGGTCGTGGTTGTCAGCCTGCCCAACGGGCGCGACCACACCGAGGGCGTGCTCAAGAAGCTGCAGCTCGCCGGGGCCACCATCACCGGCCAGGTGGACCTGCAGGACAAGTTCATCAACCCGGACAACAACTCCAACCTGCTGGAGTTGGCCGTCACCGCGGCCCGCCCGACGGCGCAGACCACCGGCCTGCCGGGCAACGGGCACGGCGTGGAGACCTCCAGCGCGCTGCTGGCCAGCGTCCTGCTGGACCGGCCCCAGGGCGTCACGCCGGTCAGCGACGCCGACCGGCGGGCGGTGCTCGCCGCCTACAACAACGCTGGCTACCTGACCACCGACAGCAACAAGGTCACCGCCTCGGCGGAGGCCGTCGTCGTGGTCAGCGGCCAGCCGTACGTCGACAAGGACTCCGACAAGCGGGACGAGTCAGTCGTCAACGTCGCGGAGCAGTTCGACCGCACCGGTTCGATCGTGGTGGCCGGCAACGGTTCCGTCGGCGGCAACCTGGTCGGCGTGGTGCGCGGCGACCCGGTGCTCACCCAGACCATCTCCACGGTCGACAACGCCAACACCGTGCAGGGCCAGGTGGTCACCACCCTCGCCCTGGTGCAGCAACTCACCGAGAAGAAGGCCGGGCAGTACGGCGTCGGCGACAACGCCGCGTCCCTGCTGCCTAGACTGCCCCAGTGAGCGAACGACGTACCCCCGTGTCCGAAACCGACGAGGTGCTGGCATGAGCACGCTGGGTCGGCTGCTGATCGCCGGCGCCGGTGCGGCGGCCGCCCGGTACGCGCTGCGTGAGGCGCGTACCTCCCCGGCCGAGCCGACGCTGCGGCGGACCAACTTCCGGGGCCGCACGGTGACCC
>NZ_JAEVHL010000233.1 GCF_016803395.1 Micromonospora tarensis | reverse complement strand
GCCGAGGTGCTCGTCGCGGTGCCGGACGCCAGCGCCGCGGGCGCCCAGGCGGAGGTCACCCGGGCCCAGGCGGTGGCGGGTGCGGTCCGGCTGAGCCGGGACTGGGTGAACGCCGCACCGAACGAGCTGCGTCCGCCGTCGTTCGCGGACGCGGTCGCCGACGCCGCCCGCGCGGCGGGGCTCGGTGTCGAGGTGCTGGACGAGGCGGCGCTGGCCGCCGGTGGGTACGGCGGCATCGTCGCGGTCGGGCAGGGCTCGGAGGCCCCTCCGCGCCTGGTGAAGCTGACCTACACCCCGCAGGGCGACGGCAACGGCAAGCGGGTCGCGCTGGTCGGCAAGGGCATCACCTTCGACACCGGCGGCATCTCGATCAAGCCGGCGCAGGGCATGTGGGAGATGAAGTCCGACATGGCGGGTGCCGCCGCGGTGGGCGCGGCCATGCTGGCCATCGCCGCGCTGAAGCCGAGCGTGGCGGTCAGCGCGTACCTGCCGATGGCGGAGAACATGCCGTCGGGCACCAGCTACCGGCCGGGCGACGTGATCACCATGTTCAACGGCAAGCGGGTCGAGGTGCTCAACACCGACGCCGAGGGCCGGATGATCCTGGGCGACGCCATGGCCCGCGCCTGCGCCGACGGCACGGACTACCTGTTCGAGACCTCCACCCTGACCGGCGGCCAGGTGATCTCGCTGGGCAAGCGGGTGGCCGGTGTGATGGGCACCCCGGAGCTCTGCGAGCGGGTCCGGACGGTCGGCGACGCGGTCGGGGAGCCGGCCTGGCCGATGCCGCTGCCCGACGACGTGCGTAAGGGCATGGAGTCGGATGTGGCGGACATCTCGCAGGTCAACGCCGGGATGGACCGGGCCGGTCACATGCTGCAGGGCGGGGTGTTCCTGCGCGAGTTCGTGGCCGACGAGGTGGCCTGGGCGCACATCGACATCGCCGGTCCGGGCTACCACTCGGGCGAGCCGACCGGCTACTGGACCAAGGGCGGCACGGGCGTCCCGGTCCGCACCCTCGTCCAGCTGGTCGAGGACGTCGCGGCCAACGGCTGACCTCGCGGCCGACGCCGACACAACCCGAAAAGGGGCCCCGACCGGGGCCCCTTTTCGGGTGGCTCAGTAAAGCTCGGGGCGACGTTTGCGGCGCTCGTTGAAGTCGCGCATCCGCTGCGGGTAGCCCATCAGCCGCACGTCGTACACCGGAATGCCCATCCGGTACGCGAAGCGCCGGGCGCCCTCCGGCCCGTCGATGCGACGGCGGGTCCACTCCCCGTCGTCGGCGATCAGGATGACGGTGGTCTCCGTCACCGTGGTGCGCGGTTCGATGAACGCCTCGACGCCGCGCCGGCTCCGGATGAAGTTCTCCAGATGGTCCAGGTCGCCGCGATCTGCCGCGCGGTCACGACTCGGCACGGCCGTCTGTTTGCGGCGCCGGAACAACCCCACCGGATCTCTCCCCCATGGTGCGTCATCGACAACGGTGCCAAGGGTACGTGCCGATGACGTGTCGTTGGGCACCTCACTACGCACCCTGTGCTCAGTGGTGACAAGATGACCGAGGTGGGGTGTGTCCGTGTTACATCCCCGTGACCCCCGATGCAGCGACGCGACCTGGGAGTTGGACGTGAGCGAGCCGAACGAAGCGACCTTCGACATCGTCATTCTCGGAGGTGGCAGCGGCGGCTACGCGACCGCGCTGCGCGCCGTCCAGTTGGGCCTGAAGGTCGCGCTGGTCGAGAAGGGCAAGCTCGGCGGGACCTGCCTGCACAACGGCTGCATTCCCACGAAGGCTCTGCTGCACGCGGCCGAGATCGCCGACCAGGCCCGCGAGTCGGAGCAGTTCGGCGTGAAGGCCGAGCTGATCGGCATCGACATGGCCGGGGTCAACTCGTACAAGGACGGCGTGATCGCCCGCCTGTACAAGGGCCTCCAGGGCATGTTGAAGGGCAACAAGTCGATCACCATCGTCGAGGGCCACGGCAAGCTGGTCGGCAAGAACGTGGTCGAGGTGGACGGCAAGCGCTACACCGGCCGCAACGTGGTCCTGGCCTCCGGCTCGTACGCCAAGAGCCTGCCCGGCCTGGAGGTCGACGGCGAGCGGATCATCACCAGCGACCACGCGCTCACGATGGACCGGGTGCCCTCGTCGGTGATCGTGCTCGGTGGCGGCGTGATCGGCGTCGAGTTCGCCAGCGTGTGGAAGTCCTTCGGGGTGGACGTGACGATCGTCGAGGCGCTGCCCCGACTGGTCGCCGCCGAGGACGAGGAGTCGTCCAAGGCGCTGGAGCGGGCGTTCCGCAAGCGGAAGATCAACTTCAAGGTCGGCAAGCCGTTCGAGAAGGTGGAGAAGACCGAGAGCGGCGTCAAGCTGACCATCCAGGGCGGCGAGACCGTCGAGGCGGAGCTGCTGCTCGTCGCCGTGGGTCGCGGCCCGAACACCGCCAACCTCGGGTACGAGGAGCAGGGCGTCAAGATGGACCGCGGCTACGTGCTGACCGACGAGCGGCTGCGCACCAGCGTGCCGAACGTCTACGCGGTGGGCGACATCGTGCCCGGCCTCCAGCTCGCGCACCGGGGCTTCCAGCAGGGCATCTTCGTGGCCGAGGAGATCGCCGGGCAGACCCCGGCCGTGATCGACGAGGTCGGCATCCCGCGGGTCACCTACTGTGACCCGGAGCTGGCGTCGGTGGGGCTGACCGAGGCGAAGGCCAAGGAGCAGTACGGTGCCGACAAGGTCAAGACGTACAACTACAACCTGGGTGGCAACGGCAAGAGCCAGATCCTCAAGACGACCGGCTTCGTGAAGCTGGTCCGGGTGGAGGACGGCCCGGTGGTCGGCGTACACATGATCGGTGCCCGGGTGGGTGAGCTGATCGGTGAGGCGCAGCTCATCTACAACTGGGAGGCCTACCCCGCCGAGGTCGCCCAGCTCGTGCACGCCCACCCGACCCAGAACGAGGCCCTGGGCGAGGCGCACCTGGCCCTCGCCGGCAAGCCGCTGCACGCGCACGCCTGATCACCCAAACCGCGGCGTCCGGCGACGGGCGAAGATCCCCTAGGGGAATGAAGGAGTCTGGAGAAAATGCCGGTATCGGTCACCATGCCCCGGCTCGGCGAGAGCGTCACCGAGGGCACCGTCACTCGCTGGCTCAAGCAGGAGGGCGACACGGTCGAGGTTGACGAGCCCCTGCTCGAAGTCTCGACGACAAGGTCGACACCGAGATTCCGTCGCCCGCGGCGGGCGTGCTGAGCCGGATCGTGGTCGGCGAGGACGAGACCGCCGAGGTCGGCAGCGAGCTGGCCGTCATCGCCGGTGAGGGCGAGTCGACCGGCGGTGGCGAGGCTGCCCCGCAGGAGCAGGCCCCGGCCGAGTCGGTCGAGCCGGCCGCCGAGCGACGGCCGCCGCCGAGGGCACCGCCGACGAGGTGGCCCAGGACGAGGCCCCGGCCGAGACGCCGGCTCCGGCCGCCGCCTCGTCCGGCGAGGGCACCGCGGTGAAGATGCCGGCCCTGGGCGAGAGCGTCACCGAGGGTACGGTCACCCGTTGGCTGAAGCAGGTCGGCGAGACCATCGAGGTCGACGAGCCGCTGCTGGAGGTCTCCACCGACAAGGTGGACACCGAGATCCCGTCGCCGGTCGCCGGCACGGTGCTGGAGATCAAGGTCGCCGAGGACGAGACCGCGGCGGTCGGCGCCGACCTGGCGATCATCGGCGTTGCCGGCGGGGCCCCCGCGCAGGCCGAGCCCGCGCCGAAGCCCGCGCCGAAGGCGGAGGCCGCCCCGGCGCCGAAGCCCGCGCCGAAGGTCGAGGAGCCGACGCCGGGCATGTCGTACAACGAGCCCGCCGCGGAGACCGAGAGCTCGGCGCAGCCGGCGAAGACCGAGCAGGCTTCGCAGCCGGCCGCGCCGGCCGCGACGCCGCCGCGCCCGTCCGCCCCGGCCCAGGGTGGCGGCGAGGAGGGTGCCGGCTACGTCACTCCGCTGGTGCGCAAGCTGGCCAGTGAGCACGGCGTCAACCTGTCCACGCTCAACGGCACCGGCGTGGGTGCGGATCCGCAAGCAGGACGTCCTCGACGCGGCCGAGCAGGCGAAGGCAGCCAAGGCCGCTCCCGCCGCACCGCGGCAGGCCGCCGCCCCGGCAGCGGCTCCGGCCACGCCGGCCGCCAAGCCGCAGCCCAGCGCCAAGCGGGGCACCACCGAGAAGCTGCCGCGGATCCGGGCGACCATCGCCAAGCGGATGCAGCAGTCGCTGCACGAGACCGCCCAGCTCACCACGGTGGTCGAGGTGGACGTCACCCGGGTCGCCAAGCTGCGGACCCAGGCGAAGGACTCGTTCCAGGCCAAGCACGGCGTGAAGCTGTCCTTCCTGCCGTTCTTCGCCCTCGCCGCCATCGAGGCGCTGCAGACCCACCCGATCATCCAGGCCAGCATGGACCTGGACGGCGGCACGATCACCTACCCGGCCGCCGAGCACCTCGGCATCGCCGTGGACACCGAGCGCGGGCTGCTCGTACCGGTCATCCACAACGCCGGTGACCTCAACATGGGCGGCATCGCCAAGCGGATCGCCGACCTGGCCGAGCGCACCCGGACCAACAAGATCACCCCAGACGAGATGGCCGGGGCGACCTTCACGCTTACCAACACCGGCAGCCGGGGCGCGCTCTTCGACACCCCGATCGTGCCGTCGCCGCAGTCGGCGATGCTCGGCACGGGTGCCGTGGTCAAGCGCCCGGTCGTGGTCAACGACCCGGACCTGGGCGAGGTCATCGCGGTCCGGTCGATGGTCTACCTGGCCATGTCCTACGATCACCGACTGATCGACGGTGCCGACGCGGCCCGCTTCCTGACCGCGGTCAAGGAGCGGCTGGAGGGCGGCAACTTCGAGTCGGAGTTGGGCCTGGCCTGATTCCCGCACGTCCGAAACGGGCGCCCCGGTCGTCGACCGGGGCGCCCGTTCGGCGTTCGCAGGCGTCGGCCCTTGAGCAGCCTCGGCCCTTGAGCAGCTTCAGCCCTTGGGCGGTTTCGCGGGCGTCAGCCCTTGAGCAGCGCGGTGGACACCTGCCAGAGCCGCTCGGCGGCCTCCGGGTCCAACGCGTACTCCGCCACGCCCGTCCGTGCACCGGGCCGGGCCGGGGCGGCCTGCTGGCAGTCCTCGAAGTACCGGCCCCCCACCCCGTCGAGCAGTGGCGAGGCGGCGACCAGCACCGAGGTGGCGGCACCCTGCTCGACGCTCTTCCAGGCCGCCGCGTTGCCCGCCCGGATCCGGTTCAGCTCCTCCTCGCTGACGTAGCGCTGGAGGTTGGTCTGGACCGCGCCGGGCATCAGCGAGTTGGTGAAGATGCCGTCGTCGGCCCAGCGCCGGGTCGCCGCCACGGCGAACAGCACGTTCGCCGTCTTGGACTGCCCGTACGCCTGCCACGGGTCGTACTCCCGGTGGTCGTACTGGATGTCCTCGAAGACCACCGGGGAGCGCAGGTGGGCGGCGGAGCTGACCGAGACGACCCGGGCCCCGTCGCCGGCTGCGAGGGCCGGGCGCAACCCGGTGGCGAGCGCGAAGTGCCCCAGGTGGTTGGTGGCGAACTGCATCTCCCAGCCCTGCGGGGTGCGCGACAGCGGCGCGGCCATGATGCCGGCGTTGTTGACCAGGATGTGCAACGGGCCGTCCCAGTTGGCCACGAAGTCGGCGACCGAGCCCTGGTCGGCGAGGTCGAGCGGCGCGACCAGGACCTGGTCGTTGCCGGTGCTGGCGGTGATGTCGTCGGCCGCCTGGTGACCGGCGTCGGGGTTGCGGACGGCCAGTGTCACCTGCGCGCCGGCGCTGGCCAGCGCGCGGGCGGTCTCCACTCCGATGCCGGAGGAGCCGCCGGTGACGATCGCCCGCCGGCCGACGAGATCCACACCCCGGATCACATCCATGGCGGTGGATTCGTGTGCGAAGGGTGTGCTGATCGGGTCGCTCGTCGTCATCGTCTGTCCTTGTCCGGGTAGGGCGCACCCGCCGGCCCGCTGCGGAGGTGCTGTGCGGGCGTCTTCCCGGCTGGGGCGGGAGGTAACGCGGCATCCCGCCGCCATCGCCGTTCGGGCCTCCGAGCAGGCTGGACACTGCCAGAGTGGGGGCGTGGGCGGCTACCGCAGGGGCGGACAACTGGGACCGGCCGTCCCGATCGCCCCCGGCGCCCGGGTGGACAAGTTCGAGGTCTTCTTCGACCTGGTCTTCGTCTTCTCGTTCTTCATCATCACCCGGGCGACCGCCGCGAACATCTCCGGCCGGCAACTGCTGCACGCCGGGCTGGTGCTCGCCGTGCTCTGGTGGATCTGGGTGGTGCACAGTCTCGTCGCCACCCGGGTCCGGCTCGGCGAGGGCTACGTTCCGGTGCTGATGGTGATCGCGATGGTCGCTCTCTTCGCGTTCGCGTTGGCCCTGCCGCAGGCGTTCAGCGACCCGAAGGGCAGCGCCGCCGGCCCGATGCTGGTGGCCATCAGCTACGTCGCGGTCCGGGCCGTACACATGATCCTCTACCAGCACGTGGTACGGGACAGCCCGCAGGAGCGGCGGCAGCTGCGGCGGTTCGCCCCGGAGTTGGCGGTGAGCATCGTGCTGCTGCTGGCCGCCGCGCTGATCCCCGCGCGGATCGCCGACCCCGAGCAGGCCGCCATGGTCCGCGACGGGCTGTGGATCGCCGTGGTGCTGGTGCAGTACGCCACCGGCTTCATCGTCGGCACCTGGGGCTGGGGGGTGACCAGCGCCGAACACTGGACGGAGCGCTACGACCTCATCCTGATCATCGCGCTGGGTGAGTCGGTGATCTCCACGGGTGTGGGCGGCAACCTGCTCGGCAAGCCGGTCACCTGGCCGGCGGTGGCCGCCGCCGCGCTCGGCATCGTGATCACCGCCGCCCTCTGGTGGGCGCACTTCGACTTCATCGGGCCGGCGCCCGGATCGCCCTGCACGCGGCGGAGGGCGCCCCCGGGTGGCGATGGCCCGCGACGCGTACGCGTACGGGTACCTGCCGATGATCGCCGGGGTGATCCTCTTCTCGATCGGCAACGAGCAGGTCCTGCACAAGATCACCGACCCGGCCGGCGGAATCTCCGAGAAGATCGAGGGACCCGCCGTACCGATGCTCTTCGGCGGGTTGATCTGCTACTTCGCGGTCAACCTGCTGTTTCAGCTCCGCACCCTGCACACGGTCAGCTGGACCAGGGTCGGCGTCATCGTCGCGCTCACGGTGGCCCTCCCGATCGGCAAACACCTGCCGGCGCTGGGCGTGCTCACCCTCGCGGCCGTGATCTGTGTGGGCCTGGTGGCCGTGGAGGTGCTGGTGATGTCGGGCTCCCGGCACGCGCTGCGGGCCGCCGTCTTCCACGAGCGGGCCACCCACGAGGCCCACGAGGCCGCCTGGCGTGCGCGCTGGCACAACGTCCAGGAGAGCGACGAGCCGACCACACCGTGACCCCGGCGGGATAGACTCCGGTGCCGCGTCGCGGTGCACCCGGCACGAAGGCCGCCGTGGGCATGGAGGCGCGGGGACAGCATGGGACGAACGTGCATCCAACCGGTTCACCGGCCGACCGGCTCGCCGCCGTCGGCAATCAGATGATCGAGATCCACCTCTGGCTCAGCGCGGAACTGGCCCGCCTCCGGGCCGGCCTCGACACCCCGGGCCTCGACACCACTGGCGACGCCCGCCCGTCCCGGGAGCTACGGGCGCACTGCCTGACCTTCTGCGCAGCACTGGGCCGACATCACACCGGTGAGGACGAGGGGGCGTTCCGGCTGCTGGCCGAGGAGGTCCCCGAGCTGCGCCCGGTGATCGCGAACCTGGTCGCCGACCACCAGGTGGTGGCGGGGATCCTGGAGCGGGTCGAGACGCTGCTGACCGGGGAGCCGGCGATGCCCCGCACCCGGTTGCGCGCCGAGCTGGACGGGCTGGCCGCCCTGCTGGAGTCGCACTTCCGGTACGAGGAGAAGCGGCTGGTCACCGCCCTGAACGCACTCACCGGTCGAGCCGGGACGACCGCGGAACTCCTCGGCCTGACCGCGCCGGTCTAGGGCGCCTGCGGGCTGGACACAGCGGCGGCGGCCGCCTGATCGGCCGCTGCCGCCGGGTCCGGCCGCCGCTCGTAGAAGCGAATCTTCTCCCGCAGGTGGTCGTACTGGCGCTGGAGCAGGCTCATCTGCTCCTCGACCCGCACCGCGTGGTGTTGCAGCAGCTCACAGCGCTCGTCGGCGGTGTGCTCACCCTCGCGGGCCAGTTGCGCGTAGCGGCGCATCTGGGCAATCGGCATGCCGGTGTCCCGCAGGCATCGGAACAGCTCCAGCCAGCCGAGGTCGTCGTCGGTGAAGACCCGCTGCCGCCCGCCGTCCGCTCCACGTCGGCGAGCAGGCCGATCTTCTCGTAGTACCGCAGGGTGTCCAGGGTGAAGCCGCTGCGGCGGGCGGCCTCCGAAGGGGCGTAACCGCTCATGTCGCGAGATGGTAGTGCTTGACCTGGAGCGCGCTCCAGATTGGAGGGTGGTGACCATGATGACGACACGGCAACTGGGTCGCAGTGACATCACGGTGAGCGCGATCGGGATGGGGTGCTGGGCCATCGGCGGTCCGTTGTGGGGCGACGAGGGGCAGCCGTTCGGCTGGGGCCAGGTGGACGACGACGAGTCGATCCGCACCATCCACCGGGCGCTCGACCTCGGGGTGACCCTGTTCGACACGGCTAGCAACTACGGCGCCGGGCACAGCGAACGGATCCTCGGAAAGGCAGTGGCCGGCCGGCGGGACGGCGTGGTGATCGCCACCAAGTTCGGCAACGTCAGCGAGGAGGCCACCCGGCGGGCCCTCGGCACCGACGCCAGCGCGGCCTTCGCGGTGCGCAGCCTGGACGAGTCGCTCCGCCGGCTCGGCACCGACCACGTCGACCTCTACCAACTGCACATCAACGCACTGCCGGTGCCCGCCGCGCTCGATCTGGTCGACACCCTGGAGGCCCTGGTCGACCAGGGCAAGATCCGGTCGTACGGCTGGAGCACCGACGACCCGGCCTCGGCGGAGGCGTTCGCGGCCGCCGGCCCGCACTGCGCCGCGATCCAGCACGACCAGTCGGTGCTGCGCGACAACGCCGCGGTGCTGGCCGTCTGCGACAAGCACGACCTGGCCAGCCTCAACCGTGGGCCGCTGGCGATGGGGCTGCTGACCGGGTCGACCCGGGCGGTGGGGGCGGACGACGTGCGTGGGCGGGCGCCGGAGTGGTTGGAGTGGTTCACCGACGGCGGCCGACGCCACGCTGGGCGGCCCGGGTCGAGCAGGTCCGCGCGGCGCTCACCGCCGACGGGCGCACCCTGGCCCAGGGTGCGCTGGGCTGGCTGCTGGCCCGCAGCCCACGTACCGTGCCGATCCCCGGCCTGCGCACCGTGGCGCAGGCGAGGAGAACCTGGCCACCCTGGAGCTGGGCCCGCTGAGCGCGGAGTCCTACGCCGAGGTGGAGCGGTTGCTCGCCGACCTGCGCCCAGCCTGATCCCCATCCGATCGGACAATGCGGGCCGGGGCGCGTCCAGCTGGTGCCCGCTGGACGAAGATGGGGGTATGCGGATTCTTCTGGCCGGCGCGTCCGGCTTCCTCGGCACCCGGCTGGCCGAGCGGTTGACGGCGGACGGGCACCAGGTCAGCCGGCTCGTCCGCCGGGGGCCGCGCGGGCCCCAGGAGCGACAGTGGGACCCGTCCGCCGGGCAGCTCGACCCGGCCGTGGTGGCCGAGGCGGACGCGGTGGTCAACCTGGCCGGCGCGGGCGTCGGCGACAAGCGCTGGGACGACGACTACCGGCGGTTGATCAGGACCAGCCGGGTGGACAGCACCACCACTCTGGCCGTCACGATCGCCGGCCTGCCGGCGGCCGACCGGCCGAAAGCCCTGCTCAACGCGTCGGCCGTGGGGTGGTACGGCAACACCGGTGACCGGGCGGTCGAGGAGGACGCGCCGGCCGGCGAGGGCTTCCTGGCCGACGTCTGCCGGGTGTGGGAGGCCGCGACCCGGCCAGCCGAGGACGCCGGCGTACGCGTGGTCCGGCTGCGCACCGGTCTGCCGCTGCACCGCGACGGCGGGCTGCTCAAGCCGCAGCTGCTGCCGTTCAAGCTGGGCATCGCCGGTCGGCTGGGCAGCGGCCGGCAGTGGCTGCCGTGGATCTCGATGGCGGACTGGCTGGACGCCACAGTGTTCCTGCTGGCCCGCGACGACATCGCCGGCCCGGTCAACGTGGCGGGCCCGAACCCGGTGACGAACGCCGAGTTCACCCGCGAGCTGGCCCGTCAGTTGCACCGTCCGGCGCTCATCCCGATCCCCGCCCTGGCGCTCAAGGTGGCCCTGGGCGGCTTCGCCCACGAGGCCCTCACCAGCACGAGGGTGCTCCCCAGCGTCCTGACCCGAGCCGCCTACCCCTACCACCACCCCACCCTCCCAGC
>NZ_JAEVHL010000232.1 GCF_016803395.1 Micromonospora tarensis | reverse complement strand
AACGACGCTTCCCGCGCCGGCCCGCTCCGATGGCCGGCCCGGCGGCCGAGCCGCCGGCGGTGGACGCCGTCGACGCGGTGGCGTGAGCACGGTTGGTGATCGACGGAGGCGGTATGCGGCTGTATCTGACCGCGCTCAACCCCACCGACGCCGTACTGGACGGGTTCCTCCCCGCGGCGGCGTCCCTCGGGCTGGCGGCCACCGTGCTGACCGACCGGCCCGACCAGTGGCCGGCGGACGTGCCGGTGGCGCGGTGCGCGGTCCGTGACCCGGCCGCGGTGGTCGCGGCGACGGCACCCGCCCGACCGGTGGCGCTACTGTCCAACAGCGACCACCTCCAGGAGGCCACCGCGATCGCCGCAGCACAGCTCGGCCTGCCCGGCAAGAACCCCGACGCCGCCCGGCTCTGCAAGGACAAGGCCGCGACCCGCCGGGCGATCGCCGATGCCGGGCTCGACCTGGTGCTCGCCAGCACCGTCGACCCCGGCGCTCCGCCGCAGGTGCCAGCCGAGATCTTCCCAGCGGTGGTCAAGCCCCGGGAGGGGGTGGCCAGCGAGGACGCGTACCTGGTGGCCGACCACGCCGAGCTGGTCGCCCGGGTCGCCGAGATCCGCGGCCGGCGGCCGGACGTGGCCCTGGTGGTCGAGGAGTATCTCGACGGGGATCTGCGCACCTTCGAAACCCTCGGCGACGGAACCGCGCTGGCCTCCCTCGGCGGCTGGCGCACCAGCCTCGGCCCGCCACCGACGTTCATCGAGGAGAGCCTGGCCTGGTCGCCACCGGCCGAGCCGACGAGCGCCGAACTGCGGGCCCGGCTCGACGCGCTCGGGGTCGGCTTCGGCGCCTGCCACACCGAGTACGTCATCTCCGCCGGCCGGGTCCGGCTCATCGAGGTCAACTACCGCCTCATCGGCGACCGGATGGACCTGATCCTCGCCGAACTGCTCGGTGTGCCGCTGTTCGAGCACGTCATCCGCCTGCACCTCGGCGAGCCGCTCGCCACCCTCCACCTGCCCGCCACCGTCGACAGGCACGCCCACGTCGAGTACGTCTGCGCGGACCGCTCCGGCCGGCTCGCCGCCGCACCGGGCCGGCGGAACACCAGCACCGGCGGCGTCCAGCTCGGCTGCCATCCGCTGCGCGAGGTGGGCCACACCGCCGAGCGCACCGGCACCAACCGCGACTACCTCGCCGTGCTGCACGCGATCGGCCCCGACGAGGAGACCGTCCGGCGGTCGTTGGCGGACTTGCGGCGCCACCTCCAGTGGACCATTGTCGAGTGACCGACGACTGCGAGCGGGAGGTCTTCGCCCGGGTGCTCGACGCCCTGCTGCGGGAGGACCACAGCGGTCTGCTGAGCACCGGTCGACCGGACGGGGCCGACTGGTGGGTGGTGCCGCACCCGGCCGGCCTGCTGCGCATCCCGGTCCGCCCGGACGGTTTCCAGCAGGACCTGCGCGGCGCCGCGCCGCTGGTGCTGGAGATGACCGCCGGCGCGGTCGGCACCTCCGGGGTGACCGGGCGGCAGGGGCACGTGGTGGACCCGCACACCGGCGAACCGGCCGACCACCTGGTGGCCGCCACCGTCGTGGGGCCCGACCTGACGATCGCCGACGCCTACGCCACCGCGCTGTACGCCGCCGGCGCCACCGGCCTGGCCTGGTTCCGGGGCAACTCCGACTATCGCGCGCTCTTCGCCCACCGCCGCTGAGCACGTCGCCGCACCGAGCCCGTCTCCCCGCGGTGCTCCGGCCCGATTCGCACCTCGGCCGCCCTCGGCCGGTGAACCTGCCGGTCCGGTGATGGTCGGCCGGTCGGGCCCTGCGATCGGCCCCCACGGTCTCGGCAACGACCGTGGGGGCCGGTCAGCGACGAGTGCGCGTGGCTCGCACAATCGAGGGGTGCGGACCGGTCGGGCCGGACGTCGACCGCGCCACCCGAAGACGGGCCGGCGCCTCGAACTCGGCCAGTGACCGCAGTGCGTACGCTAGCGAATCGACGCAACTCGACGCAAGAGTCTCCACAGCGGACCGTTGCTACCACAGACTGAGAGAATCGGCGGTTCACCGGCGGCGAGGCAGTTTCGACATGGTGAACGACGGATGGCACGCTATCCGCCGTGAGTTTCGATCTGAGCGTGTGGGCCCTGGAGGACGGGGCGACGCCCGAGGATGTGCGGACAGCGGTCGACGGTTGCCGACAGGGGCGACACGTGGACCGTTACCCCGATCCGCGGGTGGTCAGCTTCTACCGGGCGATCACTGCCTCCTATCCGGACCGTCACCCCGGCCCGAACAGCCCGTGGGCGGTGGCGCCACTGCACGCCGCCCACGACCACGTCGAGCTGAACCTGCACCCGACCTGCGCGGACCAGGTGCTGCTGGACATCGAGCGGCTGGCCGGCGAGCACGGGCTGATGCTCTTCGACCCGCAGGACGGGTCGGTCTACCCGCCTCCGGCGCGGCTGCCCGGCTGAGCCGGGTCACCCCACCCTGGAGACGACAGGGGGCCCAGCGAATCGCCGGGCCCCCTGTCGTGCGTGCCGTTGGCTACTCGTCGCGCAGGTCCGCGGCGCTGGCCGCCGTCGCGCCGATGGACTCGGCGGCCGAGGTGAGCAGGTCGGCGCCGAGCGCCTGGTCGACGGTGAGCGTCATCAGCGTCTCGCCGCCGGCCTCCCGCCGAGCCACCTGCATGGCGGCGATGTTGATGCCCGACTCGCCGAGCAGGGTGCCGACCGTGCCGACCACACCGGGTCGGTCGGCGTAACGGAGGAAGAGCAGGATGCCCTCCGCGCCGATCTCGACGTCGAAGCCGTCCACCTCGGTCAGCTTGATGACGTCCCGCGCGCCGGAGTGGGTGACCGTGCCGGAGACGCTGACCGTCCGACCGTCCGGCAGCGCGCCGCGCACCGTGACCAGGGTGGTCTGCTCCGCCGTCTCGGCCAGGGCGGCGAGGGTGACCTCGACGCCACGCTCGACCGCCAGGTGCGGGGCGTTGACGTAGGTGACCTGCTCCTCGACGACCGAGCTGAACAGGCCCTTGGTGGCGGCGAGCTTGAGCACCGACACGTCGTGGCTGACGATCTCGCCGCGAACCTCGACCGTGACGCTGGCGGCGACCCCACCGGCGACCGCTGTGAACGCCCGGCCCAGCTTCTCCGCCAGCGGCAGCAACGGCCGGACGTCCTCGGCGACCACACCGCCGGCCTGCACGTTCACCGCGTCCGGAACGAACTCGCCCTGCAACGCCAACTTGACGCTCCTGGCCACGGCGAGACCGGCCTTGTCCTGCGCCTCGTGGGTGGAGGCGCCCAGGTGCGGGGTGGCCACCACGTTGTCGAAGGCGAACAGCGGCGACGAGGTGCACGGCTCCTTGCTGTACACGTCGACACCGGCACCGGCGACCCGACCCTCGGCGATGGCGTCCGCGAGCGCCTGCTCGTCGACCAGCCCGCCACGGGCGGCGTTGACGATGCGGACGCCGGGCTTGACGATCGCCAGCTCCTTCTCACCGATCAGGCCGACCGTCTCCGGGGTCTTGGGCAGGTGGATGGAGATGAAGTCACTCTCGCGCAGCAACTCGTCCAGCCCGACCAGGCGTACGCCGAGCTGCGCGGCACGGGCCGGCTGGATGTAGGGGTCGTACGCGATCAGCCGGGTGCCGAACGCGGCGATGCGCTGGGCGAACAGCACCCCGATCCGGCCGAGCCCGACCACGCCGACGGTCTTGCCCTGCACCTCGACACCGGTGTACTTCGACCGCTTCCACTCCCCCGCCTTGAGCGCGGAGCTGGCGCTCGCGGTGTTGCGGGCGACGGCGAGCAGCAGTGCGACGGCCTGCTCGGCGGCGGAGACGATGTTGGAGGTGGGCGCGTTGACGACCATCACGCCCCGCGCGGTCGCGGCCGGCACCTCGACGTTGTCCAGCCCGACGCCCGCCCGGGCGACCACCTTGAGTCGCGGCGCGGCGGCGACCGCCTCGGCGTCGATCTGGGTCGCGCTGCGCACGATGACGGCGTCGGCCTCGGAGAGCGCCGAGAGCAGAGCCGGACGGTCGGTGCCGTCGACGTGACGGACGTCGAAGTCGTGGGCGAGCACCTCGATGGCGGCGGGGGCGAGTTCTTCGGCGATCAGTACGACAGGATTCATCGGTCCTCGTAGAGGTCGTGTTTGCGATCGGCCCGGGGCGGTGAGGCGCCGCACTGCGCCCCGCGCTGCTCCGTGCCGTGGCCGTCAGGTGCCGGGCTGCACACCTACCCGCGATCGTAGGGGCCCCGCTGGTCGACGTGTTCCCGTCTGCGGGGTGAGTGCCCTCACACGGGCTGTTGGTCGGCGGACATCGACAGTTCACCTGACCGCCACGGTCGCCCGGGCAGGGGCGTGCCGCCGCCCATCGATCGACGTCGGCAGCATGCCAGGCAGCCCCCGGCCGCGCTGGGGAGAGCGCCGGTCCGAGGGCTGTCGGGGAATGGTCGTCCGGCCGAGCCGGACGGTCAGGCGGTCTCGGTGATCGGGCGGTCGACCCAGCTCATCATGCCGCGCAGCTTCTTACCGGTCTCCTCGATCGGGTGCGCCGCACCCTCGGCCTGCCACTTGGTGAAGTTGGGCCGGCCGGCCTCGTCCTCGGCGACCCACTCGCGGGCGAACTCGCCGGACTGGATCTCACCGAGGATCTTGCGCATCTCGTCCTTGACCCGGGAGTCGATGATGCGGTGGCCACGGGAGAGATCGCCGTACTCGGCGGTGTCGGAGATGCTGTAGCGCATCTTCGCGATGCCGCCCTCGTACATCAGGTCGACGATCAGCTTCAGCTCGTGCAGGCACTCGAAGTAGGCGACCTCCGGGGCGTAGCCCGCCTCGGTGAGCACCTCGAAACCGGTCTGCACCAGTGCCGCCGCGCCGCCGCAGAGCACCGCCTGCTCGCCGAAGAGGTCGGTCTCGGTCTCCTCGGTGAAGGTGGTCTTGATCGCGCCGGCCCGGGTGCCGCCGATCCCCTTGGCGTAGGCCAGGGCGAGGGCGAACGCGTTGCCGCTGGCGTCCTGCTCGACGGCGACGAGGCAGGGCACGCCCTTGCCGTCGCTGTACTGGCGGCGGACCAGGTGGCCGGGGCCCTTGGGCGCGACCATCGCCACGTCCACCTCGGCGGGCGGCTTGATCAGCCCGTACCGGATGTTGAAGCCGTGGCCGAAGAAGATCGCCTTGCCCGGGGTGAGGTGCGGGGCGATCGACTCCGCGTAGATCCCGCGCTGGGCGGTGTCCGGTGCGAGCACCATGATCACATCGGCCTCGGCGGCGGCCTGCGCCGGCGTGACCACTCGCAGGCCCTGCTCCTCGGCCTTGGGGCGGCTCTTCGAGCCCTCCGGCAGACCGATCACCACGTCGACGCCGGAGTCACGCAGCGACAGCGCGTGGGCGTGGCCCTGGCTGCCGTAGCCGATCACCGCGACCTTCTTGGCCTGGATCAGGCCGAGGTCGGCATCGTCGTCGTAGTACACCTCAACGCTCATGAGAACTTCCCTTTCGTACGACGGCCGGGGCGGCCCGTCGTGGTCTGTGCGGATGGATTCGCCGAACGGCCCGGCGGGGCCGGTCGGCGGCGGGTCAGGCGGCCCGCAGCGCGGGACCGGCGGTGATCGAACGCGAGCCGCGCCCGATGGCCACCAGCCCGGACTGGACCATTTCCTTGATGCCGAAGGCCTCGAGGTCGCGCAGGAGCGCGTCGAGCTTGTCCGGGGTGCCGGTGGCCTCGATGGTCAGCGTGTCCGGCGCGACGTCGACCACCCGGGCACGGAACAGGTTGACCGTCTCCAGCACCTGGGATCGTGCCGAGCGGTCGGCCCGGACCTTCACCAGCAGCAGCTCCCGGGCAACCGAGACCTGCGGATCCAGCTCAACGATCTTGAGGACGTTGACCAGCTTGTTCAGTTGCTTGGTGACCTGCTCCAACGGCGACGAATCCGCGTTGACCACGATGGTGATCCGGGAAACATCCGGGTTCTCGGTCTCGCCCACGGCGAGGCTGTCGATGTTGAACCCGCGCCGGGAGAACAGGCCGGAGACCCGGGCGAGCACGCCGGGCTTGTTCTCCACCAGCACGGACAGAGTATGCATGGTCATGCCACGGCCTCGCTTCGCTCGGTCGTGTCACGACCATGGGTAGGACTGAGCTTGCTGATTCGTTCGCTGCGCCCACTCATGTCAGATGTCATCCTCGTCGAAGGCCGGGCGGACGCCACGGGCGAACATGATCTCGTCGTTGCTGGTGCCGGCGGCGACCATCGGCCAGACCATCGCGTCCTTGCCGACCACGAAGTCGATCACCACGGGCGCGTCGTTGATCTCCATGGCGGCGGCGATGGTCTTGTCCACGTCATCGGCGTTCTCGCACCGCAGCCCGACGCAGCCCAGCGCCTCGGCGAGCTTGACGAAGTCGGGAATGCGGTGTTTGTGGGTGCCGAGTTCGGTGTTGGAGTACCGCTCGTTGTAGAACAGCGTCTGCCACTGCCGGACCATGCCGAGATTGCCGTTGTTGATGACCGCGATCTTGACCGGGATGCCCTCCAGCGCGCAGGTGGCCAACTCCTGGTTGGTCATCTGGAAGCAGCCGTCCCCGTCCACCGCCCAGACCACCGTGTCCGGCCTGCCGACCTTCGCGCCCATCGCCGCCGGCACCGCGTAGCCCATCGTGCCGAGACCACCGGAGTTGAGCCAGGTGTGCGGCTTCTCGTAGGAGATGAACTGGGACGCCCACATCTGGTGCTGACCCACCCCGGCCACGAAGATCGCGTCCGGGCCGGCGATCTCGCCCAGCCGCTTGATCACGTACTGCGGGGACAGGGTCCCGTCGGCCGGCTCGTCGTAGCCCAGCGGATAGCGGGTGCGCAGGTCGTCGAGCTGCGTCCACCAGTCACCGAGATCGGCGACCCGCCCCGCCGACCGCTCCACCGTCACCGCGGCGATCAGTTCGTCGATGACGTGCTTGGCGTCGCCGACGATCGGCACGTCCACGTGCCGGTTCTTGCCGATCTCGGCGGGATCGATGTCCGCGTGCACGACGCTCGCGTCCGGGGCGAACGAGTCCAGCTTGCCGGTGACCCGGTCGTCGAAGCGCGCACCCAGCGCGACGATCAGATCCGCCTTCTGCAGGCCGTAGACCGCCGCGACGGTGCCGTGCATGCCGGGCATGCCCAGATGCTGCTGGTGCGAGTCGGGGAACGCGCCCAGCGCCATCAGCGTCGTGACGACCGGGATGCCGGTCAGCTCGGCCAGTCGGCGCAACCCGTCGGTCGCGCCCGCCTTGAGCACCCCACCGCCGACGTACAGCACCGGCCGGCGGGCACCGGCCATCAGCCGCGCCGCCTCCCGGATCTGCTTGCCGTGCGGGTGCAGGGTCGGCCGGTAACCGGGCAGGTCCAGGGTGGGCGGCCAGGTGAAGGTGGTGGTCGCCTGGAGCACGTCCTTGGGGATGTCGACGAGCACCGGGCCGGGTCGCCCGCTGCTGGCGAGGTGGAACGCCTCGGCCAGCACCCGGGGGATCTCCTCGGCGTTCTGCACGAGGAAGTTGTGCTTGGTGATCGGCAGGGTGATGCCCTGGATGTCCGCCTCCTGGAAGGCGTCGGTGCCGATCGACGGGCGAGCCACCTGGCCGGTGATCGCCACCATCGCCACCGAGTCCATGTACGCGTCGGCGATCGGGGTGACCAGGTTCGTCGCGCCCGGGCCGGAGGTGGCCATGCAGACGCCGACCTTGCCGGTGGCCTGCGCGTACCCGGTCGCGGCGTGCCCCGCGCCCTGCTCGTGCCGGACCAGGATGTGCCGGACGGTCGAGTCGTACAGCGGGTCGTACGCCGGCAGGATCGCGCCGCCCGGAATGCCGAAGACGACGTCGACGTCGAGCGCCTCGAGGGACCGCACGAGCGAGCCGGCCCCGGAGACCTGGGCCGGAGCGGACTGTCGTACCGCCGGGGTGGCCGGGTTGGCCGGGGTGCGCGCGGCGGCCTGGTCGGCGTCGACGGCCGGGTCGGCGGCCGCGCGGGCCCGGCGGACGGTGTGGGCGAGGGTCTCGGGCGTGGGTCTCGGTCATGACGGTTCTGGCCTTCGGCTGGAGTGGCTGGTGGCTAGTCAAGCGATGCGACGCGGGTGGACCCGCCTCGCCAGGTTCCGATGGCAATAAAAACGGCCCTCGTGCAGATGCACGGGGCCAGCGCACTCTCGATGAGGGAGAGTGCGCTCAGTAAGTACTCGCAGCGACCGGTACGACGACATGAGGCTAAGCCTGACGCATCTCACGCGATGAGTCAACTGATCCCACATGTTGGTTAACGGGGGACGGCGCGTCGGCCGGTGACGCGCCATCGGCGGCGGGTTTGAGCTGCCCGGACTCCCCCTGCGGCCGTCGTTGGGCGGGCACCGGAGCGGGTCGCGCCCCCGGTGACGTGGCCGCCTCCAGCATCGCCTCCAGGTGCTCGGCCGGCACCCCCCAGCCGAAGAGCGCGCCCTGGCCGAACCGGCAACCGGCGGCCACCACCGCGGCCAACTCGGTCGGGTTGGTCACCCCCTCGGCGATCACCTCCAGCCCCAGCTGATGGCCCAGCCGCATCACGATGTCGACCATCGGCGCGAAGGCCGGGCCATCCTGGCCGACCGGTCGGACCGGCTCGTGCTCGGCGACCAGGCTGTGATCAATCTTGAGAATGTCGATCGGCAGCCGACGCAGCTGCCCCAGCGACGAGTAACCCGCCCCGAAGTCGTCGAGCGCGATCCGGACGCCGGTCAGCCGCAACGCGGTCAGCCGCCGGATCAGCTCGTCCAGGTCGGTGGCGACCGCGTGCTCGGTGACCTCCAGCACCAGCCGCTGCGGCGGCACGTGGTGGGCGCGCAGCGCCTCGGCGACCTGGACCACGTACTCCGGGGCGTGCAACTCACGCGGGGAGACGTTCACCGACACCCAGACGTCGTGCCCGTCCGCCAGCCACCGGGAGAGCTGGTGGCAGGCCTGGTGCAGCACCCAGGCACCGAGCGGGGCGATCATCCCGCACTCCTCGGCGAGCGGGATGAACTCGTCCGGGCGGACGTTGCCCAGCTCCGGGTGGTGCCAGCGGAGCAGGGCCTCCGCACCAACCGGCCGCACCGACGGCAACGACGCCACCGGCTGGAACGCCAACCGCAGCTCGTCGCGGTCGATGGCGCCGCGCAACTCGTGCTCCACAGTCGTCCGCCGGCGCAGCAGCTGGTCGTACGTGGCGTCGTACCGCTCAATCCGGTTCTTGCCGCGCTGCTTGGCGTAGCGCAGAGCCAGGTCGGCGTGGCGCAGCAGCAGCTCCACGTCCGGCTCGTCGGCCCAGCCGGCCACGCCGATGCTGACCGACAGGAAGACCGCGCCGTCCGGCTGGTCGTACGGTCGGTTGAGCACCCCGAGCAGCCGTTCGGCGACCCGGTCCGCCTCCACCGGCCGGCCGCGCATCAGGACGGCGAACTCGTCCCCGCCCAGCCGGGCGCAACGTCGCCGGGGCGCAGGTTGCCACGCAGCCGCCGGCCCACCTCGGCCAGCACCGCGTCGCCCACGTCGTGGCCGCGCATGTCGTTGACGTTCTTGAAGCCGTCCAGGTCCAGACCGAGCAGCACGCACGGGTTGTGGTCGGCGGCGTTGCGGTGCAGCGCCCGGAGCAGCCCACGCCGGTTGGCCAACGACGTCAGCGGATCGGTGTGCGCCAGCTCGCGGAAGTGCGCCTCCCGCTCGGCCAGGCGACCCGCGTACCCCCGGACGTCGCGCAGCGTGAGGTACTGCCGCGCCACCAGGGCGAAGCCCTCCACGCTGCCCGCCACGATGCCGGCCGCGGTGAACCGGCCGTTCTGCGCGAGGTGGTACATCGCCGAGGCGGCCATCGCCAGCATCGGAGCGATCGCGTACTCGCCGTCGCGACCGACCACGTCCAGGTCGATCTGCCCCGGCCGGTCGGCCCGGTACACCGCGAGCGCGCCGGTCAGCAGGCCGGCGCCGAGCACTGCCGCACCGGTCAGGGCCATGGTCGGCCCGGCCTGGCAGAGCCCCGCGCTGAGCCCCAGCCCGCCGCAGCTCACCGCGCTGATGCCGGCGCCCAGCAAGGCGAGCCGTCGACGTGGGGTGGCCGCCCGGAAGACGATGATCACGGCGAGCCCGGCGCCGAGCGCGGCGCTCACCGTGGCCACCAGGATCGCCGGGCAGGCCACCGGGGTGGCGGCGCCGAGCAGACGGGTCGGCTCGGAGAAGAGCACCCAGCCGACGAACCACAGCGCCGCCGCCACGACCACCCCGTCCAGGGCGAGCCGGGCCGTGCCCGCCGCGGTGGCCGCCACCCCGGGCAGCCGGAGCAGCCCGGCCGCGAAGGCCAGCCCGCTCAGTGCCGTGCCGATCGCCACCACTGTCGCCCACCCGGTACGCGGCCCCTGCTCGTGGGCCCAGTGGTCGCTCGCGCTGAGCGCGGCGCCGACCCCGAGCAGCAGGCTGAGCAGGG
>NZ_JAEVHL010000231.1 GCF_016803395.1 Micromonospora tarensis | reverse complement strand
CAGCTCGGCGACTGCCTGATCGTCTGCCTGAACTCCGACGCGAGCGTGGCCGGGTTGAAGGGGCCGGACCGGCCGGTGATGTCCGAGGGCGACCGCAGCGGCTGCTGGCCGCGCTGAGCCGGGCACGTGGCCACCCTGCAGGCCGCCCGGCAGCTCGGCGACTGCCTGATCGTCTGCCTGAACTCCGACGCGAGCGTGGCCGGGTTGAAGGGGCCGGACCGGCCGGTGATGTCCGAGGGCGACCGCAGCCGGCTGCTGGCCGCGCTGAGCTGCGTCGACGCGGTCCTGATCTTCGACGAGCCGACCCCGGAGGCGGCGCTGTCCTGGGTACGACCCGACGTCTGGGTCAAGGGCGGCGACTACGCCACCGGCGGTGGGGACACCGCCGCCACCCTGCCGGAGGCGGACGTCCTGCGCCGGTGGGGCGGGAACACCGTGGTGGTGCCCTACCTGGACGGTCGCTCCACCACCGACATGATCGTCCGGTCGGTCGCGGAGCGGACCCGATGACCGCCCCGCGGCCCGGCACCGGGCCCACCGTCCTGGTCACCGGCGGCGCCAGCGGGCTCGGCGCCGCGGTGGTCGCCGCGGTGGCGGCCTCCGGTGGCCGGCCGGTGGTGCTGGACCGGCAGCCGCCGGTCGACGGGGTGTCCTGGACCGAGTGCGACCTGGCCGACACCCGCGCCGCCGAGGTGGCCACCCGACACCTCGCCGAACAGGCAGGTGGCCTGGACGCCGTGGTCACCGCCGCCGGTGTGGACGTGCCGGGTCGACTCGCCGACGTGCCGGGCGAGACCTGGGACCGGATCGTCGCCGTCGACCTGCTGGCCACCGCCGCGGTGATCCGCGCCGCGCTGCCGTTCCTGCTGACCTCCCGGGGCCGCATCGTCACGGTCGCCTCCACCCTCGGCGTCAAGGCGGTCAGCGACGCCACCGCGTACTGCGCGGCGAAGTTCGGCGTGGTGGGCTTCACCCGTGCCCTCGCCGCCGAACTCGCCGGTCAGGTCGGCGTCACCCTGCTGATCCCGGGCGGCATGCGGACGGCGTTCTTCGACGAACGCGACCCGCAGTACAAGCCGGGGCCGGACGCGAACCTCAACGAACCCGCCGACACCGCCGCCGCGATCATGTTCGCGCTCACCCAGCCGGCCGGCTGCGCCGTTCGCGAGCTGGTGGTCTGCGCCGAGCAGGAGACCTCGTACCCGTGATCCTCGTGCTGCGCGCCCTGGGCGTCGGCGACCTGGTCACCGCGGTGCCCGCGCTGCGGGCGTTGCGGGCCGCGTACCCGGCGCAGGAGTTGGCGCTGGCCGCGCCCGGCTGGCTGGCCCCGCTGGTCGACCTGGTCGGCGGCGTCGACCGGCTGGTGGACACCGCCGGGCTGGATCGGCCGATCGGGGTTGGGTCGGAGCCACGGGTCGCGGTCAACCTGCACGGGCGCGGCCCGCAGTCGCATCGGCTGCTCGCGACCACCCGGCCGGGTCGGCTGCTGGCCTTCGCCAACCTGGACGCCGGCTTCGCCGACGGGCCCCGCTGGGCCGTCGACGAGCACGAGGTGGACCGGTGGTGCCGGCTGCTGTCCTGGTACGGCATCCCGGCGACCGGGGCGACCTCAGCCTGCGCCGGCCCCCGCCGGCCGGGCTGCCCAGCGGGGTCACAGTGCTGCACCCGGGCAGCAAGATTCCGGCCAAGCGGTGGCCGGCCGAGCGGTTCGCCGCGCTGGCCCGGGCGCTGACCGACCAGGGGCACCGGGTGCTGCTCACCGGCTCGGCCGACGAGCGGGAGTTGGCGTGCCGGGTGGCCGACGCGGCGGGCCTGGGGTCGGAGCGGGTGCTGGCCGGTCGGACCGATCTGGGCGCGCTCGCCGCGCTGGTGGCCGACGCCCGCCTGGTGGTCAGCGGGGACACCGGGGTCGCCCACCTGGCCACCGGGTACGGCACCGCGTCGGTGGTCCTCTTCGGGCCGGTGCCGCCGGCGCGTTGGGGACCGCCGCCGGACCGGCCCCGGCACCGCGTGCTCTGGGCCGGCGCGGGGGATTGGCCCAAGTGGGACGGGGTAGGAAGCCACCCGACGATGACGGCTCTGCGGCTCGACGAGGTGTTGGCCGCCGTGGTCGAGGCGGAAAGGGTGGGGCGGATCTCCGGTGCGGTTACGGCGTAGCGACCCGGGTCGGGCGGGGTACGGCCGGCGTCGGCGCGGACGGGGTTGGCTCTTCGTCGACCCGACCGGCGCTCCGGTGCGGGACCCGGACGTCCTGGCCCGGTTGCGGGAACTGGTCATCCCTCCGGCCTGGCAGGACGTCTGGATCGCGCCGTATCCGAACGGGCACATCCAGGCGGTCGGGATCGACGCGGCCGGACGCAAGCAGTACGTCTACCACCCGGTGTGGCGGGAGAAGCAGGACGAGGCGAAGTTCGACCACATGTTGGAGGTGGCCCGGCGGCTGCCGGTGCTGCGCGAGCGGGTGGGGCGTGACCTGGACGGCCGGGGGCTGGGCCGGGACCGGGTGTTGGCGACGGTGGCCCGCCTGTTGGACATGGGGATGTTCCGGGTCGGCAGCGACCAGTACGCGGCCGGTGACGACCCGACCTACGGGGTGTCCACCCTGCGCCCGGAGCATGCCCGCTCCCGGGGCGGCTGCGTGGTCTTCGAGTTTCCCGCGAAGGGCGGCATCGAGCAGGTGCGCCGGATCGAGGACCCGGAGCTGTGTCAGGTGCTGGTCAACCTGCGTCGTCGTCGGCGGCGGGCGGACCGCCTGTTCGGCTACTGGGACGGCCGGGAGTGGCGCGACGTGCGCAGCGACGAGGTCAACGGCTACCTGCGCGACGCCAGCGGTGGGGAGATGACCGCGAAGGACTTCCGCACCTGGCACGCCACAGTGCTCGCCGCCACCGAGTTGGCCACCGCCGCGCCGGCCCGCTCGGTGACGGCGCGGCGCAAGGCGGTGGTCACTGTGATGCGCGAGGTGGCCGACCTGTTGGGCAACACCCCGACGGTGGCGCGTACGTCGTACGTGGACCCGCGGGTCGTCGACCTCTATCACGACGGGGTGGTGGCGTCGGTCGATCCGGGGACGCCCCGCGAGGAAGCCGAGCGGGTCGTCCTGGAGTTGCTGGCGAAAGCCTGACCGACCCCGTCAGATCCCGGGGGGAAAATGACGGGGCCGGAGCATCAGGTGTGCCTGGGCCCCACCGGGCGGCCGCCCGCCGCACTTGCGGCGGGCGCCTCGCCACGGCCCCCGTTGGCGGCCTACCGTCACCCGCTGGGCGGGCGGCGTTCGGCGCGTTGGTGTCAGTCTGCCGGCAACGAGTTGACCATGGACGCCGGGCGGTTGACTTTCCGTGCCGGATGCGAGCTGGCGTCGCGATGTTCCTGCGGACTGCTCCCGTAGGCCGCCCGGAACACCCGGCTGAAGTGGGCCTTGTCGGGGAATCCCCAGCGCGCCCCGATGGTGTGCACGGGCTGGTTGCGCAGGGCCGGGTCGGACAGGTCGCGACGGCACCGGGACAACCGCAGCTCCCGGATGTAGGACGCGGCTGTGGTGTCCTCGGCCTATCGGCAGCGCGGCGTGCGGGATCATGGTGATGATCGAGGTGGCCTGGCTTCGCTCCGGCTCGGTCGCGTGGTGGCCGACGTCGTGCGGCCGGGACCCGTTGTAGAAGGTGAACTCGCCGGCGCGGAGGTCGCTGTGTCGGCCGTCCTGGCTGGACGTGCCGACTCCGTCGTTGGTGCGGGCGAGCATGTACAGCTCGGTGTCCGACTGGCAAATCAGCTTCGGAGTGCGGGTGGCGTCCAGCGACGGGTAGTGATCTTTGATCAGCTGGATCGGGCCGAGGTCGAGGAAGTCGGCCCGGGCGCTGAAGTCCTCGGCGTGCGCGGACCGGATGCGCATCGGCGCCGACGTCAGTGCGACGAGGTCCAGCCACATCCCGAACCGCTCGCTCGGTGGTAGGACGGTCCTGTCGATGGTGTCTCTCGGCAGCATGCCGGCCCCTCAACCGGTACGGCGGTTGATCAGGACCTCGACGCCGTCGAGGATGCGGTCCAGGCCGAAGGCGAACTCGTCGTCGGGGTTGTCGTCCTGGCCGGGCTGCTGATCACCATGGCTGCGCTGGGCGACCGGATCGGCCGCCGCCGGCTGCTGCTGATCGGTGCCACCGCGTTCGGGGCGGCGTCGTTGCTGGCCGCGTACGCCGACAGCGCCGAGACGCTGATCGCCGCGCGCGCCGTGCTCGGCGTCGGCGGGGCCACCCTGATGCCCTCGACGCTCGCCCTGGTCCGCAACATGTTCCACGACGCCAAGCAGCGCGGCGCCGCCATCGGCATCTGGACCGCCACGCTGACCGGCGGCATCGCGATCGGCCCGGTGCTCAGCGGCGTCCTGCTGGAGCACTTCTGGTGGGGCTCGATCTTCCTGATCAACATTCCGGCGATGCTGATGCTGCTCCTGCTCGCCCCACTCCTGGTGCCCGAGTTCCGCAACCCGGCCACCGGGCGGTTCGACCTGGTCAGCGCGGCGCTGTCGCTCGGTGCGCTGCTGCCGGTGATCTACGGCATCAAGGAGATGGCCCGCGACGGCCTCAACCCGGCACGGGTGCTCGCCATCGTCGCCGGCCTGCTGGTGGGCGCACTGTTCCTGCACCGGCAGCGGACCCGCGCGTACCCGATGGTCGACCTCGCCCTGTTCCGCCGCAGTGGCTTCGCCGGCTCGCTCGCGGTCAACCTGCTGGCGATGTTCGCGCTGGTCGGCTTCGCCATCTTCACCACCCAGCACCTCCAGCTGGTGCTCGGCCTGAGCCCGCTGCGGGCGGCGCTGTGGAGCCTCGTGCCGTCGCTCGCCGTGGGCGGCGTCGCGCCGGCCGCCGCCGCCCTCGCCCAGCGCGTCGAACGGGCGTACCTGATCGGCGCGGGGTTCGGGATCGCCGTGCTCGGCTTCGCGGTGCTGACCCGGGTCACGCCGGAGACACCGCTGTGGCTGCTGCTCGTCGGTGCCAGTGTCTACGCGGGTGGCCTGGTGATGGTGATGTCACTCGTCACCGAACTGGTCCTCGGTGCGGCCCCGCCCGAGCAGGCCGGTGTCGCGTCGGCGCTCACCGAGTCCAGCAGTGAGCTGGGCGGCGCGCTGGGGATGGCGATTCTCGGCAGTGTGGGCGCGGCGGTCTACCGTCGCGAGATCCTCGACGGTCTGCCGACCGGGTTGCCCGCCGACACCAGCCACGCGGCCCAGGAGACCCTGGGGGGCGCGCTCGCCGTGGCACGGGGGCTGCCGGCCGAGCTGGCCGACGCGGTGCTGCACGCCGCCCGGGTCGCGTGCACCGACGGGCTGCACCTCGCCGCGATCGCCGCCATGGTGGCGATGCTGGTGGGCGCGATCACCGCGCTGGTCACGCTGCGCGGTGTCCGGCCGGCCGACTCCGCGGCGCTGGCCGCCGAGCCGACCGATCCGGCCGGCACCTCGTTGTCGTCGGTCAGTCGGTGAGCACGTGCGCGAGCCGGTCGCGGAACCGCCGCTCGGAGTCGCTGACCGACTCGCCGCCGATGCCCAGCAGCCCGCCGCTGGAGGCCGCGCCCACCACCTGCTCGGCGATCTTCACCAGCCAGTGCTTGTACGCGCCCGCCTCGCCCTCGTCCAACCGGGCGGCGAGCAGCGCGGCGGCCTCACCGGCGCGCAGCAGCACGTCGTCGATCAGCGCCGTCGGGTCGGCGGGAGCGATGACCGGCAGCTCCTCGCCGGTCTCCGGGTCACCGACCCGGGTCACGATCTCGCCGGCCACGGCGGCGACGAGCGGGCTGGCCGACTCCCGGCCGGCGGCGATGGTCTCCAGCCCGGCGGCGGTCTCCGCCATGGTCCGGCGGGTGCCGTCGGACTCGGCGGCGCTCGCCGCGGTCAGGACCGACTGCGGCAGGCCGACCAGCAGCCCCCACTCCCCGTCGGAGAAACCGAAACCGGTGTACGCCGGCTGCTCGATCACGGCAATGCCCCTTCCGCCCTGCTCTGCTTGGTCAATCGGCGCTCTGCTTGCGATCCACCGGGCCCGACACCGGCGCCCGGGTCAGGCTAGTCCAGGGTCAGCAGGCCCTGTTCGGACACCACGCGCACCGACAGCGTCTTGTACCCGACCTCGTCGAAGAGGACCGTCATCTTGTCCTCCTCGTAGGAGAGCACCAGACCCTGCCCCCACTCCGGGTGCCGCACCTGGCTGTGCACCGGGAACGGCCCGACCGCACCCTGGTCGGCCACGCTGGTGCCGTTGTGGCAGTTGTCGCAGTGCCCGCAGACCTGGCTCATCTGCTCGCCGAAGTAGGCCAGCAGGGTCTGCCCCCGACAGGCGGTGGTCTCGGCGAAGGCCCGCATCATGTCGGTGCGGGACCGGGTCACGGTCTGCTGGCGCTCCGCCTCGGCCAGCGCCGCCGCGGCGGCGTCCACCGGGGTGGGGGAGTAGCGCGGGGCGCCGATCCGTTGCCGGGCCCGCGGCTCGGCGGCGCCGATCTGCTCCAGCAGGGAGAGGTACTGGCCCAGCTTGCGCGGGCCGAGGCCGGTGGTCTCGCGCAGCTCGGTCTTGGCGGCCGGCTTGCGGCGTAGCAGCGCGGCCAGGTCACGCAGCTCGTTCTCGTCGGGCAGGCCGCCGCTGAAGAACCGTTGCAGGCCAACGTCCTCGGCCTGCCACAGCAGCAGCACCCGGGCCGGTTGCCCGTCGCGGCCGGCCCGGCCGATCTCCTGGAAGTAGCTGTCCGGCGAGTCGGGCAGCGCCATGTGCACCACCCAGGCGATGTTCGGCTTGTCGATGCCCATCCCGAACGCCGAGGTCGCCACCATGATGGGGACCTGGTCGGCGAGGAACGCCTCGTGCAGTTCGGCGCGGGCGCCGGCGGCCATCCCGCCGTGGTAGAACTGCGCCGGGAAGCCGGCGTCGGTCAGTCGGGTGGTCAACTCCTCGGCGGCGCGCCGGGTCGGCACGTAGATGATCCCGGGCCGCTCGTCGTCGCTCAGCAGCGTGATCAGCCTCCGCCACCGGTAGTCCTCGGTGGGGCAGTGCGCGACCTCGACGAACAGGTTCGGCCGGTCCAGCCCGGAGACCACCACCTCCGGCTCGCGCAGCCTCAGCCGGGCGATGATGTCGTCGCGTACCGGCGGGGAGGCGGTGGCGGTCAGCGCGACCACCGGCGGCCGGCCGATGCCCTCGATCAGGTGCCCGAGCGCCAGGTAGTCGGGGCGGAAGTCGTGCCCCCAGGCGGAGATGCAGTGTGCCTCGTCGATCGCCACCAGCGCCGGCTTCAGCGCGGCGACCTCGGCCATCCGGTCCGGGTTGCTGAGCTGCTCCGGGGTGATGAAGAGGAACTCCGCCCGACCCTCCCGGATCTCGGCGATCGCCTCGGCCTGCTGGGTCGGCGACTCGTTCGAGCTGATCCGCACCGCCCGCAACTCCGGGCGTTGCCGCTCGTTCAGGCTGGCGATCTGGTCTTGCTGGAGGGCCAGCAGGGGGGAGATCACCACGGTGGGGCCGGGAATCAGACTGGCCGGGATCTGGTAGATCGCCGACTTGCCGGCACCGGTGGGCAACACCACCAGGGCGTCGCGCCGCTGCATCACCGCGCGCATGGCGGCCAGCTGGTTGGGCCGCAGCGCCTGCCAGCCGAAAAGACTGCGGGCCGCGCGGCGCAACGTCATCGAATGCGTGGACAGTTTCATCGAGGGCCGGAGGTACCCGAGCCCATGACCGCCGAAACACCTTCGGACGATCATGGGCTCGTGGCCGTCGGCCCTTAGCGCAGGCGGGGCAGGACCTCGCGCTGGTAGAGGTCGAACAGGCCCTGGTAGTGCGGGCCGGTGTTGGCCACGTAGACCTCGTCGAAGCCGGCCTTCGCGTACTTGTCGATCATCTCCAGGTGCGCCTCGGCGCTGTTGCCGCAGACGAACGCCTCCTTCAGCATCTCCGGTTTGACCAGCTCGGAGGCCTGCTCGAAGTGCCGTGGTGAGGGCAACACCTGGGACAGCTCGCCGGGCACCCCGGCGTTCGGCCAGCGCTCGTACGCGATCCGCATCCCCTCGTCCTCGCTGTCGGCGTACGCCGCCTTGAAGCCGGCCTGGCACGGCTTGTCGCCGCCGCCGTTCTCGCGGAAGCGCCGGACCATCTCGCCGTCGGGCATGGTGCTCACGTAGCCGTCGCCGATCCGGGCGGCCAGGTCGATCGCCTTCGGACCGAAGCCGGAGACGTAGATCGGTGGCGGGCTGTCGGGCAGCGTGTAGATCCGGGCGTGCTCGACCGTGTAGTGCCTGCCGTGGTGGTTGACGAAGTCACCGGTCCACAGCTTCCGCAGCACCTCGACGGCCTCCTCCAGCATCTCCAGCCGAACGTCGGCCTGCGGCCAGGCGTCGCCGAAGATGTGCTCGTTGAGCGCCTCGCCGGTGCCGACGCCGAGGACGAACCGTCCACCGTGCAGCACCGCGCTGGTCGCCGCCGCCTGCGCGACCACGGCCGGGTGGATCCGCACGGTCGGGCAGGTCACCGCGGTGGTCACCGGCAGCGAACTGGCCTGGCTGAGCGCACCGATCATCGACCAGACGAACGGGCTCTGGCCCTGCGCGTCGACCCAGGGGTGGTAGTGGTCGGAGATCCACAGCGCCTCGAAGCCGGCCCGTTCGGCGCCGCGCGCCTGCTCCAGCAACTCGGCTGGGGTGAACTCCTCACTGGACAGAAAGTATCCGATCTTCATCGCTTCCCCTTCGGCGCGCGGACCTGCTGATGGGGAAGCCGTACCCCGGGCGCGGTCGGCCACACCGACGCTCGGGGCCGGTTCGCTCAGCGGCGACCGAACATCGCCCGGATCGCGGCGAACAGCAGCAGGGCGCCGACCACCAGGCCGAGCAGGCGTACGCCGGGGATGTCGGCCGGGCTCGTCGCGTCGGCCAGCAGCGCGGGGTCCATCCCCGAACTCTCCCCGGAGAACCGCCGTTCCGGCAACTGTAAGGTTTATTGACTATTGAATCGCCCAGTGTGACCATGGCAGGACCGCCTGCCGGTGGCGGTGCGCCGAGGGCGCGCGAGAGATGGGGTACGGGGGCCGCATGAGCGAGCGCAACCAGCGGGTCGACGGGGGCGTACCGACGCCGGTGATCGACGTCGATCACCACGAGGGGGCCCGGTGACCACCCCCACCGGGCACCTGCCGGCGCTCGCCGCCGCCGTCCTGCAACCCGGGTTCGTCGGCACCACCCCGCCGCCGTGGGTGTGCCGCTGGCTCGGCGAGGGCCTCGGCTCGGTGGTGCTCTTCGCCCGCAACGTCGTCGACACCGAACAGGTGGCGGCGCTCACCGCGACCCTGCGCGCCGAACGGCCGGACGTCATCGTGGCGATCGACGAGGAGGCCGGCGACGTCACCCGGCTCGAATCGGTGCACGGCAGCTCCCGGCCCGGAAACTTCGCCCTCGGCGCGGTCGACGACCCCGAGCTGACCGAGGCGGTCGCCCGGGACCTCGGCGCCGAACTGGCCGCGGCCGGGGTCACCCTCAACTACGCCCCGGACGCCGACGTCAACTCCAACCCGGCGAACCCGGTGATCGGCGTCCGCTCGTTCGGCGCCGACCCGGCCCTGGTGGCGAGGCACACCGCGGCCTGGGTCCGAGGGCTCCAGGCCGGCGGGGTCGCGGCCTGCGCCAAGCACTTCCCCGGGCACGGCGACACCCGCGTCGACTCCCACCACGACCTGCCCCGGATCACCGCCGACCGGAGCCGGCTGGACGCCTGCGAACTGGCCCCGTTCCGGGCCGCCGTGGCCGCCGGGGTGCAGGCGGTGATGACCGGTCACCTGCTGGTGCCGGCGCTCGACCCGCGGCTGCCGGCCACGCTGAGTCAGCGCATCCTGGGTGGGCTGCTCCGCGACGAGCTGGGCTTCTGCGGTGTGGTGGTGACCGACGCGATGGAGATGCGCGCGGTCGCCGACCGGTACGGCTTCGCCGGGGCGACAGTCCGCGCCCTGGTCGCCGGGGCCGACGCCATCTGCATCGGCGGCGAACGGGCCGACGAGCAGGCGGCTGTCGAGCTGCGCGACGCCATCGTGGCCGCCGTGGTCTCCGGTGAGCTGCCCGAGGAACGTCTCGCGGAGGCGGCCAAGCGGGTCGGTCAACTCGCCGCCTGGACAGTCACCGCCCGCACGACCGGCTCAGCCGCGGGGCGCGACGACCACGACGTCGGGCTGGTCGCCGCCCGGCGGGCCGTGCGGGTCACCGCCGACCAGGCCGCGACGGTCACGCTGCCGCTGACCCGCCCCGCGTACGTCGTCGAGTTCGAGCCGCTGCGCAACATCGCCATCGGCGCGGAGACTCCGTGGGGCCTCGGCGCGCCACTCGGCGAGGTGCTGCCCGGCACCCGCGCGGTCCGCTACGCCGAAGCCGACGTGCCGGCCGACCCGGGCGCCGGGGCCGGCAGTGACCCCCTGGTCCTGGTGGTCCGCGACCTGCACCGCCACGACTGGATGCGCGCCGCCGTGCACCGCGCGCTGGCCGCCCGGCCGGACGCGGTGGTGGTCGAGTTGGGCGTGCCCGAGCTGGTCACC
>NZ_JAEVHL010000230.1 GCF_016803395.1 Micromonospora tarensis | reverse complement strand
GTCGAACCCGCCGGCGAGCCGCCAGTCGCGACCGTCGGGCCCGTCGACGACGGCGAGCACGGCGTGCGCCGGCGCCGCGCCGGTGAGCGCGAAGACCGCCAGCTGGCGGCCGAAGCGGTGGGCCGCCTTCACCACGAAGGCGGTGTCGTCGTCGGCCACCAACGCCTCCTCGGTGACCACGCTGAGCCCACCGACGCCACGCATCGCCCCGGTCAACGCCTGGTAGGCCAGCGCGTCGGCGAGCCCCTGGTCGATGACACCGTCGAGGCGTGTCGGCCGCCGCCGCGCCGGCGACCGTCCGCTCGGCGAGGCCCGCGCCGTTCGCGGTCGAGGTGGGCAACGCCAGCGCGGCGGGCACCCACACCGTCTCGGTGCCGCCCAGCGTGGTCGCCGGCAGCCAACGGAGCGGCGGTGCGGGTCGTCGTCCACCGCGCCGCTGGCGGTGTGCAGCTCGGTCCAGGGCACCGGGTGCTCTCCGCGCCGACGCAGTTCCTGGGCGGTGGCGAGCACGCCGTCGTGCGGGTCGGCGTAGCGGGCGGCGTGGTCGCGCACCGCGATCCGGTACGCGCCCAGCCGGGCAGTCTGCACGGTGTGCACGTCGAACGCGGTCACCTCCCGGGGACCACCTGGCCCGGGCAGCCGCAGCCGGGCCGTCTTCAGCGGCGCCTGCTCCAGCGGGTCGTCCACGAACCGGGTGAACACCCCCGCGTTCGGCGACACCAACGACTGGGCCCGCTGGTAGGTCTCGTCGTCGGAGCCACCGGGCTGCTCCGGTCCGGCGACGTCCACGCCCCGGCAGACCGGGCAGGCCGGATGCGGTAGCACCGGTTCCCGGGCGGACTCCAGGGTGGACCGCCGCAGCAGCAGCACCGCGTCCGCCGAGTCCGCCGCCATCGCGCCGGTGAGCACCCGGAACAGCTCGAACGCGGCGGCGTTGCCGAGCATGCGCGCGGTCACCTCCGGCAACGGCGCGGGCACGTCGGGGCCGACGCCGACGGCCAGGTGCCGCCAGAAGTCGGCGGCGGTGTCGGCCGGGGCAGCGGCGGCGAGCCGCAGTTGCGCGCAGAGCCAGCACGGCGTCCGCCCCGGCGCGACGGTCGGGCCGACCACCGCCCGCTCGTCGTCGACGAGCACGGGGACCAGCAGCGGGCCGTCCCGGTGGCAGTCGCGGGCCAGCTCGGCCAACCGGGACAGGCCGGTCCGGTCGGTGCAGTAGACCACCGCGTCGGCTCCGCTCGGATCGACCGGCCCGTCGTGCACCTGGACCTCGGCCGCCAACCCGTCCGCGCGCAGCGTCGCCACCTCGGCCCGCAGCGCCTCGGCGTAGCGCGCGGGGTCGTCGTCCGGGTACAGCTCGAGGTGCAGGCACCCGTTGCGCAGCAGGCCAGTCGCCGCGGCGAGCAGCGCCGCTCCCTCACCGGCCAACGCCACTCGTGCGGTGTGGAACCGCAGGAACCGGCCGGTCGGGTCGTCGGTGAAGTGGTCGACGAACTCGATCTGCGCGGCGAACCGTCGGGCCACCGGCTCCGGCACCTCGCTGCGGTCGCCGGCGTCCTTCGCGAAGCCCCGGGCCAGCAGCGCGCGGACCAGCGTGAGCACGGTCTGCCGCTGCGCCTGGTCCAGGGTGGCGGTGAGCTGCGCGAGGGTGTGCTCCCCGGTGAGGTACGGACTCAACGTGGTCAGCCAGCGGAACGCGGACCTTCCCTTGATCAGGAAGGCGGTGTCCGGACCGCGTAGGTAGGCGCCGGCCGGCGCATCCAGGAAGACCACATCGTGGCGCAGCTTAGGTCGGACTTCCAGGGTCTCCGCAGCGTCTTGCGGCAGGCTCATCCGGGCTCCTATGCCAGCGTCATCATCGACTCGAAAGTTTCTACATGCTGCCCATGGTCAATACGATCGTCAACATATTGTTTCCCGTCATGAAGTGGCGGGAGTGAATAGAAGAATTTTTTTGCGGCGCACCGCTGTGGACCTACCGGACCCGATCATCCTCCGCTAGTCTGTGGACGCTGTCGGGCCAAAGTGCAGGTCAGAAGCGTCCAATCGAGACAGAGGCGAGGTGGTCCCGGCGGTGCCAACCCTCCCGCTGAACGACCTCGCCAACCGTCCCACCTGCCTTAACGATCAGTTAATTGACAGCGCGCAATTAACCCTGCGCTGCGGTCGGCAATGAGTAAGGACCGGTCAGATGAAGGCGACGCGAAATCCCGGCGGTAGATTCCGCCACACCATCGGACGATTGCGCCAGTCCGTTGGGGAATGACCGATTCGCCATTGACGTTCACCAGGTGACCAAGCGCTATCCCGGCGGTGTCACAGCTGTCGACGGGCTCACCCTGCGGGTCCCGCAGGGGTCGGTCTTCGGCTTCCTCGGCCCCAACGGCGCCGGCAAGACCACGACCATGCGGATGCTGGTCGGGCTCGTCCGACCGACGTCCGGCCGGATCCGGGTGCTGGGGCAACCCCCGGGCACCCCCAACAAGCTGCGCCGGGTGGGTGCGCTCATCGAATCACCAGCCTTCTACCCCCACCTGTCCGGTCTGGACAATCTGCGGCTGGCCGCCCGCTACGCGGGAGCACCGGACAGCGCGCCCAGCCGGGTGCTCGCCGAGGTGGGCCTGGCCGAACGGGCGCGCTCCGCGTTCCGGACGTACTCACTGGGCATGAAGCAGCGACTCGGCGTCGCCGCCGCGCTGCTGAAGGAGCCGAGCCTGCTGATCCTCGACGAACCCACGAACGGCCTCGACCCGGCCGGGGTGTCGGAGATCCGGGAACTGCTCCGCTCGCTCGGCCGACGCGGCCGTACCGTGCTGCTCTCCAGCCACGTCCTCGCCGAGGTCGAGCAGGTCTGCGACCGGATCGCGGTGCTCAACCGGGGTCGACTCGTCGCCGACGGCACCGCCGACGAGCTGCGCGCGGCGCTCGGCGGTGGGCAGCTGCTCATCGCCGCCGACCCAACCGACAAGGCCCTGGCGTGCCTGCGGGATCACCGCGGCGTCCGGGCCGTCGAGGCCGTCGACGGCACGCTGCGGGTCAGCACCGATCCGGCGCTCGCCGCGGATCTCAACCGCACGCTGGTCGAGGCCGGCATCGACGTACGTGAACTGCGCACGGTACGCCACTCGCTGGAGGAGGCGTTCCTGGAGCTGACCAGCACGACAGGGAGCAGCGGATGATCGCGTCGGTACGCGCCGCCTGGTTCGCGGACCGGAAACGGCCGGCCGTGTGGGCCGTCACCGTCACCTGGGTCGCGATGGCGCTCGCCTTCGGTGTCGGCGTCCCCTACCTGGTGCACCTGGCGCTCGCCGGCGACCCGAAGCAGGCCGAGGACGCGGCGTCGCTGCTGGACGCCGTCCTGCCCGGTCAGCTCGTGCCCACCGGGATCGCGCTGTTCCCGCTCTTCGGCGGGGCGATCGTGGTGATCCTCGGTGCTGTCGTCGTCGGCAACGAGTACCGGTGGGGAACGCTCAACCTGATCTTCACCCAGCGCCCCCGGCGAGCGCAGGTGCTCGCCGGCCACGCCGTGGCGCTCTGCGCCCTGACCCTGCTGCTGGTCGTCCTCACCTTCGCCGCGTTGGCCGTCGTGACGACACTGCTCGCGCTCGTGGAAGGGCGCGGCCTGGACTGGCCGCCCGCCGGTGACCTGGCCGGGGCCGTCGCGGCGGCCTGGCTGATCTGCGCCGCGCACGCCAGCCTCGGCTACCTGCTCGCCATCGCGTTCCGCAGCACCGCCACCGCCATCGCGGTCGGCCTCGTCTGGACGCTCGTGCTGGAGAACGCGATAAGTGGCCTCGCCCTCGTCCTCAGCCCGCTCGAGGTCGTCCAGAAATTGCTCCTCGCCCCCAGCTCCGGTGCCCTCGCCGGGGCGCTGGGAGCCCGCTCCCAGTTCGAGGGCGGCACGCCCGGGGTGATCGATTCGGCCGGTGCCGGGCCGCCCGTCGCCGTGCTGCTCGCCTACGTGGTGCTGATGTTCGGGCTGGGCACCTGGCTCGCCGCCCGCCGGGACGTCGGCTGACCGGAAAGGATGCCGGGATGGACTTCCTCCTCGCCTTTGTCATCACCGGGCTAGTCGCGTCCAGCGGCTGGATCGTCTGGGGTCTGTCCCGTGGTTGGGCCCGGGCCCGCAACCGGCGGCACGAACTGCGCATCGCCCAGGCCCGGTCGGCGGCCGAGCTACGCCAGGCCGAGATCCGGGAGATCGAGCTGGCCAACGAGACCTACCGGGACTTCGTCCGCCGGCATCCGGAGAAGTGACGCCGGGCGCCACCGGCGAGGATCACGACCGGGGTGGTCCGGCGCTGTCGCGGACGATCAGCTCGGTGGCGAGTTCGACCCGAGGGCTCTCGGTCTTCTCGCCCCCGGCGAGGCGCAGCACGGTCCGTGCGGCCAACATGCCCATCTCGGCCAGGGGTTGCCGGACGGTGGTCAGCGGCGGGGAGCACCACCGGACCTCCGGCAGGTCGTCGAAACCGACCACGCTGACGTCGTCGGGCACCCGCAGGCCGCGCTTGCGGACCGCCTCGTAGACGCCGAGCGCCATCTGGTCGCTGGAGGCGAAGATGGCAGTGGGTGGGTCGGGCAGGGCCAGCAACTGGGTACCGGCGCTGAAACCGGCCTCGTGGTAGAAGTTGCCGGGTCGGATGAGGGCGTCGTCGATGGGGATGCCGGCGGCACCGAGCGCGGCCCGGTAGCCGTCCATCCGGGCCCGGCTGCACATCAGGTGCGGCGGGCCGGCGATGAAGCCGATCCGGCGGTGGCCGAGGCTGATCAGGTACTGGTTGGCGCTGAGGCTGCGGCCCAGTTGGTGGCGCCGATGGTGGGTGACTCCTGTGGGTCCACTCCGGCGGGGTCGATGATGACGACCGGCAGGTGGAGCCGACGCAGCTCGGCCTGCAACGGCGGGTTCACCATGGAGGTCACGAAGATGACGCCCTCGGTGGAGCGGGTACGCATGTTGTCGAGCCACTGCTTGGCCGAGGAGATGCGCCAGTGGATGGCCGACACGACGGTGCCGACGCCGCTGGTCTGGCCGACGTCCTCCACCCCACGGATGATCTCCACGGCCCACGGGCTGTCCAGGTCGTTGAAGACCAGGTCGATGAGGGCCGCGTCGGTCCGGCGGGCCGGTGACCGGCGGCGGTAGCCGTGCCGGCTGAGCAGGGCCTCGACGCGCTCCCGGGTGTCGGGAGCGACGTCCGAGCGGCCGTTGATGACCCGGGAGACCGTGGGCACGGAGACACCCGCCAACCGCGCGATCATGGCGATGGTGACGTTTCGGCCGTTCTCCGCGCCCACGGTCCCCCCTTCGTCGTGCTGGAAACGTCAGAACTGCTCGCGGTGCTGCGGTGTCAGCCCTTGACGCTGCCGGTCAGACCGCCGATGAGCTGGCGTTCGGCCACGGCGTAGAAGCCGAGCGCCGGCAGCATGGACAGCACGACATAGGCGAGCACCCGGGCCGTGTCGTCGGCGTACATGCCCTGGAACGCCTGGACCCCGACGGGGAGCGTCCACCAGCTCTGGTCGCTGAACACGACCAGCGGGAGCATGAAGTTGTTCCAGCTGGTCACGATGGCCAGCACCGAGACGGTGGCCAGGGCGGGCCGGGCCATCGGCAGCAGGACCTTCCAGAAGAAGCCGAAGGAGCCGCAGCCGTCGAGAACGGCGGCCTCCTCGACCTCGGCCGGGATGGTCCGGAAGAACTGGCGCAGGATGATGATGGTGATCGGCAGCCCGAAGGCGGCCTGGGGCAGGATGACACCCAGCGGGTTGTCCAGCAGGCCCATCCCGCGCAGCAGCACGAACAGCGGCAGGATGGCCACCGCGAACGGGAACATCAGGCCGATCGCGAAGAGGGTCACCAGGAACTCGCGGCCCCGGAAGGCGTAGCGGGCGAAGACGAACGCGGCCATCGCCGCCGCGCCCACGACGATGACGGTGCTGGTCACGGCGATCAGCAGACTGTTGCCGAGCTGCCGCCAGAACACCCCGTTCTTCAGGATCTCGAGGTAGTTGTTCACCCAGGGGTCCGGCCAGCCCAGCGGGTTTGTGGACAACTGGCCGTTGTCCTTGAAGCCGCCGAGCACACCGAACCACACCGGCACGACGATGAGCGCGCCGACGGCGATGCAGACGATGTGCAGCACGACGCTGCGGGTCCGCTGGGCGCGACTCGCCGTGGCCGTCATCGCTGGCCTCCCTGGTTGGTGATCGCGCCCGCGGTGTCCCGACGCAGCACGACGCGTTGGTAGAACAGGGCGAAGACGAGGCTCAGCAGGAACATCACGATGCTGATCGCGCTCGCGTAGCCGACCTCGAAGCGGCGGAAGCCGAACTGGTACATCGTGACGGCCAGGGTCTCCGAGGTGTGGATCGGCCCACCGCCGGTGAGCACCCAGACCATGTCGAACAGCTGGATGGTGCCGATGACCGACAGGAACACGCTGATCCGGATCGTCGGACCGAGCAGGGGCAGGGTGACGTGCCGGAACGCCTGCCAGGCGGTGGCGCCGTCGGTGACCGCGGCCTCGGACAGCTCCTTCGGGATGCCCTGCCGGGCCGCCAGGAAGAGCATCATGTAGAGGCCGAAGTACTTCCAGGACACCACCAGGAAGACCGCGAACAGCACGGTGTCCGGGTCGGCGAAGACCGCGCCCGCGTCGGCGCCCAGCCACCGGGAGACGCCCTCGCCCAGCCCCCGGTTGGGTGAGAACACCAGGGTGAACAGGACGGCCGTGGTGACCTCGGAGAGCACGTACGGAGCGAAGAAGATCAGTCGGTAGATGGCCCGGCCCCGAAGTGGCTGGTTGAGGAGCATGGCGAGGGCCAGCGCGACGGGCAGCTGCACGACCAGGGAGAGCACCACCAGGATGAACCCACGCCACAGGTCACCCCGGAACGTCGGGTCACTGAAGGCACGGGTGTAGTTGTCCAACCCGATGAAGTTCTCGGGCAGCCCGAAGCCGTTCCATTTGAAGAGGCTGGCGTAGCCGGCCACCACGATGGGGGCGAGGACCAGCAGCACGAACAGCGCCAGGGCAGGCGCCAGGAACACGGCAAGGACGCCGGCCCGGCCCGGCCGGGGCTGGCGGCCACGCTGTCGCGCGGTGCCCGGCCCCGGTGCCGGTGGATCGGTCGCCGGGTCGCCGCGCCTCATCTCCGACACGGTCGATGGCCTGGTCATTCCTGCTCCACTCGGGTTCTACGGCCGGTTACGGATGGCTGGATGGTCACGATCAGACGGTCTTTGCCACCTGGGTGATGTCCTTGACGATCGCCGCCGGCTGCTTCTTGCCGGCGATCAGTTCCGCGACGCTGTCGTTGATCTGCTGGCCGAGCGCGGGCGCGTACGCCTGGTCGAGGTAGAGCTGGAAGCCGGTGTTCTTGGCCAGGGCCTCCGCGACGGCCTTGTTGTTGGCGTCGCTGATGGCCGAGGTCGCCTCCGTCACCGTCGGCAGCACCGCGCCGGTCTGCGCGGACCGCTTCTGATTCTCGACGTTGAGCAGGAACTTCAGGAAGTCGATGGTGGCGGCCGGCGCGTCCTTGCCGACGGCGAAGCCGTTGCCACCGCCGAAGACCTCGGTCGCGGCGCCCTTGCCGCCGTCCACCGAGGGGAACGGGAAGAAGCCGAGCTTGTCGCCGAGGCCCTTCTTGCTGGTGGAGCTGGACGCCTGCACCGCCGGCGCCCACTGCCCCATCAGCTCCATCCCGGCGTTGCCGTTGCCCATGGTGGCGGCCTGACCGTCGGGGGAGCCGAACTCCGCGCCGAGGAAGCCCTTCTGGAAGGGCTGCAGGTCGACGAGCTCCTTGAGCCGCTCACCCGCGGCGACCAGGTCGGGGGTGTCGAAGTTCTTGCTGTCGACTGCCTTCTGCAGCGCGTCCACCCCGCCGATCCGCATGGCGAGGTACGACCAGTAGAAGTGCGCCGGCCACTTGTCCTTGCCGGCCAGGGCGACCGGGGTGATGCCGGCGGCCTTGAGCTTGCGGACCGCGTCGAGCACGCCGTTCCAGGTGGTGGGGGTCTGGGTGATGCCGGCGCGGGTGAAGAGCTCCTTGTTGTACCAGAAGCCGACCATGCCGATGTCGAACGGAATGCCGTAGATCTTGCCGTCGATCGTGTACGGCTCCATGGCGGCCGGCAGGATGCCCTTGACCAGGTCCTGCACGTCGTCGGTCAGGTCCTTGACCAGGCCCGCGTCCACCTGCTGCTTGAGCACGCCACCGCCCCAGGACTGGAACAGGTCCGGCGGGTCGCCGGCCTGGGTGGCGGTGGTGAGCTTCGCCTTGAACGCCTCGTTCTCCAGCGGCTGAATGGTGAACGTGACGTTGCTGTGTGCGCTCTTGTATTCGTTGGCCATCGCCGCCCAGACGGGCAGCATCGGCTCGGTGTTCTGGATGTGCCACCAGTTGATGGTCTGCGGAGCGTTCGGGTCGCTGGACTTGTCGTCGCCGCTACAGGCGCTCAGCAGGTATGCGCCGGCGCCGGCACCGGCGAGGCCGAGCAGCGTTCGGCGGGAAAGGTGCGTGGTCATGATCCATCCCTTCGGGGACTCACGGGGTGCTCGGACGCCGGTCGAGCCGGCGGGGTGGAAACCTATGGATCTCCGGAACTTTCAAAGCTTCGCCGGTATTACCGGTCGATGGCCGGCACGCTACGAGCTGTTTCCGCAACGGTCAAGACCTCTGTCCTATTGCGAAAAGACCGGCTAGCGTAGGCAGGACTTCCAGCGATCCGGGACCGCAAGTTTCCGGAAGTTCCAGACAGCCCGTGCAGAGGAGCCCTCGTGTCGACCGACCTCGCTAACGTGGCGACCGCTACCCGGTCGATCCGCAATCCCGTCCTCGCCGGCTTCCACCCGGATCCGTCGATCCTGCGGGTCGGCGATGACTACTACCTGGCCACCTCGACCTTCGAGTGGTACCCGGGCGTGCTCGTGCACCATTCGCGTGATCTCGTGAACTGGCGCAGCCTGGGTGGGATCATCACCGACCGGCGTCTGCTCGACCTGCGCGGGTGCGGTGACTCCAACGGGGTGTGGGCGCCCGACCTGACGTACCACGACGGTCAGTTCCATCTCGTCTACAGCGACGTCGCCAGCTTCGCCAGCGGTTACTGGGACCCGCAGAACTTCCTGGTCACCGCCGAGGACATCGCCGGCCCCTGGTCGGACCCGGTGAAGCTGCACGGTCGCGGTTTCGACGCCGCGCTGTTCCACGACGACGACGGCAGCACCTGGCTGCTGAGCATGAGCGCGGACTGGCGGCCCGGCCGGGACCGCTTCGGCGGCATCGAGATTCAGCAGTACGACCGCGGCAGCCGCCGGCTCGTCGGCAGCCCCCGCATCCTGTTCACCGGCACCTCGGTCGGGGTCACCGAGGGTCCGCACCTGTACCGCCACGACGGCTGGTACTGGCTGATCACCGCCGAGGGCGGCACCAGCTGGGAGCACCAGGTCACCGTGGCCCGGTCCCGGGAGCTGTTCGGCCCGTACGAGGTGGACCCGGACGGGCCGCTGCTCACCTCGGTCAACCGGCCGGAGCTGCGCCTGCAGAAGGCGGGGCACGGCAGCCTGGTCCGCACCCAGAACGGCGAGTGGTACCTGGCCCACCTGGTCGGGCGCCCCTACACCCCACTGGGCAGTTGTGTGCTGGGCCGGGAGACCGCGATCCAGCGGGTCGAGTGGCCGGAGGGTGGCTGGCCCCGGATCGCCGGAGGAGTGCCCGCGGACGAGGTCGTCGCGCCCGACCTGCCGGCGCACCCGTGGCCGGCGGAGCCCGAGACCGATCACTTCGACGCCCCCGAGCTGAGCCCCTGCTGGTCGACGCTGCGCCGGCCGGCCACCGCTGACTGGATCGACCTGACCACTCGTCCGTCGCACCTGCGGGTCCAGGGCGGGCAGTCGCCGGTCGGTCGGCAGGCGCCGAGCCTGGTCGGGCGACGTGTCGGCGCGATGCACTGCTCCCTCGAAACGGTTGTGGAGTTCGACCCGGTCGACCACCGCCAGCTCGCCGGGATCACCGCCTACTACAACACCCTCAACTGGCATCACCTCTACCTGACCCGGGCCGACGACGGGCGGGCGGTGCTGGAGCTGCTCAGCTCCGACAACGGGCGGCGCACCGCGTACCCCGAGTTGACCGTCGACGTCGGCGGTGCCACCCGGGTCGGGCTGCGGGCCGTGTTCGACGGGCCGGTGGTGCGCTTCGACTACGACCTCGGCGCCGGTTGGCAGCGGGTTCCGGTCGACCTGGACGCGACCATCCTGTCCGATGAGCACGCCGCGCTGATCATCGACGGGGAGCCGGCGGCCTGGGGCTTCACCGGGGCGTTCCTCGGCCTGTGGGTGCAGGATCTCGGCGGTGACGGCGCGTACGCCGACTTCGACCTGGCCACCTACCGGGAGCAGTGACCAGACGCGGACGGCACCCCCGGGTGGGGTGCCGTCCGCGCTCCCGTTGAGCCGCCGCACGGTGCCCCGTACCGACGCGGCTTGCCCTGGTCGGCGGCGGCCCGGCGGGCGGCGTGGCGTCCGGCGCGGCGTAAGGCGGCGTAAGGC
>NZ_JAEVHL010000229.1 GCF_016803395.1 Micromonospora tarensis | reverse complement strand
GCGCGAGCCGGGCCCGGGCGGTGTCGTCGAGGCGGCCGGCCATGCCGTCCGGCGCGTCCCACGCCCCCCAGGCGAGGGAGTGGCCCGGCAGCCCGGCGGCCCGGCGGTGCGCGGCGAGCGCGTCGAGGTAGGCGTTGCCGGCCGCGTAGGGGGACTGTCCGGCCGCGCCCAGCACCGCGGCTGCGGAGGAGAAGAGCACGAAGGCGGTGAGCGGACGGTCGAGGGTCAGCTCGTGCAGGTGCCGAGCACCGTCCACCTTGGCCCGCAGCACCCGGTCCAGGTGCCCGGGGGTGACGTTGGCCAGCACCGCGTCCCGCACCACGCCGGCGGCGTGCACGACGCCGCGCAGCGGGCGGTCCGGCCCGATGCCACGGATCAGCGCGGCGAGCGCGGCCCGGTCCCCCACCTCGCACCCGGCGACTGTCACCCCGGCGCCGAGCGCGGTCAGCTCGGCGGCGATTTCGCTGCCGCCGCCGGAGCGGCTGACCAGCAGCAGGTGACGCACGCCGTGTCGGGTGACGAGGTGCCGGGCGACGTGCCCACCGAGCGCGCCGAGGCCGCCGGTGATCAGGACGGTGCCGTCCGGGTCCCACGGCGCTGACCCGCTGCGTCCGCTCGCATCGCGGTCAGCCGGGGCACGAGGACGATACCGTCGCGGATCGCGAACTGATCCTCACCGGTCGCGGCGAGCAGTCGGTCGAGTGGGCCGGGCGCGTCCCCGGCGTCGAGGTCGGCGAGCACGAAACGACCCGGCTGCTCGGCCTGCGCCGCGCGCAGCAGCCCCCAGACCGGGGCCGCGTCGAGCCCGCCGACCAGGTCGCCGGCCCGGGCCGCCAGCGCGTCGCGGGTCACGAACGCCAGGCGGGCGCCGGGTTCGCGCTGCGCGATATCCAGCGCCTCGCGTACGTCGTCGACGTGGTGCACCGCCACGGGCGGTCCGTCGCCGGCGCCGGCGGCAGCGGCACCCACTCCAGCTGGTACAGCGCCCCCGCCCGTCGATCCGGGCCGGCCGCCGGGAGCGCCCGGGTCACCAGACGGTCGATGTCCGCGACCGGCGCACCCGCCGGGTCGGTCATCGCGATCGCCATGCCGTCGCCGGACGGGTCCGGGGTGAGGCGAACCCGCAGCGCGGTCGCCCCGGTAGCGTGCAGGCGCACACCTCGCCAGGCGAACGGCACCCGACCGCGTACGGCGTCGGTCCCCGCTGCCAGCGCGGTGAGCCCGCCGGCGTGCAGGGCGGCGTCGAACAGGGCCGGGTGGATGCCGAAGCGGGCGGCCTCGGGGTGCTGCGGCTGCGCCAGGACGACCTCGGCGTAGGTGTGCCCGCCGTGCCGCCAGGCGGCCCGCAGTCCCTGGAAGGCCGGGCCCAACGCGAAGCCGGCGTCGGCGAACCGCTGGTAGTGCTCGCGCACGTCGATCGGCTCGGCCCCGTCCGGAGGCCACACCGGCTCCGGCGCGGCGGGCGCGTCGGCCGTCCCGGTTAGCCGGCCGGTGGCGTGCCGGGTCCACGACTCGCCGGGCTGGCGGGCGTGGATGCCGAACGTCCGCCCGCCGTCCGGGTCGGCCGGCCCGACCCGCAGTTGCAGGGCGACCCGGACGCCGGCCGGCACCGTCAGCGGCGCGTCGTGGACCAGCTCGGCGAGACCCTCGGCACCGGCCCGGTCGGCGGCGTGCAGCGCCAGCTCGGCGAGGGCGACACCGGGCACGATGACAGTGCCCTGGACGACATGGTCGCCGAGCCACTGCTGGTCCGTCGTCGACAGCTGGCCGGTCAGCAGCAGACCGCCGTCGTCGGCGAGCTCCGCGACGGCGGTGACCAGCGGATGACCGGTGCGGGTGGCGGGGGCGGCGGACAACCAGTAACGCTCGCGTTGGAAGGGGTAGGTCGGCAACGTCACCGGCGGGCCGGCCGGCAGCACCGTCGTCCAGTCCACCCGCGCACCGGCCACGTGCGCCCGGGCCAGCGCCGCCACCACGGTCTCCACCTCGTCGCGGTCTCGGCGCGACGACGGCACGTACCGGCCGTGGCGGCCCTGCCCGGACAGCACGCCGTCCGGGCCGACCTCCACGAAGGTGGCCACCCCGCGGGCGGTCAGCAGGTCGATCCCGTCGCCGAAGCGGACGGTCTCGCGGACGTGCCGCACCCAGTACTCGGCGCTGAACTCGCGGATCAGGTCACCTGTCACGTTGGACACCACCGCGATGCGCGGTGGTTGGTAGCTGATCCCGGCGGCCACCTCGCCGAACTCCGCGAGCATCGGCTCCATCGCGGCGGAGTGGAAGGCGTGCGAGACATTCAGCCGGCGGACCCGGCGTCCCTGGGCGCGCCACCGGTCGGCGGCCTCGTCGACCAGGTCGACGGGCCCGGTTATCACCACCGAGTTCGGGCCGTTGACCGCCGCCACCGGCAGGCCCGCCACCTCGGCCTCGGACGCCTCGATCGCCACCATCGCGCCGCCGGCCGGCAGTGCCTGCATCAATCGGCCCCGGGCCGACACCAGGCGGCAGGCGTCACCCAGCGACAGCGCGCCCGCGACGTGCGCGGCGGCCAGTTCGCCGATCGAGTGGCCGAGCAGGTAGGCGGGGGTCACCCCGCAGGACTCCCAGAGCCGGCACATGGCGACCTCGAACGCGAACAGGGCCGGCTGCGCGAGCCCGGTGCGGGCCAGGGTCTCGTCGTCGGCGGTGCGCACGACGTCAGCGTCCAGCAGCGACAGCGCCTCGTCCCAGACCCGCGCGAAGACTCCGAAGGTGGCCGCCAACTCGCGGCCCATCCCGGCCCGCTGCGCGCCCTGGCCGGAGAAGAGGAAGGCGAGGTCGCCACCGGCCCGGTCCGGTCGGATGACACCGGGGGCGGTGCCGCCGTCGGCGAGCGCGTCGAGGCCCCGCCGCAACACCGCCGGGTCGCGGGAGACGACCGCGGCGCGGTGTTCGAGCGCGGCGCGGCCGGTCGCCAGGGTGGCCGCGATCCCGAGCGCGGACAGGTCGCCGGCGTCGTCGAGGAACGAGCGCAGCCGGGCGGCCTGGGCGCGCAGCGCCGCCTCGGAGTGGCCGGAGAGCAGCCAGGGCGCCGGCAGCGCCCGGTCGGGCTCGGCGGTGGCGGCCCGGCCGGGGCCTCCTCCACGACGACGTGCGCGTTGGTGCCGCTCACCCCGAACGACGAGACACCGGCCCGCCGGGGACGGCCACCGGCCGGCCACGGCGTCGCCTCGGTCAGCAGGCGGACGGCACCGGCGGACCAGTCCACGTGCGGTGACGGGCGGTCGGCGTGCAGCGTGCGCGGCAACAGGCCGTGGCGCAGGGCGAGGACCATCTTGATCACGCCGCCCACCCCGGCGGCGGCCTGGGCGTGCCCGATGTTCGACTTCAGCGAACCCAGGAGCAGCGGCTCGGCCCGGTCGGCGCCGTAGGTGGCGAGGATGGCGTCCGCCTCGATCGGGTCGCCGAGCGTGGTGCCGGTGCCGTGCGCCTCGACGGCGTCCACGTCGGCGGGCGTCAGCCGGGCGTTCGCCAGGGCCTCCCGGATCACCCGCTGCTGGGCGAGACCGTTGGGGGCGGTGAGCCCGTTGCTGGCGCCGTCGGAGTTGACCGCGCTGCCGCGCACGACGGCCAGCACCGGTTGGCCGTCACGGCGGGCGTCGGCGAGGCGGCGCAGCAGCAGGACGCCCGCGCCCTCGGCCCAGGCCGTGCCGTCCGCGTCCGCCCCGAACGCCTTGCACCGCCCGTCCGGGGCCAGCCCTCGCTGGCGGCTGAACTCGACGAACGCGCCCGGGGTGGCCATCACTGTGACGCCGCCGGCCAGGGCGGCGTCGCACTCGCCCTGCCGCAGCGACTGGATGGCCAGGTGCATCGCGACGAGCGACGACGAGCAGGCGGTGTCGATGGTGACCGCCGGGCCCTCCAGACCCAGGGTGTACGCCACCCGGCCGGAGGCGACGCTGCCGGCACTGCCCTGCCCGAGGTAGCCCTCGACGTCCCCGGGCGCGGCACCGGCCTGGGTGGCGTACCCGCCGGGGATCAACCCGGTGAAGACGCCGGTGCGGCTGCCCCGGGCCGAGGTGGGGTCGATGCCGGCCCGTTCGAAGGCCTCCCACGCCAGCTCCAGGAAGAGCCGTTGCTGCGGGTCCATGGCGACCGCCTCGCGGGGGCTGATGCCGAAGAATCCCGGGTCGAACAGCGCCGCGTCGTGCAGGAACCCTCCTTGCCGGGTGTAGGTGGTGCCGGTCCGGCGGGGATCCGGGTGGTAGAGCGCGGCCAGGTCCCAGCCCCGGTCGGTGGGGAATCCGGTGATCGCGTCCCGGCCCTCGGCCACCAGCCGCCAGAGCGCCTCGGGACTGTCCACTCCGCCCGGGTAGCGACAGGCCATCGCCACGATGGCGATGTCCGCGCCGCCGGCTTCCGCGCCGGCCCGCCGGTCGGTGTTCGGGTCGACGGCCGTCGCGCCGGTGAGCAGGGTCGCCAGGTGGGTGGCGAGTCGGGCCGGGCTCGGGTGGTCGAAGACGACTGTGGCGGGCAGTCGCAGCCCGGTGGCGGCGGCGACCCGGTTGCGCAGCTCAAGGGCGGTGAGCGAGTCGAAGCCGAGGTTCTTGAACGGGCGGTCGTCGAGGCCTTCGGCGCCGGGGTGCCCGAGGACGGCTGCGGCGTGGGTACGGATCAGGTCGGTGAGGACCCGCGCGCGCTCGGCCCCGGTCAGCGGGCCCAACCGGGTGGCGAGATCGCCGGTCGGCGCGGCCGCGGCCCGGGGTAGCTCCCGGCGTCGGGTGGTGAAGCGGGCCGGCACGAGCAGCGCGTCCGGTGCGACGCTGCCGTGGTCGAACAGCCGCAGCCCGTCCGCCACGGAGAGCGGACTGACGTCGGCGCGGGCCAGCCGGTGGCGGTCCAGGTGACCGGTCATCGTGCTGGGCGGCTCCCACAGGCCCCAGGCCAGCGACACGGCCGGCAGGCCAGGGTGCGGCGGTGACCGGCCAGCGCGTCGAGGTAGGTGTTCGCCGCCCCGTAGTCGGCCTGCCCCGGCCCGCCCAGCACCCCGGCGGCCGAGGAGAAGAGCACGAACGCGGAGAGGTCCGCGTCCCGGGTGAGGTCGTGCAGGTGCCGGGCACCGTCCACCTTGGGCCGCAGCACCCGGTCCAGCCGGTCGGCGGTGAGTTCGGTGACCAGCCCGTCGTCGAGGACGCCGGCGGTGTGCACGACGATCCGCAGCGGATGGGCGGTGGGGATCTGGGCGAGCGCGGCGGCGACGGCCTCCCGGTCGGCGACGTCGCACGCCACCACTGTCGCCTCGGCGCCCAGGGCGGTCAGCTCCTTTGCCAGGCGGTCGGCCGGTTCCCGGCTGAGCAGCAGCAGACGGCGGACGCCCCAGCCGGTCACCAGGTGCCGCGCGACGATCCCGCCGAGCGTGCCGCGTGCCCCGGTGACCAGGGCGGTGCCCGACTCCTCGACCGGTCGGGGCACGGTCAGCACGATCTTTCCGATGTGCCGGGCCTGGCTGAGCTGGCGGAACGCGTCGCGGGCCCGGCGCAGGTCGACAGCCGTGTACGGCAGCGGGCGCAGCGTCCCGGCGGCGAAGGCCGTGAGCAGGATGTCGAGCAGCTCCCCGGTCCGCTCCGGTCCGGCCTGCTTGAGGTCGAAGGCCCGGTAGCGCAGCCGAGGGTGCTCGGCCGCGTCGCGGATGTCGGTCTTGCCCATCTCGATGAAGCGGCCACCGGCACGGACCAGCCGCAGCGAGGCGTCGGCGAACTCGTACGCGAGGCTGTTGAGCACGACGTCGACGCCGCGCCCGCCGGTGGCGCCCGAATGTGGTCCTCGAAGCGGAGATCCCGGGAGGACGCGATGCGCTCGGCCGGCACCCCCAGTGCCCGGACGGCCGCGTGCTTGGCGGGGCTGGCGGTGGCGTACACCTCGGCGCCGAGCAGTTGGGCCAACTGGACGGCGGCCATCCCGACACCGCCGGCGGCGGCGTGCACCAGGACCGTCTCGCCCGGACGGATCCGGGCCAGGTCGACCAGGCCGTAGTAGGCGGTGAGGAAGACGATCGGCGCGGTGGCGGCCTCGGCGAACGACCAGCCCACGGGAATGGGGGCGAGCAGCCGACGGTCGGTCACCGAGACCGGGCCGAAGGAGCCGGGCAGCAGGCCGAACACCCGGTCGCCGGGGCGCAGGCCGGTGACGTCCGGAGCCGTCTCCAACACGACACCGGCGCCCTCGCCGCCCAGGCCAGCCTCACCGGGCACGGCGCCCAGCGCGACCATCACGTCGCGGAAGTTGAGGCCCGCGGCCCGGACGGCGACGCGGACCTGACCGGCGGCCAGCGGGCCGACCGGCGTCGGGTCGACGGCCAGCCGCAGGTTCTCCAGGGTGCCCGGCTCGGTGATGTCGAGATGCCAGGGTCCCGCCGGGATCGGCTCGGCGGCGGTCGGCACGAGGCGGGGCGCGAGAACCTCACCGGCGCGGGCGGCGACCCCCGCGTCGGGGCCGGCCTGGATCCGCGCCACGGCGTGCGGCAGCGCGGTGTCGTCGTCCAGGTCGGCCAGACCGAACCGTCCGGGATGCTCGGCGGCGGCGGCCTTGACCAGCCCCCAGAGCGGCGCGGTGAGCGGGTCCGGTCGTTCGCAGGGGCCGGTGGCGACCGCGTGGCGGGTGGTGAGGACTAGGCGGGAGCCGGCGAACCGTTCCTCGGCGAGCCAGCCCTGCACCAGCGCGAGGCCGTGCCGCAGCACCTCCCGCACGGTGGCACCGGACGGCGGCCCGACGACCACCACCGGCGGCACCGGCTCGGGCACCTCGGCCAGGTCGTCCACGACCGGCGCGCCGGAGTACCCGTCCGCGACCGGCACCGGGGTCCACACCACCCGGTGCAGGGCATCGATGCTGGTCGGACCGGCAATCAGGTCGGCGGCGGCGAACGGTCGCAGCGCCAGGGCCGCGACGGTGGCGACCGGCGCGCCCGCCTGGTCGGCGACGTCGATGCCGAACCGGTCGCGCCGGCCCGGCGCAGGCGTACCCGCAGACCGGTGGCACCTGCCGCGTGCACCGTGACACCGCTGAACGCGAACGGCAGGCGGTCGACGACGGTCTCGTCCACCACCGCGCCGGCGCGCACCGCCTGCACCGCCGCGTCGAGCAGCGCGGGGTGCACCAGGTACGAGCCGGCGTTCGGGTGCTCGGAGCCGGGCAGGGCCACCTCGGCGTAGACCTCGTCGCCGCGCCGCCACGCCGCCCGCAACCCCTGGAACGCCGGCCCGTAGCGGAAACCGTCGGCGGCGGCGCGCTGGTAGAAGTCGTCGAGCGCGACGGCGGTGGCGTCGGCCGGCGGCCAGGCGGTCAACTCCGCCCCCGCCGCGCCGGCGGTGGCGAGCACACCTGCGGCGTGCCGACGCCACGGCCCGTCCGGTGCGTCCGCCTGCGCGTGCACTGTGATCGGACGGCGTCCGTCCTCGTCGGCCGCGTCGACCCGAACCTGGATCGGCACGCCCCCGGACGCCGGCAGCGCCAGCGGTACCTCCAGGGTCAGCTCGTCCACACCGGCGCAGCCGGTCTGCTCGGCGGCGACGAGGGCCAGTTCGAGGAACGCCGTGCCGGGCAGCAGGACGGTGTCGCCGACGGCGTGGTCGGTCAACCACCTGTGGTGGTGCCGGGAGAGCCGGCCGGTGAGCAGGTGAGCACCGGTGCCGGCCAGCGGGGTGCTGGCCTCCAGCAGCGGATGGCCGGCGCTCCCGGCGGTCGCGCGCCGGTCAACCAGTACCGCTCACCCTGGAACGGGTAGGTGGGCAGGTCGGCGAGCCGGCCGGCGGGTCCCGGGTGCGCCGAGCGCCAGTCGACGGTGAGCCCGTGGGCGTACGCCGTCGCCAGGGAGTCGAGCAGCCGCTGCGGGCCGCCGTCGTCGCGGCGCAGCGAGCCGGTTCCGAGGGCGTCGTCCGGCAGCACCGGCAGCAGGACCGGGTGCGGGCTGATCTCGACGAACACTGTCGGCTCGGCGTCGGCCAGGTCCTGCACGACCGGCCCGAAGAGCACCGTCTCGCGCAGGTTGCGGTACCAGTACCCGGCGTCCAGTCCGGCCGGGTCGACCGGCCCGCCGGTGACCGTGGAGTGCAGCGGCACCGCGCCGGCCTGCGGGGTGAGGTCGGCCAGCGCGGCGAGCAGTTCGTCGCGGACGGCTGCCATCTCGGGTGAGTGGGAGGCGTAGTCGACCGGGATCCGGCGGGCGTGGATCTCGTCGGCGGCGCACGCGGCCAGCAGCCGGTCGAGGACGTCCACCGCACCGGAGACCACTGTCGACCGGGGGCCGTTGACCGCTGCGATCGACACCTCGCCGCCGAACCGCGCGGTGACCTCGGCGACCGGCAGCGACACCGACACCATCCCGCCCCGGCCGGTGAGGCCGGCCAGGCACCGGCTGCGCAACGCCACCACCCGTGCCGCGTCCGGCAACGACAGGGCACCGGCGACGTACGCGGCGGCGATCTCGCCCTGCGAGTGACCCACCACGGCCGACGGCCGCACGCCGTACGAGCGCCACACCGCCGCCAGCGACACCAGCACCGCGAACAACGCGGGCTGCACCACGTCGACCCGGTCCAGCGGGCCCGCCAGCGCCTCCCGCAACGGCCAGCCGGTGTGCGGACGCAACGCGTCGTCGCACGCCCGCATCTGCTCGGCGAAGACCGGCGAGGCGTCCCACAGCTCCAGGCCCATCCCGGTCCACTGGGAACCCTGACCGGGGAAGACGAAGACGGCGCGGCGGGTCGTCGCGGCGGTGGCCGGCGCGGTCGCCAGCTCGCCGAGGCGGCGGACCAGCGAGTCCCGGTCGGCGGCGACGGCGACCGTCCGGTAGGGCAGCGCGGCCCGTCCGGCGAGAGTGTGCGCCACGTCCCGCAGCGGCGGGGCGTCCGGTGCGCTGACCGCCGAGGCCAGCCGCTCCGCCTGAGCGTGCAGCGCGGCCTCGCCGCGGGCCGACAGAACGAACGGCAGCACCTCGCCGCCCGGTTCGTCGGGGATCGCCGCCGGCTCCGGCGGCTGTTCCAGGATGACGTGCGCGTTGGTGCCGCTGACGCCGAACGACGAGACTCCCGCCCGGCGCGTCCCGGTCCGCCACTCGACCGGTTCGGTGAGCAGCCGCACCGGGCCGGCCGACCAGTCCACGTGGGGCGAGGGCTCGGTGGCGTGCAGGGTGCGGGGCAGCGTGGCGTGCCGCATGGCCAGGGCCATCTTGATGATCCCGCCGACACCGGCGGCGGCCTGGGTGTGCCCGAGGTTCGACTTCAGCGAGCCGAGCCACAGGGGACGGTTCCGTCCCGCGCCGTACGCGGCGAGCACCGCCTGCGCCTCGATCGGGTCGCCGAGGGTGGTGCCGGTGCCGTGCGCCTCGACCGCGTCGACGTCATCGGGCTCCAGCCGGGCGTCGGCGAGCGCCGCCCGGATCACCCGTTCCTGGGCGGGCCCGCTCGGGGCGGTGAGACCGTTGCTCGCGCCGTCGGAGTTGACCGCGCTGCCGCGCAGCACGGCGACCACCGGGTAGCCGAGTCGGCGGGCGTCGGAGAGCCGGGCCAACAGCAGCACGCCGGCGCCCTCGGCGAAGCCGGCGCCGTCCGCGTCGGCCGAGAAGGAGCGGCAGCGGCCGTCCGGCGACAGGCCCCGCTGCCGGCTGAACTCGGTGAACAGCCGCGGTGTCGCCAGCACCGTGACGCCGCCGGCCAGGGCGGTGTCGCACTCGCCCCGACGGAGCGCCTGGGCGGCCAGGTGCACCGCGACGAGCGACGACGAGCAGGCCGTGTCGATCGTGACGGCGGGCCCTTCCAGGCCGAACGTGTAGGCGACCCGGCCGGACACCACGCTGCTCGATCCGCCGGTGCCGAGGAAGCCCTCCAGCTCGGGGGAGACGTGCGGCAGTCGGCTCGCGTAGTCGTGGTACATGACCCCCGCGAAGACGCCGGTCCGGCTGCCGCGTACGCCGGTGGGATCGATGCCGGCCCGCTCGAAGACCTCCCAGCACAGCTCCAGCAGAATGCGTTGCTGCGGGTCCATGGCGAGGGCTTCGCGGGGGCTGATGCCGAAGAACCCGGCGTCGAATCGGCCCACGTCGTCAAGGAAACCGCCCCGACGGGTGTACGAGGTGCCCGGGTGCTCGGGGTCGGGGTGGTACAGGGAGGTGACGTCCCAGCCCCGGTCCTCGGGGAAGTCGGTGGTGGCGTCGACGCCGTCGGCCAGCAGCCGCCACAGGTCGTCAGGGGTGGTGACGCCGCCCGGGTAGCGGCAGCCCATCGCGACGACGGCGATCGGCTCGTCGGCGGACGTCGGGGTCACCGGCGTGGCCGGGCCGGTGGCGGCCCGGCGGCCAGGCGGTCGGTGAGGTGGGCGGCGAGCGCGTTGGCCGTCGGGTGGTCGAAGACGAGCGTGGCGGGCAGGGTCAGCCCGGTCGCGGCGGCCAACCGGTTGCGCAGCTCCACCGCGGTGAGCGAGTCGAACCCCAGGTCGCGGAAGGCGAGGCCGGGGTCGATGGCACCCGGGGCGGCGTGCCGCAGCACCGCCGCGACGTGCTGGCGGACCAGGGCGAGCGGGTCGGCGACGGTCCCGTCCGGTACCTGCCGTGGCCCGCCGGTCCGGTCGCGACGGACGGCG
>NZ_JAEVHL010000228.1 GCF_016803395.1 Micromonospora tarensis | reverse complement strand
AGCACCCGGTGGAACCCGCTGCGGCGCGCCGCCACCAGCGCCCGCTCGACCAGGTCCGCGCCGCCTCGTCCGGGCCCGCCGGTGCGCCCGACTCGGCCAGCTCGTCCGGCGTCGCGCCGGCCAGCCCGCGCATCCAGCCGGAGACCGCCACGATGTGCAGGTCCCACTCCGCCGTCGGCCGCCGGGTCGACTCCGCCGCCATCGCCAGCGCGGCCGTCCAGTCGCCCGCGTAGTACGCCCGCGCCCACTGGTCCGCGAAGCTGGTGGCGAGGCTGTGCTCGCCGCCCAGGTCGAGGGTGAGCTGTTCGTCCACCAACTGGGCCGATCCGGCCAGGTCGCCCTCCTCCTGCAACGCCCAGGCCAGGTTCTGCACCGCCCGACGTCGGCTGGTCAGCCGCTCCACCCGGCAGTGCTCGGTCACCTCGGCCAGCTCCGGGTACGCCGAGGCGGAGCCGGCCAGGTAACGCGCCACGGCGAGGGTGATCCGGGCGTTGGCCTGGACCTCACGTAGCTGGAGCCGCTCGGCGAGAGACTCCGCCGCCCGGGCCGCCGCGCAGGCCGGATCGGTCTCCGCGTTCAGCATGTGCACCCGGGCCAACTCCAGCAGGGCGCCCGCCTTCTCCTGGCTGTCCGGCAGCTCGCTGTAGATGCCGATCGCCTGGTCGAGGCAGTGCAGTGTGGCCGAGCGGTCGGCGCGACTCCACGCCGCAGTGGCGAGCAGCGTCCAGGCGCGCGCCGCGCCCGTCCGGTCACCACCCGCGGTGAGCCGGTCGGCCAGCTGGGCGAGGGTGTCGGTGCCTCCGGCCACCAGGAAGGCGTCACCGTCGCGGTAGAACGCCAGCTCGGCGTCGAACAGCTCCAGCGCCGGGTCCGGTCCGACGTCCAGGGCCAGCGCCCGTCCCACCAGCGCCGCGGCGGTGTCCAGCGCGTGCAGCTCGTACGCCCGGCGGGCGGCCCGGTGCAGCGCGGCCCGCGCCGCCGGGGCGTAGGGGGCGGTGTCCAGCCCGACGGTCCGGGCGATCTCGTGTGCCGCCCACCGGTGGTTGGCCAGCACCTCGGCCAGGTCGTACTGCCGGCCGTCGGTGAGCTGCGCCATCCAGTCGGCGGTGCGTTGGTGGCGTACCACCCGTTCGGCCCGGGGCAGCCGCTGGTAGCAGACGTCCCGCACCAGGATGTGCCGGAACCGGTACTCGGACTGGCCCGGCATCGTCGACGTGCTCTGCTCGTAGACCAGGTCGCGACGTTGCAGGCGGTCCAGCGCGCGCTCCACCCACTCCACCGGCCGTCCCAGCGCCGTGGCCACCGGCGCGGCCCAGAACTGCACGCCGACCACCGCGGCGGCCTGGAGCACCGCCCGGTCGGCCGGATCCAGCAGGTCCAGCCGGTTGGCGATGACCGCCTGCACCGTGCGGGGCATCTCCGCGCCGCCACCGGGGTCGAGGCGAACGGCCGAGCCGACCGCGTCGAGCAGGCCGCCGTCGAGCAGCATCCGGGCGTACTCCTGCGCGTAGAGCGGGTTGCCGTCGGCGAACTCGATGAGCGGGGTACGCGCGCTGGTGGGCAGCGTCGCCTGCCCGAGCAGCAGCGAGTAGAGCGTGTCGATGTCGGTGTCGTGCATCGGCGGCACCGAGATGGACATCGCGCCGCTGATCGTGCCGGTCCACGCCGGATGCCGTTCCCGCAGCTCCGGACGGGCGGTCGCGACGACCAGCAGTGGCACGCCACGCGCCGTCGCGCCCAACTGCTCGACGAAGGCGAGCATCGCCTGGTCCGCCCAGTGCATGTCCTCGAAGACCAGCACGGTCGGTCCGGTGCCGGCGAGGCAGAGCAGGAACCGCCGCCAGGCGGCCTCGGTCTCGCCGGGGGTGAGTCGTTCGCCGGGTACGCCGATCAGCGGCCCGAGCGCCTCGGCCAGTCGGGTCGCGTGTGGGTCGGCGAGCTGCCCCAGCCGGGCCCGCAGCCGCTCCCGCAGCGTGGTCGGGTCGTCGACCTCCGGCACGCCCACCCAGGTCTTCACGATGTCCGACAGCGCGGCCCAGGTGACGTTCTCGCCGAACGGCGGGCACTGTCCGACGAGCCACGTGATCGGCGGGCCGGGCAGGCTGCCGGCGTGCCGGGCCAGCTCGCGCAGCAGCCGGCTCTTGCCCACCCCGGCGGGGCCGAACACCGTCACCAACTGGGAGGTCCGCTCGGTCACCATCCGGTGCAGCGCGTTGACCAGCAGACCGCGCTCGTGCTCCCGGTCCACCATCGGGGTCAGTTCGGCCCCGGCCGGGTCCCGGTGCGGTCGCACCTGGACGGCCAGCCAGATCCGGCTGACGGCGGACCGGCCGCGCAGGGTGACCGGTGGTTGGTCGGCGTACTCCATCTCGTGTCGGGTGGCCGACCAGGTGCTCTCGTCGACGACGACACCGCCCGACGGGGCGAACGCCTGCAACCGGGACGCCGTGTTGACCACGTCGCCGGTGACGAAGGCCTGCCCACCGTCGCGGGTGGCCGACAGGTCGACCAGGGCCTCGCCGGTCGCGATGCCGACCCGGAAACCGAGGGGCGGCTGCGGGCCGGCGGGCTGGCGGGCCAGACTACGTTGCAGCTCCAGGCCGGCGCGGACGCATCGCAGCGCGTCGTTGTCGGTGGCCACCGGCGCGCCGAACAGCGCCATCGCCGCGTCGCCGATGTACTTCTCGACCACCCCGCCGTACTGGTGCACGATCCGTCGCACCGTGGCGAAGTAGGCATGCTGGAGAGTGCGGGCCTGCTCCGGGTCGGCCTGCTCCGCGTACCTGGTGAAGTCGACGATGTCGATGAAGAGCACGCTGACCTGACGTCGGTCCTCCTGCACGACGACGACGTGGTCCCGCAGTGGTTGGCCGCAGCCGGTGCAGAAGTTCGCCTCGGTGCTGTTGGCGTGGCCGCACTGCGCACAGCTGACCGTGAGCGGCTGGCCACATCCACCGCAGAAGCGGTCGTCCGGCCCGGCCGCGCGTGCGCAGTGTCCACACTTGAGGTCGATGGTCAGCTCCGTGGGCGAAAGAGTCAGTATCCCGCCCGGCCGGGCAGTCGGGTACCCGACGTGCGGGCGGCCAACGGCGTCGATCGGACGGGGTTAGTGTTCCGTACCAGGAAGTTTCATGTCAGGGAGAGTGCCGTGCAGGTGCGATTGTCCGCCTCGTGGACCGATCCGGGAGGCAAGCTGTGGGCTCCGGGCGACACGATCGACGTCGACGCGGTGACTCTCGCCGAACTGGAGGAGCAGGGCATGGTGGAAGAGCCTGAGGGCCAGTCGGGCGGGTCGGGGGAGACCACGACCACCTCGTCGAGCACGTCCACGGCCGGTAAGCCGACGGACCCGAAGAAGATCGGCCCGGGGCCGGGCGCGCCGCCGGCCGACAGCACGGGCGACTGATCAGCCGGGTGTGGCCGGCGGGCCATCGGTCCGCCGGCCACACCCGTTGGGCCGCCTCATCCGTTGGTCGGCAGCAGTCTCCCCTGCGGAGTCGGTAGCCGCAGCCCCAGGGCCCGGGTGAGCAGGGCAGCGATCAGCCCCAGGGTGGCCAGGACGCCCAACCCCGAGATGACCAGCACCCATCGTGGCCCCACCATCGCCAGGAGCGGCGCGCCGACGAGGTAGGCCAGCGCCTCCGCCGCGTACGGGAACATGTAGACGGTGCCGAACACCACGCCCAGCCGGTCGGCCGGCACGTTCTGCTGAATCAGGGTGTCCGCGGCGACGTTGTGCCAGCCCGCGCCGACCCCGGCCACCGCCTGACCGGCGAGTGCGAACGCGATCACCGGGCTGACGCCGGTGACAAGCGTTCCGGCGCCGAGCGCGAGCAACGCGCCGTAGAGGACCAGGTCCATCCGGATGTGTACGCCGGTTCTCGCCAGACACATCGGACCGAGCACCATGCCGACGCCGTAGGCGGTCCCCAGCAGACCGATCAGCACCTCGCTGGCACCCAGTTCGGCGCGCCCGAGCGGGACGATGGCGAGATTGTCCAGTGCGGCGAACATCACCATCACCAGGAAGCCGACCGAGACCGCGCGTACCACGCTGTCTCCCCGGACCACCCGTAGCCCGTCGCGCAGCACGATGTGCAGCGGCTCGTGCCGGCGGGTGGCCCCGCTCGTCGAGAGCGTACGGACCCCGCCGATCAGCAGCGCGGAGAGCACGAAGGTCGCGGCGTCCACGAGCAGTGTGGTGGTCAGGCCGAGGGTGGCCAGCAGCAGGCCGCCGACGGCCGGTCCGGCCGCGAGCCCGATGTTGACGCCGGTCGCGAGTTGCGCGTTCGCCGCCGGTAGCTGCTCGCGCTCGACCAGGCGGGGCAGCAGACTGCGCCCGGCGGGCGTGAACGCGGTGGCCGCGGTGGTGGCCGCGGTGATCAGCGCCAGCAGCACGGGCAGGGGCGGCGCGAGCAGCGCGACGGCGAGGTACGTCAGCGCCTGGACGGTGTCGCAGCCGATCATCAGCCGGCGCTGGTCGAACCGGTCGGCCAGGGCGCCGAGCAGCGGCCCGAGCAGCCGGGGCACCGTCGACGCCAGGAGCAGCAGGGCGACAGCGCCGCCGCCATGACGGTCGTAGACGGCGATCAGCAGGGCCGTCCGGGCCAGCTGGTCACCGGTGTACGACACCAGGCGCGCGGACCAGTACCGACGAAAGGCGACATTGCCGCGGAGTAGTGACATGACCGGTGGCTCCTCACTGCTGCTGGTATGTCGGCAGGGGTCCTCGAACAGGTGGGGGCGCGGCAACCTTGTCAATACGGCGGGAAGGCCGACAACCACTCTTCAGCCAGTGATTCATGTCGATTTGTTCTATTTTGTTCCAGTGCTCGACGCCATAGCGTTCTCGGCAGACAGGCACCTCGCTTCGACCAGGGAGACGACATGGCGACGACGACCACCACGACGACGAGCGGCTGGGCCGGACCGGGCTTCTGGGCTGGGCCGGGCTTCTGGGCCGGCCCCGGCTACCAGGCGAGCGCGACCCGCTGGCCGGGGGCGACCCGCTGGCTGGGCCCGACCCGCTGAACCCGACGCGTTGAGCCGCGACAAACGGTGACGCCGGCTGCCATCGGCAGCCGGCGCAGCCGTGCGTGCGGGAGGAGGGCAGACCGGTGCCGGATGACCGGCGTCCACACTCGAGGTCGGCGGCGGCGCCGTCCGAGTCGTACGGTCAGCGGTCGTTCATGCCGGCGCGACGGCGCAGTGCGGCCACGTCGGTCACCACGATGCGGCGGCCCTCGGTGCGCAGCCAACCGCGGCTCGCGAACGAGCCGATCGCCTGGTTGACGCTCTGCCGGGACCCACCGGCCATCTCGGCCAGCTGGCTCTGGTTGAGCTCGATCGTGATCATCGGCGCCTGGCTCTCGCCGGCCAACCGAACCAGCGTCTTGGCCACCCGACCGGGCAGGTCGAGGAAGACGTGGTCGGCGTTCTGTTCGGTGAGCCGGCGGATCAGCCCGCCCAGCGAGCGCATCACCGCGTCCAGGATGCGTGGGTTGGAGTGCACCAACTCCATGAACGCGCCCCGCGAGAGCGCGAGCGCCGCGCAGTCCTCGATGGCCTCCGCCGAGGCGGACCGGGTCGACGCGTCCAGCAGGGAGACCTCGCCGAGCACGTCCGGTGGACGGATAACCGACAGTACGGCCCGTTCGCCGGTGGGCGCGGTGCGGAAGACGGCCACCGCGCCGCGGCGCAGCACGATCAGCGACTCGCCGGGGTCGTTCTCCACGAAGAGCAGTTGGCCCTTGCGGTAGGTGCGCGGCACGGCGGCGGCGATGACACGCTGTCGAACCTCGGGCTCCAGCCCGGCGAACATCTCGACGCCCGTGAGCGCGTCACCCGGCTCTGGCAGGCGAACCTCCACGGCCCAACCCCTCCCCCGGTCATGGACCACAACTCGCTCACCGGGCGAACCTGATGGGCCCCGACAAGATGAACTGACACCGATTCGGCGTCCGGTAGCGGTACACATCAGATCATGACGGTCCGGTCGCTTGCTGTACACCCCTCGAAGCACTTCCGTGACCGTCACGCGCCGTGACGTACGGTTCCGCCAGGGGCCGGTCCGGCTCACCGCCCACCTCGGCCTGGCCCCGCCGTTCACCTCGGCTCGGCCCCGCCGGGCACCGCCGGGCGGCGGTGGGCGAGGATGGCCGGAATGGTCTACCGCTACTTCTACGACTGCGAGTTCATCGAGGACGGCACGACCGTCGACCTCGTCTCGATCGGTGTCGTCGACGAGTACGGCCGCGAGTTCTACGCGGTCTCCACCGAGTTCGACGACTCCCGCGCCGTGCCCTGGGTCCGGCGCAACGTGCTGGACAAGCTGCCCTCCCCGGCGGACCGGGCCTGGCGCTCGCGTGCGCGCATCCGCGACGACCTGTACGACTTCCTGGTCGAGCCGATCCGGGACGGCCGGGGGAGCAGCTGGAGCTGTGGGCCTGGTTCGCCGCCTACGACCACGTGGTGCTCGCGCAGCTCTGGGGTGCGATGCCGGCGCTGCCGCGCGAGATCCCCCGCTACACCAAGGAGCTGCGGCAACTCTGGGACGACCGGGGCCGGCCGACGCTGCCGGACGCGGACGCGGCCCGACACGACGCGCTGGTCGACGCCCGGCACAATCTGGCCCGGTGGCGGGCCATGACCGCCCGCTGAGTGGTGGCCGGGCCGCTGGAGGTTTGACCGGTTCTGTCCCGGGCATCGGTTCGACCAGCCGAGCCGAGGGAGAGTGCGCGATGAGCAACGAGCCGACCACCGCCACGGAGGCACGCGCCCGGGTCACCGAGCTGGCCCGGACCGCGCGGATCTGCATGCTGACCACTACTGCCCTGGACGGACGGCAGGTCAGCCGACCGATGGGGCTCCAGGAGGCCGAGTTCGACGGGGACCTGTGGTTCTTCGCCCACGCCGACTCGGCCAAGGTCCGTCAGATCCGGGTCAACCCAGAGGTCAACATCGCCTTCTCCGATCAGAAGCACCACGCCTGGGTGTCGATCTCCGGCACCGCCACCGAGGGCTTCGACCGGGCCCGGGCCGAGCAGCTGTGGAGCCCACTGCTCAAGGCATGGTTCCCCGACGGGCTGGACACCCCCGGTCTCACCCTGATCAAGGTGCACACCAGCTCCGCCGAGTACTGGGACTCGCCGAGCAGCACTGTGGTCAACCTGTTCGGCTACGCGAAGGCCGCGGTCACCGGCCGGCCGCCGCAGGCCGGCGAGAACCACGAGGTGTCCTATTGACCGGTGGGCGGCTGACCGGGGCGCGCTGTCGCCGTACCAGCGGGGCGACTACAGTTCGCAGTGACGGCCCGCCCCGGGCCGGCAACGGCGCCGATGGTCTGACCTGACACATACCCTGGGGCATATCGGGCTTTACCTGATGCTCCAGGAGGATGAGCGGATCATGCGTATCGGCGTGCTCACCGGCGGCGGCGACTGCCCGGGTCTCAACGCGGTCATCCGGGCGGTGGTCCGCAAGGGCGTCGCCACTTACGGTCACGAGTTCGTGGGCTTCCGGGACGGTTGGAAGGGCCCGCTCGAGGGTCTGTCCCGGCCGCTCGGCATCGCCGACGTGCGCGGCATCCTGCCCCGCGGCGGCACCATCCTCGGCTCGTCCCGGACCAACCCGTTCAAGATCGAGAACGGCGTCGAGCGGATCAAGGACAACCTCGCCGAGCAGGGCGTGGACGCGCTGATCGCGATCGGCGGCGAGGACACCCTCGGCGTGGCCACCAAGCTCTACGAGCTGGGCGTGCAGGTGGTCGGCGTGCCGAAGACGATCGACAACGACCTCGGCGCGACCGACTACACCTTCGGCTTCGACACCGCCGTGAACATCGCGATGGAGGCCATCGACCGCCTGCACACCACGGCGGAGAGCCACCACCGCACCCTGGTCGTCGAGGTCATGGGCCGGCACGCCGGCTGGATCGCCCTGCACGCCGGCCTGGCCGGCGGCGCCAACGTGATCCTGCTGCCCGAGCGCCAGTTCGACGTCGACCAGGTGGCCGGCTACGTCGAGAAGCGCTTCCAGCACCAGTACGCCCCGATCGTGGTGGTCGCCGAGGGCGCCCAGCCGCTGGACGGCCAGATGGTCCTCGCCAACCAGGAACTCGACTCGTTCGGCCACGTCCGCCTCGGCGGCATCGGCCAGTGGCTCGCCGAGCAGCTGGAGGCCAAGACCGGCAAGGAGGCCCGCACCGTGGTGCTGGGCCACATCCAGCGCGGTGGCACCCCGACCGCCTTCGACCGGGTGCTCGCCACCCGCCTGGGCCTGCAGGCAATCGACGCCGTCAACGACGGCGACTGGGGCAAGATGGTCGCGATGCAGAGCACCGACATCGTCCGGGTGCCCCTCGCGGAGGCCACCCGCGAGCTGAAGACCGTGCCGCTGGAGCGGTACGCCGAGGCCGAGGTCTTCTTCGGTAGCTGATCGAACGTCGGCGGCGCGGCGGGCCTGCGGGTCCGCCGCGCCGCGACCCAACGCGAGGGGGTACGGGCCGACATGTCAGCCGAGGTGCACACGGTCGCGGTGATCGGCGCGGGCAAGATCGGCGAGCTGATGCTCTCCGGGCTGCTGCGCTCCGGGTGGCCGGTGGACCGGCTGCTGGCCACCGCCCGTCGGCCCGCCCGCGCCGAGGAGTTGACCGCCCGCTACGGCGTACGGGTGGTCGACAACCTGACCGCCGTCGACGAGGCGGCGGTGCTCGCGGTCTCGGTGAAGCCGCAGGACGCCGCCGGGCTGCTCGACGAGATCGGCCCCAAGGTGCCGGCCGACAAGCTCGTCATCTCGCTCTGCGCCGGCCTGCCCACCAGCTTCTTCAGCCGCCGGCTGCCCGAGGGCACGCCGGTGGTCCGGGTGATGACCAACACCCCGGCGCTCGTCGACGAGGCGATGACCGCGATCTCGGCGGGCGCGTACGCGACAGGTGCGCACCTCGCGTTGGCCGAGGAGATGTTCAAGCCGCTCGGCCAGACGATCCGGGTGCCCGAGTCCCAGCAGGACGCGGTCACCGCGCTCTCCGGCTCCGGCCCGGCCTACTTCTACCTGCTGGTCGAGGCCATGATCGATGCAGGAATCCTGCTCGGGCTCCCGCGCCAGGTGGCGCACGAGTTGATCGTGCAGACCGCGATCGGCTCGGCGGTCATGCTGCGCGACTCCGGTGAGCACCCGGTCAAGCTGCGCGAAGCGGTCACCTCGCCGGCCGGCACCACCATCTCCGCGATCCGGGAGTTGGAGAAGCACGGCGTGCGGGCGGCGCTGCTCGCCGCGCTGGAGGCCGCCCGGGACCGCGCCCGCGAACTGGCAGCCCAGGCCGACTGAGCCCCGCTCGGGGACCGCCGCGGGCCCGGAACGCGCGCAGGGTGCGCCGGGTGGGTCCCGTCGGGTTTGCCCGGTGGGTCGGGTCGAGTTGTGTCGGCGCGATGCGCCGGGTCGGCCGGGCACGCTGCGGGGTCGTGCGTGTCGCATACTGGCCCGGTGTTCACACTCGCCCAGGCCCGGCACCTGGTGGCCACCCTGCGACCGCGCGTCGACGAGCTGATCCGGGTGCGGGCCGACCTGGCCGAGTTGCGCGCCGACCTGGCCGACCACGGGGTGAGCGCGCTCGGCGGGCTGGCCGAGATGAAGGGGCTGGAGGCCCGCCTGCACGCCGTCGTCGACGAGCTGCACCAGCACGACATCCAGGTCAAGGGCATCGCGCCGGTGCTGCTCGACTTTCCCGGCGAGCGGGCCGGCCGGGCCGTGCTGTGGTGCTGGCTGGAAGGCGACTCCGACGTGCGCTGGTACCACCGGGCCGAATGCGGCTTCGCCGGCCGCCGCCCCCTCTGACGCCGCCCGCCGTCCGTCCCCGTCCGCGCCCACGCCCGCGCGTCGCGCGGATGGCTTGATCAACTCGGGTTCATGGAAGTCGCGGGTTCCCGGGCGCCCGGATACCGCGACTTCGTGAAGTCGAGTGGATCAAGCGTCGGATGCCGCGCCTTGCATGTCACCGTAGGTGGTCAGGCCGGGCGTGGGGCTCAGCCGGCGGCGGGCTTCGGTAGGACCCGCTCGGGGGTCTCGGCCACGGCGAACACCACGACGTTGTCCCGGTAGTGCCCGCGGCGTCGGTCGAAGTCACCCCCGCAGGTGACCAGGCGCAGCTCCGCGCCGGGCGTCGGACCGTACACCACAGCGGTCGGGAAGCTGTCCTTACGGGTACGCAGCGACCCGGTCACCCGGAACGACAACCGCTGCCCGCCGCGCCAGACCTCCACCCGGTCGCCGGGGCGCAACTCGCCGAGCCGGGCGAAGACCGCCGGGCCGCGCCGCGAGTCCAGGTGCCCGGCGAGGACCGCCGGGCCGGTGTCGCCGGGCGCCGGACCGCCGCCGTACCAGCCAGCGGTGTCGAAATCGGTCGGCGGGACCAGCGCGCCCGCGCGGTCCAGGCCCAGCACGGTGAGCGGTGAGTCGACGTTGATGCGCGGTACCAGACCTCCACCCGGTCGCCGGGGCGCAACTCGCCGAGCCGGGCGAAGACCGCCGGGCCGCGCCGCGAGTCCAGGTGCCGGCGAGGACCGCCGGGCCGGTGTCGCCGGGCGCCGGACCGCCGCCGTACCAGCCAGCGGTGTCGAAATCGGTCGGCGGGACCAGCGCGCCCGCGCGG
>NZ_JAEVHL010000227.1 GCF_016803395.1 Micromonospora tarensis | reverse complement strand
CCGCCCACCCCGAGCCGTCGGGAGCGGCGGCGGTGATCCCGGTTGCGGTCGAGCGCGAACCGGTCGCCCGCCCGCATCGGCGGGCCCGGGCCTGCTCCGGCGAGCCGCGCCGCCCGCCGAGGACACGCCGAACCAGAGTCCCGCTACCGGGAACGGCGCAGATCTACACAAAGCAGACACTGCCTGACTCGATCGCGGTCCGTGGGCCGATGATCGACTCGGGTTCATAGAAGTCGGGGCATCCAGCCGCGCCGGATAGCGCGCTTTCAAGGAACCCGAGTGGATCAAGACCGGCCGGGCCGCTCCGAGGCGTGGCGGTCCGGGTCGGCTCGCGCCCCGAGGCGTGGCGGTCCGGGTCGGCTCGCGCTCCGAGGCGTGGCGGTCCGGGTCAGGTGGTCGGGAGGGCGCGGAGGAAGCGCTCGGCGATCGGGACGGCCGAGGCCGTGCTGGCACCGCCCTTCTCCACGAAGACGGCGAACGCCACATCGCCCCGCCAGCCGACGAACCAGGCGTGGGTGTGCGCCGGGTTGTTGTCGTACTCGGCGGTGCCGGTCTTGCCGTACACCTCGCCGGGCACGTCCTTGAGCGCGCTGCCGGTGCCGGTGGTGACCACCTCGCGCATCATGGCGCGCAGCGCCGCGACCGACTCCGGCTTGAGCTGCTCGCCCGCCGGGGCCGGCTTGGCCGGGGCCGGGTCGACCAGCAGCTTCGGCTGCTCGAACCGCCCACGGGCGACGGCGGCGGTGGCACCGGCCATGGCGAGCGGGCTGACCAGTGTGGTGCCCTGGCCGAAGGACGCGGCGGCCTGCTCGGCGGGGCTGCCGCCCGCCGACACCTTGCCGGTGAAGGCGTCGGTGCCGAGGTCCCACTGACCCTCCAGGCCCAGTGCGCGGCCGGTGGCGGCCAACCCGTCGCCGCCGAGCTTCGGCGCCAGCGCGGCGAACGCTGTGTTGCAGGACTTGGCGAAGTCGGTGCGGAACGGCACCGAGCCGAGCTGGAAATTGTCCGAGTTCTTGAAGGAGCGACCGTCCACGGTGAAGGTCTTCGGGCAGTTCACCGGCCCGTCCACTGTGACCGCGCCGCGGTCCAGCAGGCCGAGCGCGCTGACCACCTTGAACGTGGAGCCCGGCGGCACCTGGGCGGTGAAGGCCAGGTTCTCCCCGGTCGGGCCGGGTCCGTTCGCCGCGGCGAGCACCGCGCCGTCGCTGATCCGCAGGGCCACCAGGGCGGAGCGGCGCGACTCGGCGCGCAGCGCCCCGTCCGCCGCGTTCTGGACGGCGACGTCCAGGGTGGTCTTCAGCGGCTGCCCGGGCTGCGGCTCCCGGCGGAACAGCTCGGTGCCGGTGGCCTCCCACTTGCCGTCCTCGGCGGGGCGCTCGACCACCACGGTCAGCCCGGCGCCGCCGCGCAGCCGTTCGTCGTAGCGGCCCTGGAGGCCGCCGTGACCGACCAGGTCGCCGACGACGTACCGGTCGGGGTGTGCGGCGAGGTCGTCGGCCTGTGCCGGATCGACAGTGCCGAGCAGCGCCCGGGCGAACTCGCGGGTGGGCGCCAGGTCGATCTTGTCGGAGATGAACTTGGTGCCGGGCAGGTCGTAGATCCGGGGCTTGATCTGGAGGTACGCCTCCTCGCGGAGCGACACCACCTCCACGAAGGCACCCGGCTCGGCCTTGGCCACCCGCGCCGGCAGGTCGGCCAGGTCGACGCCGGGAACCAGCGCCGGGCGGATCGCCTTGAACGCCGCGTCGAGGTCCTTGACGAGCTTCTTGAGGTCGGCGACGCCGTTGGGTTGCACGCCCACCCGCACCACCGGGCGGGGAGTCACCAGCGGCTTGCCGGCGTTGTCCAGCACCCCCGCACGGGCACCGGCGTCGCGCCGCAGCGCCAACCGGTCACCCTTGGTGAGCTGCTCGTGCAGCACCTTCGGCTCCCAGATGACCTGCCACTGGTCGCCGTCACCCTGGGCGAGCCGCAGCTCCCGGTCGTACGCCCAGCGGGTCTGGCCGGGCAGGTTCCACTCCACCTGGACGGTCGTTGTGGCGATGTCCGACGTGATCTTCGGCTCGCCGCGGCGGGTCAGTGTCGGTGGGGTGGCCGCCAGCTCGCCGGAGAGTTCCTTGATCTCGCGCGCCACCTCGGCCGACGGCAGCTTGTTGCCGACCGGGTCGATCAGGCCGACCGCCTGGAGGTCACCGCTGCGCCAGCCGGCAAGGAAGGCGTCGACGCTGCGTTCCGGCCCGTCGTCACCCGAGCAACCAGCCAGGACCCCGGCCGCCAACAGCGCCGTGGTGACGGCGGCGGCCAGCCGACGGGCGGGATTCGGCCGGTGGGGCCGGGGGTACGACAGAGACATGAAGCTGGTCCTTCCGATTTCGTGCTGCCCTCGCACGGTAGTACGAGAACGCCGTCCCCAACGTCCCCGAGTGCTCGGCCGCGCTCAAAGACGGGCCCCGCCCGTGTGATGAACATCGCGTGGCGGGGTATCCCGGAGCCGGCCAACCTCGGACCCGCAACGGGTGAAAGGACAAAGTCCCGATCCGGACGTCTGGCCAGTGGTCCGCCGACGAAGGCGCAGAACGGCAGGGCCTAGGCTGGGCGGCAGAGTGACCCACAACGCGGTGGGTCGAGGGGAGTGGCACCGATGGACCGGCGTCCGGCGATCAAACCGGAACCCGACCTCCGGCAGGATGACTCCGGCCGGGACGATGACAGCTTCGATTCGGCGACCGACGGGGACGGCTACGGCCGACTCGACACGGGAGTCACCGGGCTGACCGGGTCGAGCATCGACACCATCTACGATCTGGGCCTGCCGACCGAGGCGTTGGCCGACGACGTGGAGGACGCGGAGCTCGACGAACCCGTTCCCAACGCGGAGCGCCTGGTGGCCCAGGCCGTCGCGCTCGCGGGGGACGATCACGACGCGGCGACACTTGTCGGCCGTTTCTGGCGGTTCGCTCCGGACGAGGAGCTGGTCGGTTTCACGGCTGAGGAGATGCTCGACGCGGCCCGGGCCCACCGGGACCTCGCCCAGCAGCGGGTACCGGGCGAGCTGAAGCTGCGGATTCACGAACCGCACGCGGACCAGCACCACACAGTCGTCGAGATCGTCACGGACGACATGCCGTTCCTGGTCGACTCGGTGACCGCGCTGCTCAACTCGTACCACCTCGACGTGCATCTGCTGGTGCACCCGCTGGTGGTGGTGCGGCGGGAGCCGCTGGGCCGGCTCACCGAGGTCTCCGCGGACGTGGAGCCGGACGACGCGATCTCGGGCGACATCATCGAGAGCTGGATGCGGATCGAGATCGACCCGGTCCGGGACGCGGCCGAGCGGGACCGGCTGCGCCGCGAGTTGCAGCGGGTGCTCACCGACGTGCGTGAGGCGGTGGAGGACTGGCCGAAGATGCGCCAGCGTGCCCTCGCGCTCGCCGACGAGCTGGCCTCGGCCCGCACCTCCGACAACCGTCCACCGGTGCCGGAAAAGGACATCACCGACTCGGTGGAGCTGCTGCGGTGGCTCGCCCAGGACCACTTCACCTTCCTCGGCTACCGGGAGTACCGGTTGGTGGACGCCGACGGTGGCGACGCCGCCGACCCGGTCGACGGCAAGGCGTTGGAGGCGGTGCTCGGCACCGGTCTGGGCATCCTGCGCTCCGATTCGCCGGAGGCGCGGTCGCTCTCCTCGATGACGCCCGAGGCGCACGAGAAGGTGCTGGAGAAGCGCCTGCTCATCATCACCAAGGCCAACTCCCGTGCCACCGTGCACCGGTCGGCGTACCTCGACTACATCGGCTTCAAGATCTTCGACTCGGCCGGCGAGGTGATCGGCGAGCGGCGCTTCCTGGGCCTGTTCTCGACGGCCGCCTACCGCACCAGCGTTCGTGAGCTGCCGGTGGTGCGCCGCAAGGTGGCCGAGGTGCTGGACCGCTCCGGCCTGAGCCAGCGCAGCCACTCCGGCAAGGATCTGATCCAGATCCTGGAGACCTACCCGCGCGACGAGCTGTTCCAGATCAAGACCGACGACCTCTACCACGCGGTGATCGGCGTGCTGCGGATGGCGGGCCGTCGGCAACTGCGGGTCTTCCTGCGCCGGGACGCGTACGGGCGGTTCATCTCCTGCCTGATCTACCTGCCCCGGGACCGGTTCACCACGCAGAACCGGCTGCGCATGCAGGACATCCTGCTGCGCGAGCTGAACGGGGTCGGGGTGGACTACACCACCCGGGTCACCGAGTCGATGCTGGCCCGGGTGCACTTCATCGTCCGCACCGACCCGACCCGGCCGCCCGGCGAGATCGACGCGGACCTGCTGGCCGAGGAGTTGGCCGACGCGACCCGGCTCTGGGACGACGACTACCGGCTGGTGCTGGAGCGCAAGCTCGGCGACGAGCAGGCCAAGCACCTCTTCACCCGCTACGCCGACGCGTTCCCCGAGGGGTACAAGGACGGGCACACGCCGTACGAGGCGATGAAGGACCTGGCGAAGCTGGAGCTGCTGGAGGAGCCCGGCCAGCTGGAGATGCACCTGTTCCGCAAGCAGTTGGCCCCTCGGCCCGGCACCCGGGTGCCCGGCGCGGACCTGGCCGAGGCGATGGACGTCCGGTTCAAGGTCTACCGGTACGGCGAACCGATGATGCTCTCGGCCGTGCTGCCGGTGCTGCACTCGCTCGGCGTCCGGGTGGTCGACGAGCACCCGTACGAGGTGGACCGGATCGACGGTCGGGTCTACCTGTACGACTTCGGCCTGATGCTGCCCGAGGGGCACCACGAGCTGGCCGAGGTGCGCCCGCACGTGGAGAACGCGTTCGCGGCGGCCTGGCGCGGCGAGGCCGAGGTGGACCGGTTCAACGAGCTGGTGCTGCGGGGTGGCCTGACCTGGCGGCAGGTGGTGGTGCTGCGGGCGTACGCGAAGTACCTGCGGCAGGCCGGCACGGTCTTCTCGCAGGACTACATGGAGCAGACCTTCATCGCGTACCCGAAGCTCGCCGCGCTGCTGGTGGAGCTCTTCGAGACCCGGTTCGCGCCGGGTGAGCTGAGCGCCGAGCAGCGGCAGCAGCGCAGCGGCGAGCTGGTGGAGACGATCCGTGCCGCGCTGGACGACGTGGCCAGCCTCGACCAGGACCGGATCCTGCGCTCGTACCTGACGTTGATCGAGGCGACCCTGCGGACCAGCTTCTACCAGAAGCGCGCCGACGGGCGGCCCAAGGCGTACGTGGCGTTCAAGCTCGACCCGCAGGTCATCCCGGACCTGCCGGCGCCGCGACCGAAGTTCGAGATCTTCGTCTACTCGCCCCGGTTCGAGGGTGTGCACCTGCGGTTCGGGCCGGTGGCCCGGGGCGGGTTGCGCTGGTCCGACCGTCGCGAGGACTTCCGGACCGAGGTGCTCGGCCTGGTCAAGGCGCAGATGGTGAAGAACACCGTGATCGTGCCGGTCGGCGCCAAGGGCGGCTTCGTGCTGAAGCAGAAGCCGGGCGACCGGGATGAGGCGGTCGCCTGCTACCAGGAGTTCGTCGGCGCGATGCTCGACGTCACCGACAACATCGTCTCCGGGCAGATCGTGCCGCCCGAGGACGTGGTCCGGCACGACGGCGACGACCCGTACCTGGTGGTGGCGGCCGACAAGGGCACCGCGACCTTCTCCGACATCGCCAACGAGATCTCCAAGAACCACAACTTCTGGATGGGCGACGCGTTCGCCTCCGGTGGTTCGGCCGGCTACGACCACAAGAAGATGGGCATCACCGCCCGGGGCGCCTGGGAGTCGGTCAAGCGGCACTTCCGGGAGCTGGGCCTGGACACCCAGACCCAGGACTTCACTGTGGTCGGCGTCGGCGACATGTCCGGCGACGTGTTCGGCAACGGGATGCTGCTGTCCGAGCACATCCGGCTGGTGGCCGCCTTCGACCACCGGCACATCTTCCTCGACCCGGAGCCGGACGCCGCCACCTCGTACGCGGAGCGCCGGCGACTGTTCGACCTGCCCCGTTCGTCCTGGGAGGACTACAACCCGGAGCTGATCTCGGCCGGCGGCGGCATCTTCCCGCGTACCGCGAAGTCGATCCCGATCACGCCGCAGGTCCGGGCGGCGATCGGCCTGGACGAGGGCGTCACGCAGCTGTCGCCGCAGGACCTGATGAAGGCGATCGTCACCGCCCCGGTGGACCTGTTCTGGAACGGCGGTATCGGCACCTACGTCAAGGCGTCCAGCCAGACCAACGCGGAGGTGGGCGACAAGTCCAACGACGCGATCCGGGTGGACGGCCGCAACCTGCGCTGCCGGGTGGCGGGCGAGGGCGGCAACCTGGGTTGGACCCAGCTCGGCCGGATCGAGTACGCGTTGACCGGCGGTCGGATCTACACCGACTTCATCGACAACGCGGCCGGGGTGGACACCTCCGACCACGAGGTGAACATCAAGATCCTGCTGAACACCGCGGTGGCCGACGGCGAGCTGACCACTGCCGAGCGGGACGAGCTGCTGGCCGGGATGACCGACGAGGTCGCGGAGCTGGTGCTGCGGGACAACTACGACCAGGCGCGGGCGATCAACAACGCCCAGGCCCAGGCCGCCTCGCTGCTCCCGGTGCACCGTCGGATGATCAACGACCTGGAGCGGTCGGGCGCGTTGGACCGGGCGTTGGAGGCGCTGCCGCCGGACGAGGAGCTGGCGGTCCGCAACGAGTCCGGGCTTACCGCGCCGGAGTTCGCGGTGCTGCTCGCGTACGTGAAGATCGTCCTGGAGCGGGAGATCCTCACCGAGGGGTTGGCCGACGAGGAGTGGACGACCGAGGTGCTGGTCAACTACTTCCCGACGCCGATGCGCGAACGGTTCGCCGACCGGATGGGCCGACACCGGCTGCGCCGGGACATCGTCACCACCGTCCTGGTCAACGAGGCGATCAACCGGGGCGGCATCTCGTTCATCTTCCGGGTGGTCGAGGAGACGGCGGCCAGCGCGGCCGACGTGATCCGGGCGTACGTGGTGGTCAGTGAGGTGTTCGGCCTGCGCGACCTGTGGGACGCGGTGGAGGCGCTGGACAACAAGGTGGCCCCGGAGTTGCAGACCACCGTCTACCTGGACACTCGCCGGCTGCTCGACCGGGCGGTGCGGTGGCTGGTCTCCAACCGGCGTTCGCCGATCGACGTGCCGGCCGAGATCGCTCGGCTGCGCGACGGGGTCACCCGGCTGCTGCCGGGGCTCGAGGAGCTGTTCTACGGCAACGAGCGGCAGGGCATCGTCGCGCACATGGACTCGATGACCGAGCGTGGGCTGCCCCGCGAGCTGGCCGAGCGGGCGACCCGGCTGATGTACAGCTTCGGTCTGATGGACGTGGTGGAGACGGCGAACGCCAGCGGGCGGGACGTCAGCGAGGTGGCCTCGGTCTACTTCGTGCTGTCCGACCTGTTCCGGGTGGATTCGCTGCTGTCGAAGATCTCCCTGCTGCCGCGGGAGGACCGCTGGCAGACGCTGGCCCGGATGGCGCTGCGGTACGACCTGTACGCCGCGCTGGCCGCGCTCACCGCGGAGGTGCTCGACTCCACCCCGGACGAGCTGCCGCCGCACGAGCGGGTGCAGCAGTGGGAGCAGTCGAACGCGACGTCGATCCACCGCGCTCGCCGGGCGATGGGGGAGTTCGACGAGTCGCGGGCGGATCTCGCCGCCCTGTCGGTGCTGCTGCGCCAGATCCGCACCCTGGTGCGGACCAGCGCGGCCGCCTGAGTCGGGTACGCCGGACCGCGTTCCGTTTCGTCGCCGGTCACGCCGCCAGGGTGGCGAAGACGACGATGTTGTCCGGGTAGCTCTTGGCGGCCTGGTCGAACTGACCGCCGCAGGTCACCACCCGGAGGCTGGGCCGGTCACTGGGTCCGTACACCAACTCGGTGGGGAAGGCCGTCTTCGGGTACGACTTCACCGAGTCGACAGTGAAGGTGGCCGGCACCCCGTCGGCCCGGCGGACGGTGACGGTGTCGCCCGGCGTGAGGGCACCGAGGTCGAAGAAGACGGCCGGGCCGAGCACTGCCGAGTCCACGTGCCCGACGATGACCGCGTTACCCGTCTCGCCGGGGCTCGCCCCCGGCTCGTACCAGCCGGCCTTCTCGGCCTGCTCGAGCGGGGGAACCTGGACGGTGCCGTCCGGGTTGGTGCCCAACGACATGATCGTGGCGTTGACCCCGATCCGGGGGATCTCGATGCTGGTCGGCGCGGAACGGGCCAACCCGGCTGGTGCGTCCCCCTGGTCGGCCGGCTGCCGGTCGACGGACGGAGCATCGTCGGTGCTGGTCGCCGGTGTACTGGCCGCAGGACCGGCCTGGGCCAGCGGCTGCGGGGGTCGGGGACCGGGCGTGGTCTTCACGGCGGCGCCGATCATGCCGGCACCGATCATGGCCAGGGTGACGACGACGGCCGTGCCGGCGGCACGCCACGGTTTCCCGTGACGGCCGCCGGCCCGTGTCGTCGCCACGTCAGACGAGCGAACCATCGGTCCGCCGACGACGCATCAGCACGATCCCGCCCAGCGCGGCAGCGCCGAGGAGGCTCGCTCCGCCGGTGGCCAGACCCCGGTCGGTGCCGGTGCTGACGCCACCGTCGCCGCCGTCGACACCGCCGTGCGGCAGCACGACCAGCTCACCTTCGCCGCACGAGCCCTTGAGCTCGTACCGGCCCGGCTTCGCGTCCTTGTCGACCTTGGCGTCGCCGTAGTACACGAACTCGCGCTCCCGGTCCCGGCTGCGCTCGTCCGAGCCACGCTCGTCCGAGCCGCGCTCGTCCGAGCCGTAGCCGCGCTCGTCGGAGCCGCGCTCGTCGGAGCCGTGCTCGTCGGAGCCGTAGCCGCCGTGCTCGTCCGAGCCGCGCTCGTCGGAGCCGTAGCCGCGCTCGTCGGAGCCGTGCTCGTCCTTCGACTCCCAGTCCTTCTTGTCCTCGTCCTTGGAGTCCCGGTCCTTCTTGTCGCGGCTGTCGTCCGCGTCCTGACCGTGCTCCTCGCCCTTCCAGTCCTTGCTGCCCTCGTCGCCGTAGGCGTCAGCGGCAGCGCCGCCGCCCTGGCCGCCGTGCTCGTCCTTGCCCTTGTCGTCCTTGCCGTTCTCGTCCTTGCCCTTGTCGTCCTTGCCCTGCTCGTCCTTGCCGTTCTCCGTCCTTGCCCTCGTGGTCCTTGCCGTTCTCGTCCTTGCCTTCGTGGTCCTTGCCCTTGTCGTCCTTGCCGTTCTCGTCCTTGCCGTTCTCGTCCTTGCCTTCGTGGTCCTTGCCGTTCTCGTCCTTGCCTTCGTGGTCCTTGCCGTTGTCGTCCTTGCCGTGCTCGTCCTTGCCCTTGTCGTGGTCGGAGGAGTTCTCCTCCTCGCGCCACTCGCGGTCCTCGCCCCGGTCGTCGCGCACCGGCTTGAGCTTGACCTTGCCGGTGACCTTGGACCACACGTACGCGTGCTCCTGCCGATCCGGGCAGATCTCGAGGAGCTTGACCTCGTCGCCGGCCTTGACGACGTGCGGCTTGGCGTAGACCTTTCCGTCGCGGTCCCTGCCGTCGTCGTGGCCGTCGGCGTACGCGATCCCCGGCGCGAACACCAGGAGCGATGCACCGCCGAGCGCGGCACCCGCAACGACCTTCCCGAGCATCTTCTTAGCCATGACCTGCGTCACTCCATCCCTGTTGTCCTGTGCCCGGCGACAACCGAGCTAAGACCGACGTTAGACCGTTTCATGACTTATGAAGTGAAAGATTCGTGTTTTGACCTTTGGCCCAGTAAGAGGCGAAGGGGTGCTACGCGCCTTTCGCCGCGTGGAGCGGCGTCTCGGGAGCCGTAGCCGCTTCCGGTTACCTCGCGTCGGCCGTCCCCGACCCGGGTGGCTCGTCCGCTCCCGGCGGATCAGGGTTGACCTGTGCCGGTCGGGTGCTTCCGGAGGTATCGTCCGAACACACCGTGGCCAACGCATCGAGCCATTGCCATGGAAGCGCTCCCATGCAAGAATCGTCGAACGCGGTTCGATGAGCCACACCGCGCAGGCAGGGGAGTCGAGGGCACCGGTTTCACCGGGCGACGTCCCGCCGACGATCGACCGGCCGACGCAACGGCCGGGCACCACCATCACCACCATCGCCCGTCCGGGTCGGGCGCCCCCAAATAATCCCGTGGCGCCGGAGGCCGTCCGTCCAGGACGCCCACCGGGCCGTCCCGCCGGGCCGCACCTGGGCCCGGTCTCGCCCAAGGAGATCAGTGGCATGAATGTGTGGAGAAGGCTGTCCGGCCCACGCCGGGCGCTCGCGCTCGCCGGCGCGGGTGCCCTGGTCGCCGGCGGGCTGGTAACGATCCCGGTCACCGCGGCGCAGGCCGCGACCCAGTGCGACGTCGCGTACACGAGCAACGACTGGCAGGGCGGCTTCACCGCGAGCATCACCATCAAGAACCTCGGCGACCCGGTCAACGGCTGGACGCTGGGCTGGACCTTCCCCAACTCCAGCCAGCGCGTGCAGCAGGGCTGGGCAGCGACGTACACCCAGTCCGGCAGCCAGGTCACCGCCCAGAGCCTGTCCTACAACGGCAGCCTCGGCACCGGCGCGTCGACGACCCTCGGCTTCAACGGCGCGTGGAGCGGCAGCAACCCGAAGCCGACCTCGTTCACCCTCAACGGCGTGACCTGCAACGGTGGCACCACCACCCCGCCGACCACGACGCCGCCGCCGACCGACCCGCCGCCCACCGACCCG
>NZ_JAEVHL010000226.1 GCF_016803395.1 Micromonospora tarensis | reverse complement strand
GGCGTGGGTCGGCCGCGCTGGTCCGGCCCGGACGTGCCGCTCGCCCCCGTTGCCTCCGCCGCACCGGCTGGGGCGGCTCCCCCGCCACCACTCCCGCCGGACTGCGGATCGAACGCGCACGCACCCGCGCCGACCAGCACGACCACCACCATGGCGACCAGCCGGGAAGTGATCCGAACGCGCTTCATGGAACCTCCCCTGACAGTCGTCCCCTTGTTAGACGTTCGAGAATGGCGTCACGGTTGCGCGCGGTGCGCATTTTTCTCCGGCCATCCCGCATCGTGCAACACTGGATGGTCGGCCAGCGGCGGGTATGCGACCCGTTCCGGCCGGACGACCAACCGAGGAGAGGACGCTGGCGTGAGCGGTGGACCACTGATCGTGCAGTCGGACAAGACTCTGCTGCTGGAGATCGACCACCCCGACGCGCAGGCCTGCCGGATGGCGATCGCGCCGTTCGCCGAGCTGGAGCGCTCGCCGGAGCACGTGCACACGTACCGGCTGACCCCGCTGGGCCTGTGGAACGCCCGCGCGGCCGGGCACGACGCCGAGGGCGTGGTCGACTCTTTGATCAAGTACTCCCGCTACCCGGTGCCGCACGCGTTGCTGGTGGACGTGGCCGAGACGATGGACCGGTACGGCCGGCTCCAGCTGGCCAACGATCCGGCGCACGGGCTGGTGCTGCGGGCCCTGGACCGACTCGTGCTGATCGAGGTGGCCAAGAGCAAGAAGCTCGCCGGCATGCTCGGCGACAAGATCGACGACGACACCATCCGGGTGCACCCGTCCGAGCGTGGCCGGCTCAAGCAGGCGCTGCTCAAGCTGGGCTGGCCGGCGGAGGACCTGGCCGGCTACGTCGACGGTGAGGCGCACCCGATCGAGCTGGCCGAGGCCGGCAAGGACGGGCGCAAGCCGTGGACGCTGCGCTCGTACCAGCGGGAGGCCGTCGAGGCGTTCTGGGCCGGCGGGTCGGGTGTGGTGGTGCTGCCCTGCGGCGCCGGCAAGACCCTGGTCGGCGCGGCGGCGATGGCCGAGGCGAAGGCGACCACACTGATCCTGGTCACCAACACGGTCGCCGGACGACAGTGGAAGCGGGAGCTGATCGCCCGCACCTCGCTGACCGAGGAGGAGATCGGGGAATACTCGGGCGAGCGCAAGGAGATCCGCCCGGTCACCATCGCCACGTACCAGGTGCTCACCTCGCGGCGCGGCGGCGCGTTCACCCACCTCGACCTGTTCGGGGCCCGCGACTGGGGCCTGGTCGTCTACGACGAGGTGCACCTGCTGCCCGCGCCGATCTTCCGGTTCACCGCGGACCTCCAGGCCCGCCGCCGGCTGGGCCTCACCGCGACTCTGGTACGCGAGGACGGCCGCGAGGGTGACGTGTTCAGCCTGATCGGCCCGAAGCGGTACGACGCGCCGTGGAAGGACATCGAGTCGCAGGGCTGGATCGCCCCGGCCGAGTGCACCGAGGTCCGGGTGACCCTTACCGACGCGGAGCGGATGTCGTACGCGACGGCGGAGGCCGAGGAGCGTTACCGGATGGCGGCGACCGCCCGCACCAAGCTGCCGGTGGTGAAGGCGCTTGTCGACCAGCACCCGGACGACCAGGTGTTGGTGATCGGGGCGTACATCGACCAGCTGCACCAGCTCGGCGAATACCTGGACGCGCCGATCATTCAGGGCTCGACCACGAACAAGGAGCGGGAACGGCTCTTCGACGCCTTCCGCACCGGTGAGATCCGCACCCTGGTCATCTCCAAGGTCGGCAACTTCTCCATCGACCTGCCCGAGGCGGCGGTGGCGATCCAGGTGTCCGGGACGTTCGGCTCCCGCCAGGAGGAGGCGCAGCGGCTCGGTCGGGTGTTGCGGCCGAAGGCCGACGGCCGGCAGGCGCACTTCTACACGGTGGTGTCCCGGGACACGATCGACACGGAGTACGCCGCGCACCGGCAGCGCTTCCTCGCCGAGCAGGGGTACGCGTACACGATCGTCGACGCCGACGACGTCCTCGGCCCGAAGCTGCCGACCGTCGACTGACCCGCGCGGCCTTGATCGACTCGGTTTTCAGGAAGTCGCGGTGTCCGGGGCGCTTTGATGCCCCGGTTTCGTGGAACCCGAGTCGATCAACGTGTTGGGTGTGGGCAGGCAAAACGTGCAGGTTCGCGGAACCTGGCGGCTCCACCGGACCGGTGAAGCAGAACGGGGTCGACGAGCCGCCGTCGCGCGACCCGTCGACCCCGACGCGGGTTCCCTGGGCTATCCGGCGCCGCCGGCCCGGAACGCCACCCAGGCGTCGCTCATCCGGTCGGCCTGCCCGGCGGTGAACATGTTCATGCAGGAGTCCTGCGTGTAGTCCATGAAGTTGTGGATGGGGTCCAGCCCGGGCGCGGTGCAGGTGTCCGCGCCCACCGGGCAGTCGAACTGCGGGGCGGCCTCGCGCGGGGTGTCCGCGACGAAGTCGCCGGAGGCGGAGCAGCCGTGCGCGAAGGTGTGCTCCAGCATCAGCCAGTGCCCGACCTCGTGCGTCAGCGTGTCACCGAGGGCGTACTTGCCGGCGGTGCCGCCGGGCATCGACTCGTCGAGCATCACCACGCCGTCGATGTAGTCGCGCCCGTTGTTGTAGCCCTTCGGGAAGTACGCCCAGCCGAGCAGCCCGTCGCCGATGTTGGCCGCGTACACGTTCAGGGTCGTCGAGTCGCCGGTGTACAGCGCCTTCTTCATGTCCCGCTCGTTCTTGCCCGGCACGACCGTGTACCAGGCGCTGTTCACCGTCCACGTGGTGTCGACGAGCGAGAACCGGAACGGAGTGTTGGCGGCGTCGCCCGCCGTGCGGCCGGCGAACGAGTCGTTGAGCACCGCCATCTGCGCGGCGATCAGGGTGTTCCACCTGGTCGTCTCGGCCGCGGTGAGCGGATGGTCGGAGATCATGTGGAAGACCGTCGGCACGGTGACGCTGCCGTTTGCCAGGCGCGGCGCGTCCTTGATCACGCCATAGGCGTTGGCTTCGTTCTTGGGGTACAGCTCCGGCTCCTGGGCGGTGGCGCCCTCGGCTACCCGGGCGGCGCTGTGCGCGTCGGCGCCCGGCTCACACGCGGTGACGCCCGGGGAGGCGGGCGCGGGCGCGGCCGTGGCGAGCGCCCCGGAGGCACCGCCGGACGCCAGGAACGTCGCGGCGGTGGCGGTGAGAACCGCCAGTCGGAAGGTCGATCTTCTGCGCATCGGTGCACCTTTCGGTGAGGGAGGCGGTGCGGTGTCGATGACGTCGCTGTTCGGGTATGAGAACGCGCCGACGACATCGACAAAAGCCCCTCTGATCAGGGCAGATGCCGATGTAACGGAACAGCGTCGCGGAGCGCTGTTTGGCCGGTCCGGGGTGCGTCAGAGCACCCGGGTCACCTGCTCGGCGGCGATGATCGCGTCCCGCCGGGCCGGGTCGAGGTTGGCGCTGATGACCACCGACGCGCCGGCCGAGAGCGGTGCCAGCAACCACTTCAGCGGCTGCTCGTGCTCGGCGGCGTCGACCAGCAGTCGGTCACCGGCGCGCAGGTCGAGCATCCCGGCCACCTCCTGGGCGAGCGCACCCCACTGGCCGTAGGTGGTGCCGTCCGCGCTGGCCGGGTCCGACGGGTGGATGGAAGTGTGGTCGGGCGTGATGTCGGGGTGGCGGAGCACCTCGGCGGACCAGTCCAACCAGCCCAACGGCACGTCGGTCAACCGCCCCGGCCCGGTGCCGACGAGGTAGCGGTGCGTCGCGTCCGGCACGTCCTCCAGCCAGTCGTCCTGCCGCTCCGGCGTCACGAAAACCGCGTCGAACGGCCGGTCACCGCCCGGTTCGAGCACCGCCAGGCCCGCGGTGGCGCGCGGTCGGAACGACACCGCCAGGCCCGAGGCCCAGGCGCCCAACAACACCGCGGCGGTACGCCAGTGCGGCGGCAGCAGGACCGCTACGCGGCTGCCGGGGCCGAGCCGGCAGCCGTCCCGCAGCAGGCTCGCGCTGCGGGCCGCCCACTGGCCGACCTGCTGGGCGGTCAGGTCGACGCGCTCGCCGGTCGCCTCGTCGCGGTAGCTGAGCAGCGGATGCTCGGCCTCGACGGGCCGGGCCGCCAGGTCGGCCGTGACGGTTGGCTGCATCTCCACGCTCCCCGGGTCGATGTCGGCATCACAGTACTCAACGACTTTGGTCGCACCGGTCGGCGGCCGATGGCCGTATCGGGTGACCGGGTGGCCCGCGCACGGTGGCGGTGACCCCCGAAACGTCGCTGAGGAGCGCCCATGCCGCGCGAGCCTGACCCCGTCGCCGCCGACCATCCCGCCGCCGCTGACCGCCCCGTCGCCGCAGACCGCTTCGCCGCCGCTGACCGCCCCGTCGCCGCTGATCGACTGCCACTGCGTCGGCGGCTCCTGCCGGTGGTCGCGTTGCTGCTGCTCGCGCCGTGGGCGGCCGAGTGCTCGTGGGGTGGCTTCGCCATCGACGACTTCCTCCCGGTGCTGATCTTCCTCGGCCCGATGTACGGCGGGGCGGCGATCCTGATCCGGGAGACCGCCCGGCACCTCGGCGCGGGGTGGCCGACCATCGTGCTGCTCGCCGCCGCGTTCGGTGTGCTCCAGGCCGGCCTGGTCGACCAGTCGCTGTTCAACCCCGACTACCTCGACGACACCCAGTACGCCGAAAGCCGCGCCGCCGCCGAGGCGACGCTGGTGCCGGGGCTCGAATTCAGCCTCCGGCAGGCGTTCGACTACGTCGGCAACCACATCGTGCTGACCATCTGCGCGCCGATCGTGCTGATCGAGTCGTTCCTCGGGTCGCAGCGGCGGCTGCGGCCGTGGCTGGGCCAGCCCGGTCTCGCCGTGGTCGGCGTGGTCTACCTGCTCGGCAGCCTGCTGGTCTTCTCCGACAGCAGCGGCCGGAAGAACTTCCTGGCGAGCCCGCTCCAACTGGCCTTCGCCGCCGTGGTGGTCCTCGCCCTGGTCGCGACCGCCCTGCTGCCCCGCTGGCGCCGCGCTCACCCGCGCCGGGCCCGTCCGGTGCCGCATCCGCTCTGGGTGGGTCTGCTGGTCGTCCTCGTCCGCTTCGGCGCTGACCTGACGCCCGGCTGGCCGGGGATGGCCATCGCTCTGTCGCTCGCCGCCGCCGTCGGAGGGCTGATCGCGTACTGGTCGTCGGGCAGCGGTTGGGGGCAGCGGCACGTGCTCGTTGCGGGCACTGCGGGCCTGGTCACCGCCGCGGCGTTCGCGTACCTGGTGCCGCCGTACTCCCCGGCCTCCCCGGCGGCGGCCCTGGCCGGCGACGTCGCGGTCACCGTCATCACGGCCGCCCTGGTCGGCGGTGCCTGGTGGCGGCTGCGCCGTGCTTCGCCGGCTGTTCCCGTCGCCGCGAGCTGATCCCGTTGGCCACCACCGGTGAGACGGTGCTGCTGCGCCTCGGCTCCAGCCGCACGGTCTTCGGCCGCCGCTGATCCGGCGGCCGACTCGGCCCGGCGTCCACAAGCGTGGATGCCGGGGCCGCGCGGTTCCTAGCTGCCACGCCACCTCGACGAACGCGACGTAGGACCGGTCCGCCGCGGACAGTGGTTGCTGTTGGTCCGTCACGCGCCTTACACGCCGCGAGGCCCCCGAAGGTTGTCGCGGCTGCCGGACATCGTCGGCAGCCGTCAGCGCGCCGGCAGCTCCGGGCCGCCGTCGAGCAGTGGGGCGAGCAGGTCGTCGTACTCGTCGACCCGGGTCAGGACCTCGGCGGCGGTGAACTGGCGGACGGCCGGCTTCCGGCCGCGAGCGCCGGCCTCGACCTCGTCCCAGGTCAGCGGCGTCGACACCGACGGCACCGACTGGGCCCGCAGCGAGTACGGGGCGACAGTGGTCTTCGCCGCGTTGTTCTGGCTCCAGTCGATGAAGACCTTGCCGGGGCGCAGGTTCTTCGCCATCTTCGACACGATCAGCTTCGGATGCGCCTGCTCCAACTCCTGGGCGATCCGCTTGGCGTAGTCGGAGACGACATCGGCGGACTGGTTGCCGGCGATCGGGCAGCAGAGCTGCATGCCCTTCTTGCCGGAGGTCTTCGGGTACGACTCGATGCCGTCGGACGCGAGGCGGTCGCGCATCAGCACCGCCACCGGGCAGCACTCGGCGAGCCCGGCCGGCGGCCCCGGGTCCAGGTCGACGACCATCATGTCCGGGTGCTCGCCGACCTTCCACTGCGGGGTGTGCAGCTCCAACGCGGCCAGGTTGGCCAGCCAGACCAGGGTGGGCAGGTCGTCGGCGATCACGTAGTCGATGGTCTCCCGGCCCTTTGTCGACCCGGGCGCGGGCAGGTTCTCCACCCGCACCCAGTCCGGGGTCGCGGCCGGCGTGTTCTTCTCGAAGAACGACTTGTCGTCCACCCCGTTGGGGAACCGGATCCGGGTGACCGGGCGGTCCCGCAGGTGCGGCAACAGCACCGGGGAGATCCGGGTGTAGTAGTCGATCACCTCGCCCTTGGTGAAGCCGGCCGCCGGGTAGAGCACCTTGTCCAGGTTGGACAGCTCCAACGCGCGGCCCTCGACGTCCACCCGCAGCCGCTCAGCCGGCATCGTCGACCTCCTCGGGAGGCTTGTCCGGGCGCAACCGCAGCACCCGGGGGAAGCGCAGCCGGCCGTCGGGGGTGCGCTGGCCGTACTTCACCTCCACCACCACCAGGGGTGTTACCCAGATGGCGCCCCGGGCATCCTCGCGCGGCACACCGGGTGCGAACGGTGACCCGCCGGAGCGCAGCGGCTCCAGCTCGGCGAGGAGCTGCCGCTCGATGGCCGCGCCGATCCCGCCGCCGACCCGACCCCGGTAGATCAACCGGCCGTCCGGGCCGGGCACCCCGACCAGCAGCCCACCGATCCGGCGCGCGCCCGGTCGCCAACCGCCGACCACGAAGTCGCCGGTCACCTCCAGCTTGACCTTCACCCAGTCCGGCGAGCGCACCCCCGGGCGGTAGACGGCAGCGATCCGCTTGGCCATCACCCCCTCCAGACCGTGCTCGCCGGCCGCCTCGTAGGTGGCCGGCCCGTCGGCGAACATCGGCGGCACCGCCCACCGGGGGCCACCGAGGGCGAGCGCGTCCAGGGCCTCGCGGCGGCGCTGGTACGGCCAGCCGGTCAGGTCGTCGCCGTTGAGCCGGAGCAGGTCGAAGATCATGTACGTCACCGGCATCACCGCGGCCAGCCGGGCCGCCTTGATCCGGTCCCGGACGTGCATCCGCTCGGCCAGCGCGGTGAACGACGGCTGCCCGCTCTCGCCGAGCAGCACCACCTCGCCGTCGAGCAGCGCGTCGTCGACCTGCTCGGGCAGGGTGGCCAACTCCGGGTACGCGGCGGTGATCTCCACGCCGGAACGGGCATACAGGTGCTGGGCACCACCGGAGATGTCGGCGAGCGCGCGGACCCCGTCCCACTTGAACTCGTACGCCCAGCCGTCACCCGCCGGGAGCGGCCCGGTCATCGCGAGCATCGGCTTGAGCGGCGCGCCGGGCACGACCCGACTGTAGTAGCAGGCCGAACACCTCGCGTCCGGTTCTTTCGGATGCGAGCATGGTCGATACCGGGGAAGGGAGCGCAGGATGCGTGCCATCTGGAAGGGAGCCGTGTCGTTCGGGCTCGTCTCGATCGGGGTGAAGCTCTACTCCGCGACCGAGGAGAAGGACATTCGGTTCCACCAGGTGCACCGTGAGGACGGCGGCCGGATCCGCTACAAGCGCACCTGCTCGGTCTGCGGCGAGGAGGTCACCTACGACGACATCGCCAAGGGCTACGACATCGGCGGCGGCGAGATGGTGATCCTCACCGACGAGGACTTCGCCGACCTGCCGCTGACCAGCTCACGGGCGATCGACGTGCTGGAGTTCGTGCCGGCCGAACAGGTCGACCCGATCCTCTACAACAAGGCGTACTTCCTCGAGCCGGAGGGCGCGGCGACCAAGCCGTACGTGCTGCTGCGCGACGCGCTGATCAACTCGGAGCGGGTGGCCATCGTCAAGGTGGCGCTGCGCCAGCGCGAGCAGCTCGCCACGCTGCGGGTCCGCGAGGGTGTGCTGCTGCTCAACACGATGCTCTGGCCGGACGAGATCCGTACCCCGGATTTCGGTTTCCTCGACGAGGACCTCAAGGTGCGTCCGCCGGAGCTGGCGATGGCCAGCTCGCTGATCGACTCGATGACCGGCGAGTTCGAACCGGACGTCTTCACCGACGACTACCGGGCCGCGTTGCAGGAGGTCATCGACGCCAAGGTGGAGGGTCGGGAGGTCGTCCAGCCGGAGGAGGTCGAGGAGGCGCCGGCCGCCGCGGTGGACCTGATGGCGGCGTTGAAGGCCTCGGTGGAGCGCGCCAAGGCGGCGCGCGGCGAGCAGCCCGCCGGTGGCGGCGGTGGTGGCGGCGAGCCGACGCCCATCTCGTCGGCCCGGTCCGCGCAGAAGGCGGCCGAGCGGAAGGCGGCCAAGGCGCCCGCGAAGAAGACCGCGGCGAAGAAGACGGCCGAGAAGAAGACCGCCGAGCCGGCGAAGAAGACCGCCGCCAAGAAGACCGCCGCGAAGAAGGCGGAGCCGGCGAAGAAGACGGCCGCGCGCAAGACCGCACCCCGTAAGAGCGCCTGACGCCGACGGCAGCGGCGGCGGTGTCCGCCGGGCCGGGTACGCTCCGCCGGCTGCTGGCGACCGGAGGAGCCCCAATGCCGTACACCCCTGACCTGGACCGGTTGCTGACGCCCGGTGCCCGCTTCACCGACGAGCACGGCGGCTACCTGATCGAGGTCCACCCGGTGGACGACATCGTGCTGCCGACCGGCCGGGTGGTCGGCTGCGACCCGTTGGTCTGCCCCGAGGCCGAGCCGTTCACGGTGACCGTGCCGCCCGGGCAATATCCCGCCCGCGCCTGGGTGGCCGTGGTGTTGCGCGAGGACGCCGAGGTGGACCGGCGGGTGGCCGCGTTCGAGCTGGTCGTCTCCGACGAGCCGACCGCCCGCTGGGAGCCGGCCGTCGCGGGCGACCAGGATGTCGCCACGCTCGGCGCTGACGACTACTTCGGGTACGGGGTGGACGCCGGGGCCGGTACCCTCGCCGATCCGACCGCGCTCGCCGCACTGGAAGGCTGGGACGAGGACCGGGTCGAGGAGGTCTTCATCCCGAACGAACTGCCCGCGTCCCCGGTGCCCGGTCTGATCACCGCCGTGCTGGACGAGGCCAGTGGGGCCAACGTCGTCACGGTGGCCACCGGTTGGGGCGACGGCTGCTACGGCACCTGGATCGGCCGCACCGCCGACGGCCGGATCACCTCGTTCGTGACCGACTTCATGGTCGTCCCGGAATAACGCCCGGGAAGGTTCCGGAACTGCCGGGCTGGGCGATCCGAGGCGTCGGCGGCGGGCACGGTGGGCCGCCATGCGGGTACCGTGTGCGTCGGCTTTCCCCCCGGCACCGGGTGCCGGCCACACTTCGCAGCAGGGAGTCGACGACGTGAGCGAGCGGACGCAGCAGACGGGCCCAGACCAGAGCCCGGCGACCAAGTCGGGGCGCCGGTTGGCCGCCCAGTTGGCGGCGAAGAAGGCCGCCGACGCGAGGCGGAAGCGCAACGCGTGGGCCAGCGGCCTCGCCGCGGTCGCCGTGGTCGGGGTGCTGATCGCGGTCTTCGTGACCATCGGCGGGGGCGACGACAAGCCTAAGAACCAGGCCGACGCGACCCCGTCCGCCTCGGCTCCGGCCCCCGACGCGGCCGCGCCCCCCGCCCCGCAGCTGCCCGAGGGCGCCGACCCGGCGCTGGGCACCAAGCCGACGGTGACGCCGGGCACTGGTGAACTCAAGAAGCTCACGGTCACCCCGCTGATCAAGGGGAAGGGCGCGGCCGTGCAGAAGGGCCAGACCATCACCACGAACTACGTCGGGGTGTTCTTCAAGGACGGCAAGGAGTTCGACTCCTCCTGGACGTCCGGGCAGCCGGCCTCCTTCCCGATCGGCGTGGGTCAGGTCATCCCCGGCTGGGACCAGGGCCTGGTCGGCGTGACCGTGGGCAGCCGGGTGCAGCTCGACATCCCGGGCGAGCTGGCGTACGGCAACGACGCGGCGAACGCCGGCGGACGCCCGACCGGTCCGCTGCGCTTCGTGGTGGACGTGCTCGCCGCCCAGTGACCTGTCCGGGTCGTCCCGGTTGTCGCCGGGCCGCGATGGAGTTGTTCACATGGGGCTTCCGGCCCGTCGCCCACCGGCAGTAGGTTCGGCGTCACCCCGGGCGGTCCGCCGCCCGGGGTGAGCATCCGTAACCGGGGACGCGGAGGGCAGATGACGGCGCTTGACGAGTCGGGGCGGACCGCCCGGTTGATGTGGGCGTACGTCGAGCCCGTGCACGCGGTCACCTACCTGCACCCCCGGGCCCGGGCCGCGTTCGAGGCGGTCGGGCTGCGCGGCTACTGGCGGGGTTACTTCGCCGGTCGGGCCGCGCCGCTGGGCGCCACCGAGGCGGCACCGGTGATCGCCGCCTTCTTCAACTTCGCGCCGCCGATGGTGACCCGGGCGCTGCCGGCGGTGTGGCGGTTGGCCACCCCGCAGGAGGCGCTCCGGGCCCGGCTGACCGGTGCCGTGCAGGCGCTCGCCGAGCTGACCTACGAGCTGCCGGAGGCACACCTGGCGGAGGCGGCCGACCTGCTGGAGCGGGCCGCCTCGGCGGCGCAGACCGCCCGGCCGGGTGCTCGGCGCGGCCAACG
>NZ_JAEVHL010000225.1 GCF_016803395.1 Micromonospora tarensis | reverse complement strand
GTCGGGCACCACAAGGGCTACCAGCTCCCCGACGGGACAAGGTGGAGCGCCCTACCGGACGAACGACCTTGGCCCCGTCCGGGGAGGCTGGACGGTCTGGCGACTGCCCGACGAGGAGATCCGCTTCCACACGTACAGGCGGCGATGCCGCAGGGGAATCTTCATGCCTGCTGCGGTCCGCGCAGCCCGCGAGTAGCTAGCTTGCTGGTAGGGGGTCGAGCCGCCATCTCAGTTCCCTTGCGGCCAGGTACACGTGGGAGTGCTGCGCCATGTCATCAGGTGTCCGAATATCACCCGTGGGATCGAGGTCTAGGTGCAAGAGGCCAGCGTCGTCCCGCACCACCTGGGGCTGATCGAGCATCACCCAGGAGAAGGTGTTGATGTCGACAATCTTGCGGTGCACCAAGCCGCTCAGCTCGATCGTGAGCTGTACCCATCCGGGCTGAAACGCGCGCTGGACGTCAACGACCACGGATGCAGATTGCGCGGCATCGGGTCCGTAGGTTGACCTCAGCGTCAACTCCCGGATGCATCCGTCGCCGCAGTCCACGACGGAGAGAAGGGCGGGCATAGTCTTTGGCGTCAGCTCACGCCAACCCTGCTCCGCCACGTCCGAAGCCTACCCATAGGCAGAGGCCGTAGCCTCTGTTGACCGTCAACGGTCCGCACTCAGTCCGCAAGAGGTCCCCAGACGGCAGGGGAGTGGTGAGAGATGCCGGAAGGTGTTCCCGCTGGTAGGGGCACAGCCCAGCAGGTCGCCGGGTCGCCCATCTTGATCTCATAATCCCTCGGTCGCGGGTTCGAGTCCCGCCCGCCCCACCAGGTAAACCGCTAGATCAGTGATCTTGGCGTGGTGCCACTCGTGGTGCGGTGCTCTCGGCGGCCAGGCCGCCGTGCTGAAGTGTTGCTCCGAATCACCTACCTGCTCGGCCGGACGCTCAGGCAGGCGACAGGTGCTAGATGCACTGAACCCTTTATGGAAGTATTGGCGGTCGGAGCAGCACCGAGTGAAGAAGGAGGCGGGATGCGTGATAGCGATATTCGTCAGGCGCTAACGGCTCTCCTTGTCTCGAAATATCAATCGGATCCCGACACTTATATTCGACACGAGCTGGGCCTTTGTGCTGGCCGAACCAGAGTAGACGTGGCAGTCATCAATGGCCATATATCCGGCTTCGAGATCAAAAGCGATGAAGATAAATTGAGTCGGCTAGAAGTGCAGGCCGAGCTCTATAGTAGGGTGCTCGACCGGGCCTCGTTGGTGACGGTCGACCGCTATCTCGACCAAGCCTCAAAAATGGTTCCCTCGTGGTGGGGTGTCTGGCTCGCCGCTCCTGGTAAACGTGCAGTCCGGATTCGGAACGTCCGCCGTGGCAGCCGTAACCCCTGTCCTAATCCATTCTCTGTGGCGCAGTTGCTCTGGCGGGACGAAGCAATGGCTCTACTGAGAGAGCGCGGCAACCACGGCGGCTTGTCGAAGGTGCCGAGATGGTTTTTCTGGGAACGCCTCGCCGAGACTCTTGAGTTGGGGGAGTTGCAGGCGGAGGTACGGCGCGTGCTTAGGGCGCGGGAGGACTGGCCAACTCGTTCATGACGTGTGCGAGGTGATGGGAAGTTCCCCACGCTCGCCACTGCGTTGCGTTCCCTGGCCCCGGCTGCCGTCTCGCGCATCGCGCGAGTTCACTGTCGCCCCACGAGAAATCTGCCCCCTCGGCCGGCCAATGGTCGGAGGCGACTAGGGCTTTGCACAGATCATAGAAACTGTCGTTGCCGCCGGTCTCGTTACGGGCCCAACGGTAGATCCACCAGTTGTCGCTCGTGGTGTACCTGAGGCTGGGAATGGGGCCGCGGGGCACAGGTCCTTGCATCTCCGGGTGTGCGATGGCGTAGTCGCCAAAATCTGGGCCGCGATCGGCTAGTCGCTTCCAGAGCTCCCAATCCCATCTCGTTATAGGTGTGGCTTCATTGCGGGGGAGGCTTGTGATGGCGGACGGCATGGCGCCTGACGCAACTACGATTGATGCCCATCCTTGATTGCCCAGCGAGGCAAGGATCGTGCCGTGTTCCGGGAGCGCCGGGTGTCATCCCGGGCTGACGTCGAACGGCGCTGGCGGCACCGTTACATCCCGTCCCAACAGCTCTATTTCGCTACCGCCCGGCCGACCCAGCACGCCGACATCGTCGTCCACAACGACGAGCCCCAGCGCCCGGTATGGGAGACCCGGACACGCTGACCACACCCCGTCCGGCAGGACTACGGGTGGTCCTGGGGTGGTAGATCCACGTACTCGCCGAACGGCTCGATGGAGCCGTCCCAACCGTTCCAACCCTGCTGAGTCAGTTGCCCCGCAACATAGGTGTAGGACCAGCGAGCGCCGTCCTCGCCCTCGATGTCGACGACCCCGGAGCGAACGAACGGCGCGATCGCGACGTAGAAGGCCGTGGCCCGGTCCGACCACTTGGGGTCGCCCTCGTCGTCGTGGCCGAACTCGACCCAGTCCCCGTCGCGGGTGATCGAGGCTCTGGCTATCTCCGCGATGTCGGTGAGCGTCTCATCCGACGCGGACGCGTCGGGCCGGTACCAATTATCTCGTTCGGTCAGGGCGGCTTTGACAGCGGCGACCGCGGCCGTGTCGTCCGACTCCGGTAGGTGCAGACGGCCGGAGGGCCACACCGAATATCCCACGGCGGGGATCCTACGGCGGTCGATGTCTACGACGCCGAGGGCGTTGGCCTGCGGAGTGCGCCGAGTGGCCGGCGGGACGTGTCCGGCGGCACCACCAGCGGCCATGATCGTCGTACGGTGTTCCGATGGTGTCCGAGGCGGTGCGCTACTACGACGGATTTCTGGCCGATCGGGAGCGGCTCGCCGAGGGGCTGAGCTGGGCCGTGGTGCAGCCAGCCAGTGCCGGGGCCACTGTCGACGGGGCTATCGAACGCCTGCGGCCGAGCGCGTCGAGCCGGGCGGCGACCAGTCGGGCGAGCTTGCCGACCTGGCCCAGATCGGCCCCGATGTGGTGGTGTTCCAGGACAACGGCTGTGCGTTGAGCCGGCCTGAAATGCTGCGCTGGCTCAGCGACGGCACGCGGGTGCACACGATTGACTGGACCATCAACGGCAACGGCGGCGTCACGTACGCGGTGTACGGCAGGGTGCTCGCCTGGATGGACCTGAACGACCCCGAACGGCGGCACGGCGACGACCCGTCCGCGTTCGCCGACGACCTGGACGACGTACGCGCCGCGCGGGGCACTGGGCACGTGCGACCCGCGGCGATGGCGTTCGTGGAGCGGCGGACCGGTGTCCGGCTGCCGGCGGAGTGGATGAGCGACGAGGGGGCCGATCCGCAGGCCGGGCCGTGGGTGACGGTGCGGCTCGGGGTGATTCCGCCTGATCCGAGGCCGCCGTCGAACTTCGGCCACCACGAGCCCGATCTGGACGCGCGGCTGCGGGCCGCGCCGGCGCCGTCCACGCCCTGCACGCGGCGTTGGGCAACGGGGTGACCGCCGTCGACGCCGTCGGTGCCGTCCGGCACGCGCTCGTCGACGACTGGCCGGCGTTGCGCCGAACCCTGTACCACCTGGTCCGGGGGGCCCGCTGAATCGCCGTCCGCGCGCTCAGGCCGGGCGTCGTCAGGTAGCCGTCGAGGGCAGCACCCGGTAGGTCACGTGCAGGACCGTGCTCGCCGCCCGCGACGTCAGTTGTTCGAGGTTCAGCGGCGGGACGCCCTCGAACAACCGCACGCCGGCACCGAGGGTGAACGGCACGATGTGCAACCGCAGCTCGTCGACCAGGCCTGCGGCGAGGTACTGGTTGATCGTGGTCGCACCGCCGTGAATCGAGATGTCGCCGTCGCCCGCCGCCGCCCGAGCCTGGGTCAGTGCCGACTCGATCCCGTCGGTGACGAAATGGAACGTGGTGCCGCCCTTCATCGGCTGCGGCTCGCGCGCGTGGTGGGTGAGCACGAAGACCGGCACGTGAAACGGCGGATCGTCGCCCCACCAGCCGTTCCACTGTCGGTCCCAGCCGCCACGCACGGGCCCGAACATGTTGCGTCCCATGATGACCGCCGAGGCGGCATCGATCTGGTCGACCTCGGCCCGGTTCTCCTCGCCCGCGTCGAACATCCAGGCGTGCAGCCGTTCTCCCCAACCGTCGCCACCGTCGTCACCGAACGGACGGTCCTCGCTCTGGTTGAGCCCGGCCGAGTACCCGTCCACCGAGATCGTCTGGTTGACGATCACCTTGCCGCTTCGTCTGATCATCGCTCGTCCTCTCGTATCGCCTCGGAAAGCCCCGACCCGCGCTGCCGCACCCATCAGCCGGTGGACGCGACGACCAGCGCGAGGCCGACGCCGAGGTCGACGACCGCGCAGAACTGCGCCCACGAGCGACTCACCACCAGGTCGGCGCGGTAGTGGTACGCGTCCCAGAGGCCGTGTGCCAGGAAGCCGACGCCGGCCACGGCGGTGCCGACCTGCGGTTGTGTCGTCGCGGTCAGCAGGGTGATCGCGCCGAAGGCCAGCATGCCTGCCGTCTGCACCGACATGGTCCGGGTCGGGGCGCATCGATGCCGAACTGCCGCCCACACCCACAACGGCACCAGCACCAGTGTCATCCCCACCGCCGGTTCGACCGGCAGCGAGCCCAGTCGTGCCAGCAGGTGCAGGCCGGTCACCACGGCGCTCAGCACGGCGAAGGCCAACCACGCGCTCGACGGCCGGCCGAGCGCGTACGCCATGAGGTAAATACCGGCCATCGTGGCCACCGCCGGGCCGAACAGCTCGGCGTGCTCGTTCACCAGCGCGATCACCGTGACCGCGCCCGCGACGAGGACGAGGGCCACCACGACCGGCCAGCGATCGACCAACCGCGGCCGGCGCGCTGAGGTCTGCTGGGTCATGCCACGATCCTGCCGCCGACGACACGCGCGGCAGCGCTCGGAGAATGACGACGTCCGAATAGCGGGGACGCGTGTCCGACGCGCTGGGGTCAACCCGAGTGCGCCGTCTCCCGCATCGCCCGGTAGCGGGACGGCGGCACGCCGTACCGGTCGACGAACGCCTGCCGCAGCGACTCGGCCGAGCCGAACCCGCAGCGTCTCGCCACCGCACACAGTGGCAGGCCGGTCGAGGTCAGCAGGTGCGCGGCGGCCTCCGTGCGGGCCCGGCGGACGTAACGCCCGGGGGTCTGCCCGAGATGTACGGCGAACAGCCGCGACAGGTGACGCTCGCTGACCCCGGTCAGCCGCGCCAGCGCCGTCGCGCCGAGGTCGTCGGCGAGGTGGCTGACGATGTGGTCGGTGAGGCCGCGGACCAGGTCGTCGGCGCTGACCCGGCGGGTCAGGAAGATGCTCATCTGCGCCTGCCCGCCGGGCCGTTGCAGGTACGCCACCGCGCCCATGGCCACTCCCCGGGCCAGCGTCGGTCCGTGGTCCTCCTCGATGAAGGCGAGGGTCAGATCCAGTGCGCTGGTCACACCGCCCGAGGTCGCGACGTTACCGTCCCGGATGTAGATCGGTTCGGCGTCGACCCGCACGTCGGGGAACCGGTCCGCGAGTCGGTCGGCGTACATCCAGTGGGTTGTGGCCCGCCGGCCGCTGAGCAGGCCGGCCTCGGCGAGCACCGTCGACCCGGTGCAGACCGACGCGACCCGCTCCGCCAGCGCGGCCAGCCGTCGGACGTGGCCGACCAGCTGCGGGCTCGCCGCCGCGCGTTCGTGGCCGCGGCCACCGCTCACCAGCAACGTGTGCACCGGCCCGGTGAACCGTTCCAGGGCCGCCTCGGCCGCCAGTCGCAGCCCGGAGTCGCAGCTGATCTCACGCTGGCCGGGGGTGGCCAGGACGACGTGGTACGGCGGCGTGGCGCCGATCCGGTTGGCGATGTCGAGACTGGACGTGACGCAGGCGATGTCGAGCAGCTCTGCCCCGTCGTAGCCGACGACGAGGAACACCCGTTCCCGCATCCACACAGCCTAAGCTACCCCTGGGGGGTATCGGTAGGGCGGTTGCGCCGCCGCCGAGGCCCGGACGGCGGTCGCGGGTGCCAGGCAGCCAGCCGTCGATGGCGTTCGGGGCCCTGCTGTACTTGGCGCGGACTGGTGTCAGCGTCATCCCGGGGAGTGCGCCAGACGTTGCGCCGCGCGCCGCGGCGGGAAGTGGAGCAGCTGGTGACGACCGAGATGGGACGGCCCGCCGACCGGCTCGCTGACGTCGTGTCGCGGGCCGACGTGGTGCTCGTCGACTTCGACGGCCCGATCTGCCGCCTGTTCGGTGGCCGGTCCGCGTCACGCGTCGCCGCCGACCTGCGTCAGCTGGTCGTCAGCCGGGGCGTCGCGCTCCCCGACGACCTGGCCGACCAGGACGATCCGCTGGAACTCCTCCGCGCGGTCGCCGGGTTCGCGCCCGAGCTGCTCGGCGTCGTCGAGGCGGCCCTGACCGCGGCGGAGGTCGCGGCGGCGGCGTCGGCGGAGACGACGATCGGAGTCTTCGACCTGGTCCGGGCCTGTGTCGACACCGAACGGTCGCTCGCCATCGTCAGTAACAACTCTGCCGCCGCCATCGACGCCTACCTCGGGCGTCGCGACCGGGCCCGTTACTTCGCCGCCATCGTCGGGCGCGCGGAGCATCCGGATCTGCTCAAGCCCAACCCGGCACCTGTCGTGCGGGCCCTGCGCGCGCTTGACGTCGCACCCGAGGCGGCTGTTCTGGTCGGCGACTCGACCACCGACGTCGCCGCCGCCCACGCCGCCGGCGTCGCCTGCATCGGGTACGCCAACGAGCCGGGCAAGGCCGAAGCCCTTGCCGCCGCCGGGTCCGACGCGGTCGTGACGGACCTGAGCGACCTCGGCGCCGTCCTCGCCCGGACGCGCCCTCCCGTCAGTCAGCTGTCCTGGGTCGACTCCGGCGGCGGGCCACTGATCGTCGTGCCGTCGGCGGTGCTCGCCGAGTGGCGGGGCGCGACGACCGACGACCCGGACGACTGGGGCGACTACGAGCGGGCCTGTCGGATCGACGGCTACGTCGGCACCCTGGACGTGGGGGCGGGTCAGGCGCTGGTGCTCGCCGACGAACCGGCCACCACCACCTACCTCCCGGACCGACGGGTCTTCGTGCGCTGGCTCTACGCCAACTCCGAGGCGGACGTCATCCGTCTCCTGCCGCAGGCGATCGCGATCGCGGACTGGGCGGACGCCGGCACCTGGACGACAACCGGGCCCGCCCGGCTGTTCGACTCCGGGTACGCCGGCGACGGACCGGAGCCGCCGACCCACCTCACGGTCGAGGTGGCCGCCGGCACCTACCTGATCCGTACCGCGCACGTCGAACCCGACAAGCACACCGCGCTGATGCTGGTGCACCTGGCCGAGCAGACGCGGCCGGCCTGAACCGTCAGAGGGCCTGCCGGAGGGCGTCGGCCAGCTCCGCCGCCGTCGTCTCCGGCACCCGCGGCTTGTCGACGAGCATCTCGTCGATCACGGCGGCCAGCCGGGGCGGAACGGACCCGAGGCGTTGCCGTACGGGCACCGCAGTCGTTCGCAGCACCACCGCGATCGGGTCGGTCCCGGCCGGGAAGTCCCGAGGTGTCGTCCCGGTGAGCATCCAGTAGAGGCAGGCGGTGACCGCCCAGAGGTCGACCTCCGGCCGGGCGTACTTGTAGTTGATCAGTTGGGCGCGGGCCTGGAAGGCGATGCTTCCGCCGATGGCGCCGGTCCCGGTGTGCCCGGACAGACCCGCCTGGTCGAACGCCTTGGCCAGCCCGAAGTCGGCCACCTTGGTGACGGACCCGGCGGTACGCAGGAGGTTCCGCGGCGTGACGTCCCGGTGCACCAGGCCGTGGGCGACAGTCGTCCGGCCGCCGGCCAGCACCACCGGCAACTCCGCTCGGTGGGCGTGGGACAGCCCCGCCAACGCGTCGAGGACGATCGGCACCGCCTCGTCGACGGGGAGCCGGCCACCGCGTCGGGCGACGAGCTGCGCGACGTTACCGCCCGGGCAGTATTCGCAGGTGAAGAAGAACGCCGCGCCGGCTGCCCCGGCGTGGTGCAGGGCGACCACATTCGGGTGGCGCAGCTCCCTGGTGCAGGCGATCTCCCGCAGGAAGCTGTCCCGGGCGGCCGGATCCACCGCGCGGTCGGCGAGGAGGGTCTTGAGGGCCACGAGCTGGCCGGTCGGTTGGTGGCGGGCCAGGTAGACCACGCTCTGGCCACCGCGACCGATTTCGTCGAGCACCTGGTGATCGGCGAAGTCGTGCAGACCGGGGGTGCCGTCCGCCGCCGCGGCCAGCAGCGCCGGCAGGGCTCGACCTGGATCCGGCCGGGTCGGCGGCGCGGGCGTACGCCCCTGCTCGACGGTGATGCGCAGGGCGGCGCGTCCGACCCGGACCTCGTCACCGGGTGACAGCTCGTGCTCGCCGTCGATCCGGTGACCGTTCACGAAGGTGCCGTTACGGCTGTCCAGGTCCCGTACCCGAACCGTCGGGGGATCGACGTCGAGCAGGCAGTGGTGGCGGGAGATCCGGCGGCGCTCGTCGTCGACGCGGATGCCGCAGCCGGGAGCGCGCCCCACCACGACAGTGCTGCGGTCGTGGAACACGTACGAGTCGGTGTGCGATTTGGTCCGCACGGTGACCGTGACGCTCGGGGGAGCCGGCACCGGTTTCAGTCGACCAACGCCACGTACAGCGGGGAACCCAGCAGCACCGTCATGCCGGGGCGGCCGTCCAGCTCCGGGTACGGGCTGGGCCCGCAGAGCAGCCGCTTGGCGAGGAACTCCACGTTCTGCGCGGGCCCCCGCAGCCGGGTGCCGGCCCGATGCACCGAGGCCAGCGCCTGCGTGTCGGCCGCGTCCAGGCTCACGTCGCCCGCCGGCGGAGCCAGCACGGCATCGTCGGTGTCGACGAGACCGGCGAGCAGCGCGGGCATCGTGGACATTCCGCCGAACACGTGTGCGGGCTGCTCGGCGGGCGGCGCCGCCCCGAGCACGTGGAACGACGATCCGCCGAGGCCGACGATGGTGTCCCCGGTCCGGCCGCCGAAGTAGACAAGCGCCCGGCCGTCCGTCGCCGGGACGACGCCCCACCGCATCGGCAGCAGCCCCCGGAAGAACTGCCCGGGCTCGTCCACCGAGCCGACGTCGGCGTGCTCGTCCAGGTAACGCGTCACCCGCTCCAGCCGGGCCACCTGGTCGGCGGCGGGACTCTCCACAGTGTGCTTCGCGCCCACGAACGGGAGGTTCAGGCTGAACTCGGCGGATCGTCCACGGCGGTGGCCGGGGTCGATCTGGGACAGCAACATGTCGACCTTGGCGTCGCTGATGTAGAGGTAGTAACGAAAGCTCACGGCTACTCCCTCACCGGCCCGGTTCGCCCCCGACATTACCGTCAGCCATCGACCGGCGGTTGTCCCGCGCCCGGCCGACTGCGAGGCTGCCACCATGCGGTGGCGGCCGGGGGAGCTGATTCTGGACCTGTACGAGGTGCTCGACCAGCCCCGGGAAGGGGGGATGGGCCTGGTCTACCGGGTCCGGCACGGCAGTTGGGGCACCGACCTCGCCGTCAAGGTGCCACGCCCCGAACAGTTGACCACCGAGCTGAAGCGTGGTCGCTTCGAGACCGAGGCGGGCACCTGGGTCGGGCTCGGACTGCATCCGCACGTGGTCAGCTGCGCGTACGTGCGCCGCGTGGACGGGCTTCCCTGCGTGTTCGCCGAATGGGTCGCCGGCGGCTCACTCGAGCACATCGTGCGGACCGGGCGGCTGCACCCCGACCCCGGCGACCAGGGCTCCGACTTCCTCGCCCGTGCGCTCGACCTGGCGGTGCAGTCCGCCTGGGGCATCGACCACGCCCATCGGCAGGGCCTCATCCACCAGGACGTCAAACCCGCGAACATCATGGTGGACCTCGACGGTGGCTGGACCGCGAAGGTCACCGACTTCGGGTTGGCCGGTGCCCGGGCCGCGGTCGAGACAGTCGCCGACACGCTGCCGGAGACCAGCCTGGCGGCCAGTTTCGGAGGGATGACCCCGGCGTACTGCTCACCCGAGCAGGCGGAGGCCGCGGCCGGCGCGCGGGTCACGCTCACCCGGGCCACCGACGTGTGGTCGTGGGCCCTGTGCGTACTGGAGATGTTCGCCGGCCGCCGACCCTGCCGCTACGGCCAGACGGCGCGGGAGGCCTTCGCCGACTTCCTCGCCGGAGGCGAGAGCTGGCCCGGAGCGCGGCCGATGCCGCCGCCGATCGTCGACCTGCTGTGGCGGTGCTTCGACGTCGACCCGGAGACCCGGCCGCGCGACCTCGCCGAGCTGGCCACCGCGGTCACCGAGACGTACGCCGACACCGTCGGCGCGCCGTACCCCCGGGTGCCGCCACCGGCGGCGAGCCTGCTCGCCGGCAGCCTGTCCAACCAGGCGCTCTCCCTGCTCGACCTGGGCCGCGGCGCGGAGTCGGAGCAGCTGTGGCGCAACGCCATCGACATCGACCCACACCATGCCTCGGCGGTCTACAACTGGGCGCTGTACCGGTGGCGACGCGGGGCGATCACCGACCAGCAGGTCCTGGCGGAGCTGCGGACGGCGCAGGAGATCGCCGGGGAGCGCTGGCAGGCGGATCACCTGCCCGGCTTCGTGCACGCCGAACGGGGCGATGACGAGGCCGCCGGAAGGCTGTTGGCCGCCGCGTCGGCAAGCCCCGACGTGCGGACCGCCGCCGGCGTCCTG
>NZ_JAEVHL010000224.1 GCF_016803395.1 Micromonospora tarensis | reverse complement strand
GCCCGGCGGGCGCAGCCAGGCGGCCCGGCCGACCTCCCGGCCGGCGCGCAGCGCGACCAGGTGGTCTCGGGCCGGTACCCGCCGCCGGCGAGCCCGTCGGCGTACCCGACCTGACGCAGTTGGGGCAGTGGGTCGGGCATCGACTCGAACACGTGTTCCTCGCCCGCGACGAGCGGACGGATGAGCAGATCAGTCATGGCGTGGTCCTCCGGGTGACGAGCGCCCCGGGTCAGATCCGCGCGGACGCCGGAGCGCGGAGGGGGCGCAGAACATCGGACATTGTTCTGACCTCCTCCCGGCTCGACGGCGTGCCCGACGACCATACGCGTGTCGGCCGGTGGCCCGCAATGGACTGTCACAGCGTCGGGTTGGTCTCCGACCCACGCCGGTGGGAGCGCTGGTCGAGGGCGGTGATGCCGGCCAGGATCACCGCCGCGACGGCCGCCACGGCGACCGGCGGGAGCAGCACCATCACCGGGGCTACCACGACGAGCGCGACCGTGCCGAGGTACAGCGCCCGACAGCGCGGCGCGGTGCGGCTCTCCTCCTCCAGATAGCTCCGCCCGATCAGGAACAGCACCGGGCCGCCGAAGACGATGGCGACCAGGGCCCAGTCGATCGGCGGTCCGGGTCCTCGATGATCTGCCCGAAGCCGACTGCGGTGCAGATGATGCCACCGACGATGAGCAGCAGGCTGTAGCTCGCCCACCGGGACAGACAGATTCCCTCCCCGCCCGGGGTCGAGGCGGGCCCGGACCCGACGTGGTAGAAGTAGATCCGCCAGAACGAGACGACCGCCACGAACGAGGCGACGAGGGTGATGGTCCCCTCGGTCGAGAAGCCGGGGAAGCTGACCGCGGCACCGGCCTCGAGCACCACCTCGGCGAGCGCGATCATGAAGAACTGGTTGTACCGCTCGGCGAGGTGCGCCTGCGAGACGCTGACCCCCAGGTTGTTGAGCTGCCGCCCGCCCACCCGGGGCAGGGGGTAGGTGATGGCGGCGCGACCATCTCGATGGCGAGCGCCAGGGTCCAGAAGACGCCTCGACCGAGGCCACCGCTGATGCCGCCACTGATCCAGAGCACGCCGGACGCCAGGTGCCAGGTCAGCACCCGGATCGAGAACGCGTACACCGGGTGGCCGCGCAGGGCGAACGCCAGGAAGAGTGGTCGGCCGACCTGGATGATCACGTAGGTGCAGGAGAAGATGACGCCGCGTTGGCCGAATGCCTGCGGCAACGAGACCGCCAGCACCAGGGTGCCGAACATCGTCGCCAGCAGGACGGCCTGGAGATCAGGGCGCCGGGGGTCGTAGGTGCTGGCCAGCAGCGCGTTGAGTGACCAGATCATCCACATCGCGGTGAAGAAGAGGACCGTCTGGCCCGCCTCGGACAGCAACGTGTGCCGGACGATGGTCAGGTCGTCCGCGACCCGCCCGGCGAGGCGGGCGAGCGCGAAGACGTAGACGATGTCGAACAGCAGCTCGAGGACGGTCGCCGAGTTCGGGCTCCGGCTGTCCCCGAGCCCCCGGAGCGCGGTGCGCGTCAGCACGGAGCCTCCTCGCCGACCGGCCCACCTGTCGTTATCTGCGTACTTTATCCATATTCATGTCGCCTGTGGCGTCGATGGCGGATAACCGCTCGGTGGTACGCCGGATCATGCGTGCCGTCACCTCACGGTAGGAGCGTGGGTCGACGGGAAACAGCCACTGCCGGGCCCGGGTCAGCGGACCAAGGTTGAGCCCGAGTTCGTCGAGCACCTCGTCGATGTTGTGCATCGAGAACGGGATGATGTTCGTGCCGCGGGCGTGCCGCCCGTTGGTGCGCGCCGTCATCCAGGCCAGCCGGGCCCGCACCTCCGCACGCATCCGTTCCTCGGTCGGCAGGGTGATCCCCCCGCGCAGGTACGCGGCCGTCCAGACCGCCGCCATCTCCGCGCTGAGCGGGCTGAAGAACGACGAGTTGTAACCGGCGAAGGTCAGCTGCGGCACGCCGATCGGCAGGATCTGGCGGTAGAGCAGGAAGTTGCCCGCCTCGTCCTGGAGTCGGGCCAGCACCGCGTCGGCGAGGAACGGCACCTGCTGGCGGAAGCCGGTGCCGCAGATCACCAGGTCGGCGGCGAGCACCGTGCCGTCGGCCAGCCGAGCGGCGGGCCGGTCGCCGTCGATGAGCAACTCGGTGATCACCTGGTCCCGGTGCACGGTGATCCGGCCGTCGCCGACGCGCTCGAAGAACCCCTCGGTGACGAGGCTGACCGTGCTGCGGGCGATGTCCTCGAAGCTGCCGTTCGGCACCAGACCCAGCTCGCGCAGCTTGAGCTGCCGGGTGGCGACCGCGCCGACACTGTCGACCAGGTTCCGGCGCAGACCGTTGCCGGGGCCGTGCAGGAACCGCTCGAAGCCCCTCAGGTTGAGGTAGCGGAACAGCGCCTCACCCATCCGGGTGAGCAGCAGGTACTTGTAGTTCAGCGCCCCGCCGAGCTTCCTGGGCATCTTCCAGAGCAGTTCGCGCGCCACCACGTGGGTCTGGGCGGCGACCTCGCTCACCGGGACCGCCACGTCGCACGACGACTTGCCGTACCCGACGACGAGCACGTTCCGGCCGCGAGCCGCCTCGATGTCGTGGAACTCCCCCGCCGCCAGCACCCGCCCCCCGGCGGCGGCGAAGGTGGCGTGCCCGTCGAAGGTGGGCACGAGTGGTTCGGAGAAGATGCCGTTGGCGACGACCAGGTGGTCGTACCGTTCCATCGTCACCGGGTCCGGGGCGTCCGCCGGCCGCGACGAGATCAACCACCCGGTCTCGTCGTTGACGAGTTCGGCGGAGACCACCTCCGTGGCCAGGCGCAGCACGCTGGCCAGCGCGAACTTCTCCACGTAGCTTTCCAGGTACCGCTGGACCTGCTCGCCCGACGGCCACTGTGGATAGTCCGCGGGCATCGGCAGGTCGGACAGGTGATAGGTGCCCTTGTCGTTCTGGGTGTGCAGGCCGGGATAGCGCCGGGTGCTACTCCACACCCCACCGACGTCCGGCGCCTTCTCGAAGACGGTGACGTCGAACCCACTCTGCCGCAGCACCTTGGCTGCGCTCAGGCCGGCGAATCCAGCGCCGACGACGGCAATCCTCATGGTCTCCTCCGAACGGGTGAACCGCCGCCGAGCAGCGCGCCAGCGGTGCTCGCACGCTAACCAGCGGGCCGCGACTGTCGCTATCCGCTCCGCGCAGCCGGTATCCGCCGGACGCGGCCGGAGGTGTTCTGCTGTCGGGTCGACGGCTTTGGAGTCGGGTCGGCCCGGTCACGCCTTAGGGTCGGCGCATCAGGCGCCCGGAGGTGTCGGATGGCTGCGGTGACGATCCGGACGGACGACGTCGACCGGGCTCGGGCCGAGGTGGGCAGGGTCTTCTGCCCGCACCGGCTCACCCCGGAGGCGGGCGTGCGCAACGTCCGGCTGCGGATGGCGGCCCGCCGGGCCGGCGGGGTGGGGGTCATCGACCTCGACTACGGGCAGGCGGTGCGCATCCAACCGCCCGCGCTGGAGACCTTCTACCTCGTCCAGATTCCCCGCGCCGGCAGCACGCTGCTGCGCCACGCCGGTCACACGGTGACCTCGACGCCCGACCTCGCCTCGGTGCTGTCCCCGTACGACCCCTCGGACATGCGGTGGTCCGAGGGATCACCGCATCGGATCTTCTACGCCGACCGGCGGGCCGTCGACCGGGAACTGGCCCGGCTGCTGGGCCGCCCGGTGGACGAACCGGTCCGCTTCGACCCCGGCATGGTCATGACCACCTCGACGGCGCGGGCCTGGGCGCGCGGGGTGGCGTTCCTCGCCGACGAGCTGTCCCAGCCGGCGGACGGGTCCCTGTTCGACCATCCGCAGGTCGCCGCCCGGTTCGAACAGGGGCTGATCGGCCAACTGCTGCTCGCCCACCGGCACAGCCACTCCGACCTGCTCATCGAGCCGGGCCAGCAGGCCAACCCCGGACGCCTGGTCCGCCGGGCCTGCGCCCTCATCGCCGACCACCACAGTGAGGCACTGGCCGTCGGCGACATCGCGGAGGCGCTGCGGGTGAGCGTCCGCACGTTGCAGGACTGCTTCCGCCGCGAGTTGCACACCACGCCGACGGCGTACCTGCGTGCCTGCCGCCTCGACGCGGCCCACCGCACGCTCCGCTCCGCCGAGCCGGGAACGTCGGTGACCACTGTCGCGCTCCAGCACGGCTTCGTGCACCTCGGTCGGTTCGCGACCGAGTATCGGAGCCGGTTCGGTGAGGCGCCGTCGGCGACCCTGCGCCGCTGAGCGGGCCGATCCGGAGACGGACGTCACCGGGACCACACCCCTGTCGCACCGTCCCGGCGGTGATCTGCCACCAGCCGGGACGGTACGACGCTGAGGCGTCAGGTCAGCCGACCCACCCCGGCGCCTGCGGTCACCAGCGCCGGCACGTTCGTCGCGGAGTCGAGCTGGTACGGGTAGTAGGTACGCGGCTCGACGACAGTGCCGCTGGTCTCGGGCTGACCGGAGTTGACGAAGACGTTGCCACGCTGCACCGCCCGGCCTGGGCCGCTGTCGGCGTACCCACTCGCGGAGTGCAGCGGGAACGGGACGTCCCGAAAGTAGTTGCCCTCGACCAGGACGCCGGCGTTCTCCGTCGACGCGACGCCGTAGAGAGCGTTGCCGAGGAAGTAGTTGTTGTAGACGTGCACCGGCTCGCCGAACCGGACGCGCGGGTGGCGTTGGCGGCTGTGGTCGAAGAAGTTGTGGTGGATGCTCACCTTCAGGTGGCCGGTGTCGGTGGATGCCGCTCCGTCGGAGTGCCCGATCAGCATGCTCTTGTCCGCATGGTCGAAGTGATTCCAGGAGACGGTCACGTAGTCGGCGCCCCGCACGATGTCGACCGAGCCGTCGACCGCTCCGGCGAAGCGGTTGTGGTCGATCCAGATGTGGTGCGAATTCTGTCCTACGTTGATCGCGTCGTCCTCGGCCGCAGTGAAGTTGATGTTGCGGACGATCACGTTGTACGACCGGTAGAAGTCCAGGCCACCGCCGGTGATCTCGGCGCTTCCGATGCCGATGATGGTCTTGTTCGGCCGTACCCCCTGCTTGCTGCTGATCCGGATCACGCCACTGACCTGGATGACCATCGGTCCGATGGTGTCGATGTAGTCGAGGAAGTCCGCGGCGTTGGTCGCCGTGACCACCGGCCCACCGGCGCCGCCGGTCGTGCCGTTCTGGCCGAGCACGGCGACGCTGGCGAACCCATCCGGCTGACTGGCCGGTGCCGCGTTCGGCGAGCCGGCGAGCGTCGACGCCACCTTGCCCACTCCGGCGCCGGCCGGAACCGCGGTCGGCACGTCGGCGGCCGGCGTGAGCTGGTAGGGGTAGTACCCGCGCGGATCGGGGACGGTGCCGCGGGTTTCGATCGGATGGTTGCAGGCTACGAGGATGTTGCCCCGCGCCACGATGCGGCCCAGGTCGCCGCTGAAGTCCACCCGTCCGGGATTGTTGACGGAGTAGAAATAATTGTTCTCCATCAGCACGGCCGCGTCGTAGGTGGAGGCCACGCCGTAGCTGTTGTCGTAGTAGTAGTTGTTGTAAACGTGCGCCAGCGCGGAGAACCGGACCCGGGGGTTGCGCTGGTCGGAGCGGTCGAAGAAATTGTGGTGATAGGTGACCCGCAGCCGGCCGATGTCCTGCGGCCCGGCATCTTCGTCATGACCCAACAACAGGGTCTTGTCGTGGTCATGGAAGTGGTTCCAGGAGACGGTGACGAAATCGGATCCCCGCTTGATGTCCACCGCGCCGTCATCGCCGTTGGAGAACTCGTTGTGGTCGATCCAGACATGATGGGAGAACATCTGCACGTTGATCAGGTCGTCGCTGGCGCCCGTCAGATGCAGGTTGCGAATGATGATGTTGTGAACGGCGTTCGTCGGGGGTGCGGTGACGTCGTCGTCGACCGGCACACCGATGTTCAGGCCGCCGCCGGAGAGCGTGGCGTCGGCGCCGAGCCCGATGATGGTCTTGTCGGAGGCGACGTTGTGCATTCCGTCGCTGCTGCCGGCGGGCAGGTTGATCGTGCCGGCGACCTGGATGACGTAGGGCCCGGGCCGGGCGATGTGATCCAGGAACTGCGCGGTGGTGGTGACCGTGACGGTGGGTCCTCCCGCACCACCGGTGGTCCCGTTCTGGCCGAGCGCGGCCACGCTGGCGAACCCGTCGGCAGGACCGGCGACGGCGGTGGTGACGGGGTTCGGCCGCACGGCGACGGGGGCGGCTTTGGCCAGCGCGGGTGGGGTGAGTAGAACGGCGGCGAGGCCGACGGCGGCGGCTGACCACCAGCGCGGCCGGGCGGAGCGGGGTCGAATGGGGTCCATCTGACTGCTGCCTTTCGCAGGGCGGACGGCGGACGGCGGACCGGGCGGGCGATCCGACGGGCCGCCTCGGCGGACCGGGCCCGATTCGGAGGCACACCAGGGCGTGGGCGCGGCGGGGGCACGGACCAACGCCGGATCGCAGCCGATCCGGGGCGGTGGAAGGTGGGCTTGGAAAGCGCTTTCCGGGCCTCATGCTAGGCACCCTGATTCATCCATGTCAATCACTGTGACGGCGTTTGCTGCAAACGGTTGCCGCAAAAGATCATGGTCCAAGCTATTGATCTCCTCGGCATCGCGCACGATCACACGGAGTCGCCACCCATCAATTCGGATAAATGCCGCAGGTTGCCCACGGGCATTGACGTTGATCTAGCTTCTATGGTCTCGTCGCTGCAAACCTTTGCAGTCTCCCGGAGGTGAATATCGATGTCATTCAGCTTCGGGCGGTGGCACGACGACGGGCGGTCGCACACACCGGATCTCCCCAGGAGCCGCCGTGGCGACGGCGACAGCCGCCGCGAATGCGAGGAGGGCTGACCGCAGACAACCGGCCGTAACGGTCGGCAGGAATGACAGCGAACGCACGACAGCTCGGCCGTCGCCGGCCGAGCATCACGCATTGCCAAAATTGTCTGCAACATAACTGCACACGTCATTTATTGACTCTCAACACCGCATTTGCCTACCGTCGATGCACAGCGTGTTTCACATCAGTTACGGCAGCCGGCACTCTGGTCGATCCCGGCGGACGCCTAGCAATGAACAGGTTCACCACGACCGCGATGCGTCGCCCAGTGATTACCCGACGCCGATCGCCGGAACACCCCCGCGCCCTCACCCAACCGCTTTTCCGTGCCCGTTCGCCTCCGGCCACCATCCCGGCCAGGGCGACTCCCCTCCGGGCCGAGCGGCCACCACCAAGGAGGTCCACAATGGATTCGACGCACACCCGCGGCCAACCGGGTCTGCGGCTGACCGCCGCGGCCTTGAGCGTCGGCGCGCTCGCCGCTGCGGCGGTGCTCATCGCCAGCCCGCCCGCGTTCGCCGACGCGCTGTTCAGCGACGACTTCTCCGACGGCGACTCGTCCGGCTGGTCGCGGTCCGGGGGCAGCTGGTCCGTCGTGACCGACGGCTCTCTGGCCTTTCGTCAGTCCGGCACCAGCAGCGACGCCCGGGCGTTGACCTCCGCCCCGGGCTGGACGGACTACGGCGTGCAGGCCCGGGTGCGGCCAACCGGGTTCGGCGGCACGAACCGACACGTCGGGGTGATCGCCCGAGCGCAGAGCAGCAGCAGCTACTACGCGCTGGCGGTCACCGCCAGCGGCGGCGTACAGCTGCTCAGGCGGGCTGGCGGTGAGCCCGTGGCGCTGGCCTCCGCCGCCGGGGGCGTAGCGACCGGCACGTGGGCCACCCTCCGCCTGGAGGCTGTCGGTTCCGCGCTACGCGGCTACGTCAACGGCACGTTGGTCGCCGAGGCGACCGATTCGACGTTCGCCGCCGGCCGTGCCGGGCTCGCCACGTCGTATGCCAGCGCCTCCTTCGACGACGTCACCGTGGACACGGACACCGGGGGCCCCGGGGAACCACCGGGCGAGCCGACGCTGCCGCCGGCCGAGCCGCCGCTGGATCCGGGCGCGCCGCCGATCGGCTTCGCGTCGGTGAACGCGCTCGGCCAGAACGGCACGACCGGCGGCGCGGGCGGTCCCACTGTCACCGTCGACACCGCCGCCGAGTTCCTCGCCGCGATCGGCACCGCCGGCGCGTTGAACATCAGGGTCAGCGGAGTGATCGCGCTACCCGGCCCGATGCACGACGTGAACTCGGACAAGACGATCGTCGGCGTGGGCGCCAACTCGGGCATCACCGGCGGGGGCCTGAACATCGGCCTGCCGGTGAGCACCGCGACCAGCCCGCCGGCCAACGCGGTGCACAACGTGATTGTCCGCAACCTGAACTTCCGCAACACAGTGGACGACGCGATCAACGTGCAGATGTTCTCGCACCACATCTGGCTCGACCACAACGACCTGGCGTACGGCTACGACGGGCTGATCGACATCAAACGCGGCGCCAGTTACATCACGGTTTCCTGGAACCACACCCATCACCACACCAAGAACATGCTGCTCGGGCACGACGACAGCAACGCCGCTCAGGACACCAGTTACCTCAAGGTGACGTACCACCACAACTGGTTCGACCGGACCCCGCAGCGCAACCCCCGGGTCCGCTTCGGCGAGCCGGTGCACATCTTCAACAACTACTTCGTCTACAACACCGACGTCGGGGTCGCCTGCCAACTCAACTCCGGTTGCGTGGTCGAGGGCAACTACTTCGAGGACGTCGAGGTGCCCTGGTCGATCAGTTACGCCGGGTCCAAGGGGCGGCTAATCGCCCGGAACAACGTGCTCGCCGGAACCAGCGAGCCGGGTGACGCGGGTGGTTCCGTGCAGGAGCCCAGCACCTACTATCCGTACACCGCCACCGACCCCAGCGCCATCAAGTCGGTCGTCACGGCCGGCTCCGGCACCGGGAAGCTCGGCTACTAGGAGCTGCGGTGGGGGGCCAGAGCGCCCGGTCGGCCCCCCACCGCCCCAAACCATCGGGGATCCGACCGACCAAATACATCGATGTCGGTCGATGCGGAAAGGCCCGCCCCCGGGCAACCCACCACCAAGGAGGTTCCGTGCAAACCATCGACACCTGGCGAAGGCATCGCCAAGGTCTCCTGATCGCGATCGGGGCCGCGTTCGCCGCGGTCGCGCTCGTCCTCGGCATGAGCGCCACCGGCGCGTACGCCGACACCCTCTTCACCGACGACTTCGAGGACGGCAACTCCACCGGATGGACCGCCTCCGGTGGCAGTTGGTCGTCGCCACCGACGGCTCCCGGGTCTACCGGCAGTCCGGCACCAGCAGCGACGCCCGCTCGTTGGCCGGTACCGCGAGCTGGACCGACTACTCGGTCCAGGCCAGCGTCAAGCCCACCGCGTTCAACGGCTCCAACCGCTTCGTCGCGCTGCTGGCTCGGGCGCAGAGCAGCACCAGCTACTACTACCTCGCACTGCGCAGCAACAACACCGTCGAACTCAAGCGGCTGAGCGGCGGCTCCAGCACCACGCTGGACAGCGCCGCCACCACGGTGACCGTCGGTACGGCGTACACCCTGCGGATCGACGTCGCCGGCAGCTCGCTCAAGGGCTACGTCAACGGCACGCTGTTGACCGAGGCCACGGACAGCCAGTACGCCAGCGGTCGGATCGGCGTGGCCACGTTCAACGCCAGCGCGAACGTCGACAACGTCCAGGTCACCAGCGCCGCGCCCGGGCCGGACCCGACCGACCCGACGCCGGACCCGCCCGGCGACCCGGGCCCCAACGTGGCCGACGGCTGGGCCTCGGTCGACGCCTGGGGTCAGAACGGCACCACCGGTGGCGCAGGCGGCCCGACCGTCACGGTGACCACCGCTGCGCAGTTCGTCGCCGAGGCCGCATCGACTGGCCCGAAGATCATTCAGGTCAGCGGGCTGATCGCGCTGCCCGGCCCGATGCACGACGTCAGCTCGGACAAGACGATCGTCGGGCTCGGCGCCAACTCGGGCTTCACCGGCGGCGGTCTCAACATCGGCCTGCCGATCGACAACGCGGTCACCAGCCCACCCGCGAACGCGGTGCACAACGTCATCCTGCGCAACCTCAACTTCCGCAACTGGGCTGACGACGCGATGAACGTGCAGATGTTCTCCCACCACATCTGGATCGACCACAACACCTGGACGACCGGCTCGGACGGTGGTCTCGACATCAAGCGCGGCTCGTCGTACGTGACGGTGTCCTACAACCACGCCGATGGCACTAACAAGAACATGCTGCTCGGTCACGACGACGGCAACGCGGCGCAGGACACCGGGCGGCTGAAGGTCTCCTACCACCACAACTTCTTCGACGAGACCCGTCAGCGCAACCCCCGGGTGCGCTTCGGGGACCAGGTGCACGTCTACAGCAACTACTACCTCAACACCGGCGACTACGGCGTCGCCGCCACGGAGAACTCGGGCGTGATCGTCGAGGGCAACTACTTCGAGAACGTCGACGACCCGTACCACCTGGCCGAGGCCGACTCCGGCCCTGGTCGGCTCGTCGCCCGCAACAACTGCCTCATCAACTCGGGCACGGGTGAGACCGGCGGCAGCGTGAGCAACCCGCCGTACCCGTACACCATCACGACCGCCTGCGACATCAAGGCCGTCGTGACCGCGCAGGCCGGGGTCGGCAAGGTCGGCCTGCCGGGCGGCCGACCAGCCCGCCCCCGACGACCCCTCCCCGACCCACCCCGCCCGCC
>NZ_JAEVHL010000223.1 GCF_016803395.1 Micromonospora tarensis | reverse complement strand
CGCCGCCGCGACTCAGCACCAGACCCCAGCAGCGGGTACCAGGGCCGGGTCGCCGGGCCGAGCAGCGCCACCGCCACCAGCACCAACCCCAGCGCGTACGCCGGGCCGAGTCGCCGCCGATGCCACCACACGGCGACCGCCACGGCGAGTACGGCGGCCCCGCCCAGTGCCAGGCAGAGCCGCATCGGAGTGTCGCCCAGGTGCAGACCGAGCCGCCCGGTCGCGCGCGACGCCACCCGACCCAGTGCGCTGGAGATCGACCAGCTGTGCCGGTACACCGGGGTGCCGAGGGCGCCGACCCACCCGTACCCGATGCCGGTTGCCCAGCTGACCGCGGCGGCGGTGCCCGCCGCGAACCCGGCGGTGCGCGCCACCGAGGCCGGCAGCCCGCGGTGGCGCGCGGCGAGCGAGACGACCACCAGCAGCCCCACCACCGCCGGGACCTTGACCAGCGCGGCGAGGGTGACCAGCACGGTGGCCGCGCCGTAGCGGTGCTCGAAGGCGAGGCTCAGCCCGGCCACCAGCAGTCCCAGCATCACCGCCTCATTGTGCGCGCCGGCGACGAGGTGCAGGGGTACGAGCGGATTGAGCACGCCCAGCCAGAGCGCGGCGGCCGGATCGACGCCACAGTGCCGGGCCAGCCGGGGCAGGTACGCCACCAGCAGCGCCACCCCGGCCACCGCCACCAGCCGCAGCCCGAACACACCGGGCACCACCGTGCCGCCCGTGACGCCACTGACCGCCGCCGCCGCCGCGAGGAACACCGGCCCGTACGGCGCGGGGGTCTGCTGCCACATCTGTGGCACCTCGCCGGCCAGCGCACCACCCAACTGGGCCACCCCGTGCCGGTACACGTCGAGGTCGGCGAGGACCATCGCGCCCTGTGCCAGGTAGCTGTACGCGTCCCGGCTGAACAGCGGCGGCGTCACCAGCAACGGCCCCGCCCAACAGGCCAGGGTGGACGCGGCGTGCCGAACGGTCAGCCGGGTGCCGGGCAGCCGCCGGCCGGCCCACCACCAGGCGGCGACCAGCAGGGTCAGCCCGGCGTACCCGCAGAGCAGTCCCGGCCCGGCGAGCTGCCGCAGCGCGCTCCACCAGGCGGTGTGCGCGCCGACGGGCAGCGCGCCGGCGGCCAGGCCGGCGCAGGCCAGCAACCCGGCACCGACGCCGCCGAGCAGCCGGTACGCGACGACGGTCGGCAGTGTGCGCACCCGGGCAGGATGTCGTCCCCGGCTGACCGGCGGCCGACCGCGAGTCGATCAGCAGGCAACGGCGTGGTGTCGTGCCGGCGGGGCCGGTCCTGCCGGCGGGGCCGGTCCTGCCGGCGGGCCGGTTGTGCTGACGGGCCGGTCTGGCTGGGGGTTGCGTCCCGGCCGGTCGGTGTCCCGGGCGGGCCGGGAACGGCGTGGCTACGGGCATATCGGGCACTGGTTGTTAGCGTGGGAGGCGGATCCGTGACCGTGGAGGGGTGCCATGACGGACGCCCCCGACGGGAGGCCGAGACCCGCGGACCAGTGGCGCCACCGGGGCATCCGCGGGCTGATCATCGCCCGCGACGTGAGTGTCCGCGGCTGGCGGTGGTGGGCGCGCAGCTGGGATCGGATGGTCGCGGCGCTCCAGGACGAGGCGCCGGTCGGGGCCGGTGCCGCGCCGTCACCGTCCGGCCCGCTCGTCGAACAACGCGACGCGCCCCGACTGATCGCCGTGCCGGCCCGGGGCTACGTGTACTCGTTCTACATCCGCGCCACGTTCGCCTGGTCGTCGCCGGCGAGCCTGCGGTCCGAGGTGCTGAGCTGGTACGTGCAGTACTTCCAGGCCAACGCCATCCAGCGGCTGACCCGCCTCGCCGCCGACGCCGCCCGGAACCTGCCGCCGCACCGGGCCGGGGACCTGGAGGTGGCGTTGCAGCAGGCGCTGGGCGAGGATCCCCTGTGGCACTACCAGCGGGGCGACATCACCATCACCTGCCGCCCCGACGCCGCCGTCCGCCTCGACGAGCGGATCATGCCGGCCCTGCAACCGCACGTCGACCGCCTGGTGCAGCTGGAATACCAGTTCGACGAACAGATCCGCAAGGCCCGCTACGCCGAGCAGCTGAGCCGACGCTGGGTGGCCCTGCTCAGTGACGACGCCGACGACCAGGAGATCGCCGACGCCCGCGACCAGCTCCTCACCGCCCAACGCGAAGCCACCCGATGGATCACCGACCTCCTACAACGGCACACCGGAAGCACAGCTGACCCGCCACCCACCCCGCCGATCCCACCGCAGACCCACCCTTCGCGCTCACATGATGGTGGGTGAACGCCTGTTGCGGCGCGATCGGCGTCAGGAGCCCGCCACTGCCCGCTGCGGGACCAACTCAGTTCGGCCTCGCCGTCAGTTGAGCGGCAAGCCGGTCGACGGCACGTTCGGCACTGCCGATAGCGCCCTCCACGAAAGGGCCACCCAGGTAGTCGCCCGCGAAGACCACCCGGCCATCCATCGTGGTGTGCCGCTCGAACTCCCGCAGCCGCAGGAAATAGCCCGGGTCGAACTCGGGAAGCGCCTCCGACCAGCGGAAGACTTGACAGAACCGGAGTTGCCCCGGCCCAACCGTCACGCCGGCGGCCCGCTGCAACTCACTGGCGACGACGTCGTCCGTCTGCGCGGACAGGCGGCGGGCGACCGGACCACCGGCGTGGACTTTGATGACGCTGGTGGACAGGGGTTGCTCGCCCCGCATTGATGTCGTCGTCATCGCGGCCAGCACCCCCTCCTCGCGCGACGGATAGAGAACGGCGCTGTTCCTCGCCGACCCGTCGTTTCGCACACCGAGAATCGCGGACACCGACGAGGAGTACCGAACCTGGTCAAGAAATGCCCGCCGGTCACCCAGTTCGTCGCCGAACAGTTTCCCGACCCCGGTGGCGGGAATCGCGCACACCACACCGTCGGCCTCGAACTCCGTCACCGCGCCGCCGCGGTCCCTAGCCCGCACGACGCAGCCGCCCGGCCCTCCCGAGATCGAGACCACGTCCCTACCCAGCAGGACCTCGGCGCGACCAGCCGCCCGCTCCACCAACTCGCTGTACCCGTCGCGCAGCGTGTACATCCCGCGCAGCATCATCGCCGCCTTGATCAGAACGGGCACCACCGCTGCCGAGGTCCGCTCCGGCGACCAGTAGAGGAAACTGTTGAGCGCCGGCTGGAACACGTAATCCAGCAGCTCGCGCCCAGGTCCCTGGCGGAACAGTTCAGCCACCGACCCCCGATCGAGCACCGCCGCCTGGACGATGTCACCCGGGTCGAGCTGCCGCCAGTGCCTGAGCATGCGCAGCGTCTCCGCCACGAGTCGTCCCTTGGCCCCTGGAGAGAGTAGTTGGGCACCGATCGCCGTCCGGACGGATCGCAGATCATGCGGGCGGCCGTCCCGGACGATGAACACCTCGTTGGCCAACTCGGCCTTCTTACCGGACAGGCCCACCTCGTCAATCAGCTTCAGGGTCCGAGGATAGAAGTTCGTGAAGAAGTGGGCGCCCGCCTCGTAGTGACTGTCATCGGCCCGTTCGCTACGTATCCGACCACCGAGCCGGTCGGCCCGCTCCAGGAGCGTGACGGCGAAACCCTTTTCGGTGAGCCGGTAGGCGGCAGCAGCGCCGGCAGGACCGCCACCGACAACCAGGACCTTGGTGTCGCTCAACGCAAGTCCTCCAAGCCGAGCAGACCGGGCAGCCAGCAGATCACCAGAATGTGCAAGGCCCGCCTTATGGTGGGGGGAGTTGGGGTGGAGTCCATCCGGGCGGCTATCGCCACGCTCGGCAGGACAGCACCGCCGACAACCAGCAGCAAGTATGACAATCCAGCTGGCGTGACCACCAGCGGCAACGCCGCCACGATCGCGAACACCCCGACCGTGAGTCGGTAGATCCGAGTGGTCACCCGTGCTCCCCACTCGGTCGCCACTGTGGAGAAGCCGGCGTGCCGGTCCCCCTCGATGTCCCGCAGCGTCTTCAGGACCTCGTAGGAGAACATGAACACGATCAGCACCACCGCGGCCACCGCGGCGGACCTGAGCTCTCCGCCGGCCACCACGGCCCCCAGCACGACAGGCGTGCCGGCGAGTACGGCGACGTAGCCGTTGGCGACGAGCGGGAGACGCTTCACGCCGAAGGAGTACCCGACCGAGAGCACCATGATCGCGACGATCAGGCCCCGGGCCGTACCGGAGGGTGCCAGGGCCACCGCCCCGGCGGCGGCCCCCGAGGCGAACCAGCTCGCCGCCCTCGGGCTGACCACGCCGGTGACGAGCGGGCGCTCCGGACGATTCAGTCGGTCCGCCCTGACGTCGCACACGTCATTGACCACGTTCGCCACGGTGGTCACCAGGGCCATCGACGTCGCCGCCGCGACCACCGACCGATGCATCAGCGCGGCTCCGCCGCCGCCGAGGTACGCCCCCATCAGCACCTGGACGGCGTTCGCGGCCACCGGGCTCGGGCGGACCAGCTTGAGGTAACCCACCAGCTCTTCGTTCATCGCTCTGCGGTCGGGTCGGGCCGACAGTGGTGGAGGCCCGTCGCCACCAACAGGCCGCGCCGGTACCAGGGGTTCGCCAGCAGCGGAGCGGCCATCACCGCCATTCCGAGGAGCACCAGTCCCACACCGCGTCCCGAACCCGCCATGGCGACGGCGGGTAGGTAGCCGAGCACGAGCTGCGCGGCGCCGAGATGCTGCCGCGTTCCCGCGGGCAGGCCCGGTCGCAGTGCCCGGGCAAGGACCACGGCTGCGGCCAACGCCACGACAGGCGCCAGGACAGCAGGGAGGAGACGGGTGCCGAACGGGGCTCCCGAACGCGCCAGTCGGAGCAACGGCATCGTGGCCAGGAGCACCAGCACCGTCTGCAGCGACATCGCGTACCGGCGCAACACGCGCGGGATCGACACCTCGGCTGGCGCTCCCCGCGCTCCGGTGAGGACCGCCAGGGTACGAGCACCGTGCCGCCGGTCGTTCTCCACATCCCGGATCCCGCCGTGGATACCGTTGACCAACATCAGATAGATCGTCGCGTACGCCGCGGTCAGCCAGGTGGCGAACGTCGGGCCCCCGGCCACCGTCGCGCCGTACGAGACGACCGCCGCGCCGCCCAGCCCTTGGAGCAGGTCGGTGAGCACCGGCCAGCGGCACCGCTTGCCAGTGAAGTCGTAGCCGACGAGCGCCGCCGCGGCGATGTAGAGCGTCGCCATCCGGCCGGGCTCCACCCGGAAGAGCAGGAGGTCGAGCGCAACGCTCAGCGTCAGTGCGGCGACGGCGACCGCTGTCGCCACGGCCATCGGCAGTGCGCCGGTGACCATCGGGAAGCTCGACCGACGCGGGTCGGTGCGGTCGATGTGGCGATCCGCCACATCGTTGAGCAGGTAGACAGCCAGGTGCAGCAGGGTGCCCACCACCAGGAGGCCCCCGAGGCCAGCGGCCGGCGGGACATGCCCTTCCGCGCTGAACGCACCCAGCAGCAGCGCCGCGAGTACCACTCCGACCAGCGACATCCGGGTTGCCTCGGCGAGCCGTTGACCCTCAGCGCGCCAACGATTCATCGTCGTCCTCGGCGGCGAATCGGAGCAGCTCGTAGTCGTGCACCCGGAGCAGATTGAGCAGGCCGGACGGCCTGGCGAAGTATTCACCCGGCAACCGGGCATGGCCCACGTTGAGCAGCGCGGGAATCAACAGGCCGTCGCGCATCACCGGGTGTCGGACGGCTTGGTTGACCGCGTTGTTGAAATGGCCGATGCGGTCGAAGTGCCGCCGGGTGCGCCCAACATCGACGATCTGCCGGACAGCCTGCGCCAGATCTTCCCGTCCGGTCTCGATGAGGAAGAGGTCCACACTGCGCGGGTACACACCCGCGACGATGCCCAGCGACGACACCACCTCCCGGTCAATCGCCTCGCGCCTGACGGCGGTCGCCTGCGCCATCGCCGCGAGACTGGTGTGCGGGTGGTAGAGGGCGAGCAACCCGAGGGAACTGACGACGCTCGTCGCCAGGGTGTCATTCCCGTCCTGAACAGCGGAGGCGAGCACGCTCGCGCCAAGCGCCTGCGGCAGGTTCTGCCTCCCCGTGGCGAGTCCGTGGGGCAGCAGGAAGATGTTGAAGGCTTCCAGAACGCCCTCGTCGCGGGTGGCGATTACCTGCCGGTCAGCCTCCCACAGGTGTTCGGTCATCTCGCGGGTGTAGGCAAGCCAGTCATCGGTCGTGGGCACCAGCGTGGTGAGCCCGATCAGCCGCCAGAGGCGTCCACGGGCGGACAACTGGTCGAACGGAGCCCGGTCCAACCGGCGCAGTCGTGGCAGGTCGCGTCGTGCGTGCGTGCCGACGATCAACGCGCCGAGCATTCTCAGCACCACGATCGGCGAGTTGAGCAGGTGCACGACGTCCAGGGCGCCGGTGCTGAGATCGCCGTCGCGCTCGAGCAGTGCGACGCCCCGCAGGAAGGCCTGACGATCGGACGCGTCGGCATCGAAGAACGCCTGCGGGTCTTGAAGGTCGCTGAGCAGCATCGCCTCCAGCACCCGGTCGGACAGTGAGTTCGCCGTCGAGATTCGCTGGAGGGCACGCTGCACCACCGGCCCGTTGATCCGATCGAGGTGCAGGCGACGGACCAGAAGTTCCTTCCAGAGATCGTTCAGCATCACCGCCAGCTGCCGGTCATGGCATTGGTTCGTGTAGAGCGCGATCGTCGCGTCCATCAGGAAACGCAGCGCGCGAAGCGCCTTGATCGGCGACCACAGGCTCACCGAGGACGCCAGGTCCCGCAGGAACCCACTGACCGTGTCGTGCTCGCCGTTTGACCATCGGACGTACGCCGTGAAGGCTGCCCTCTTGCGGATGTCCTCGCCCGACGACAGGGCAATCCACCGAAACAGCCGGCCGGCTCGGTAACCGATGGCGTTGGCCGCGTTGAGGCCCACTCGCCCGGTGTCAGGGTCTGGCTGTCGCAGCAGCTCGATGATGACGTTCTGCGCCGTAGCCGCCTCCCGGGCGTGAAACTCCGCCAACACTCCGACAGCCGCTGCCCGCAACGTCCGGTCGCCGGACCGGATCATGGCGTGAACAAACTGTTCCGACATGCCGAAGTCGCCCACTGTCAGGGCCAGCCGGACGGCGATCTGGAAGGCGCGGGCTGTCTGCTCGGACGACCCGAGGCGAGCCCGCTGCGCGGCGGGAAGATCCGATGCCAACAGGAGGTCCCGCAACACCGTGCGGGCGAGCGGCCCCGGGGACGTCTTCGCCAGGGCGAGGTGGGTCGCGATGTGGCGCAGACCGTATCCGTCACACCGCAGCCACGACCCGGTCGCCCCGGTGTGCCTGTCGAGGTAGCTACGCGCGATGGTCAGGTGGAATTCGGCTCCGTCGACGAAATACGGGTTGGGCCGTCTGTCGTCAAGCAGCGGGACCAGGAGAAACTCGGCCATGGAGAGGTGGAAGAAGCGCAGCACCGGCACACCGGCGACGACCTCGAGGTCGACGATCTGCTGCAGGTCATCCACGCACGCCCGAACCCGCGCCTCTGACCAGCCGGTCAGGTCCGCGGCGACGGTGACCTCCATCGGCTCCTGAGCGACGGCCAACACACCCAGGAGTGGGAGGTACTGCTCCAGCCAGGTGGCCGCGGTGCCGTAGCCGGATCGCACCGGCAGCAGCCGGTCCAGGTAGGAACGGTAGAGGTTCGGCAGACCCTTCGGCAGGTCCACGGCACGTGGTGAGAAGCCCGCGTCGATCTCGTCGAACCACAGTCGCGCGTACTGGAAGTTGCCTTCCGCGGCGTTGATCACCTCCCGGGGAGTCAGCTGGTTCTCTGTCAGGGCGCCCGTCCGCACCGCCCGGCTCGCGCGAAACTCGATATAACGGGTCAGGTCACTGCGGTGCCGATGCGCCACTTCCTTGCCGGAGAGGTCGACCGTTGTGGTGTTGCCGAAGCTTTCGAGGGCGTCGCGTACCCGCCTGTCCCGCTTGGAGGAGGCAAATACCTTCACCGTCGGGGGAAGGTCACGCAGCCCCTCGATGAGACCCAGAATTGACGGGCTGCCATCGCCGATCGCCTCGTCCAACCCATCCACCATCAGGACCACCTGCGGAGCGGGCGCCGAAGCGCAGAGCACCCGCAGCGGCTCCTTGACCGCGATGCCGAAGCCCTCCGCGGTGCTGAGGCCCGCGAGCCACAGGTGCTGGGTGCGGATGCCGACCACGCTCCCCTGGTTGTTCTCCACCGCGATGCGCACGTCGATCGACCCGGGCAGCATCCGTTGCGCCGCCGCCGCGAACGCGGAATCACGAGCGGCGAACTGGGTCGCGACGAGCTGCGTGAACACCCGAGGATCGGTGCTGGCACCGTCCCATCGACGGCTGCAGAAGTGCACCGCCCACCACGCCCGTCGGATACGGTCCAGCCGCTCCGCGTCGGCGGCCTGCTCCGGTGGCGCTCCCGCGCCAGCGAGCCAGGCGCAGATCATCGACTTTCCTGTTCCGGGATCACCGGTCAACAGGTACAGCCGGCTCTCCGGCTCATCGAGCCAGCGGCTGACACCCTCCAGCAGCCAGGTCCGCCCGACATACGACTCGGCGTCGTCGCGAAGCCGCCGTGGAATCCCGGTTGGCCCGCCTGTCCAGGGCGCTCCTGTGGGTGCCACGTAGGTCAACTCGCCGGTGGTCGTTCAACGTCGACGCCCACCACCTCACCGCCAGGGGCCACCGACCTGACCCGCGCGTGGCCAGAAACGGCGCGGGAATCCGCAACCCGGAGCCGGACTGCCGCGGCGTATCCCGCCACCTCGTCAATGTCGACTCTGCCGTGGATCAGCACGCCGGAGCGTGGTTCCTCCACGAAGGACAGGTCGCGGTCGTAGGCGTATTCGAGTACCCGCCGAACGGCATCCGCCACGGCGACCAGTTCCCGATCGCTCGGCTCGACTGGTAGCTGACCACGCACGTAAGGATCCAAGAAGCGGGCGAGGTCACCCAGCACCGCGAGCGTTGCCGCGGGGAGCTCCCGAGCGGGCCGACCTGGGTCGAGTGGCCGCCTGAGCAGGCCGTGGCCCGGCTGCTCCGCATCCTGGGAGCCCGCCTCGGCCGCCCTGGACGCACGACGACCTTCAAGAACCTGGTTCGCCTGCTCGTACAGAAACTTCACGCCCTCGGCGAGCACGAGCCCACCGATCAGCCCCAAGGTAAGGGGTTCAGCCATGCCGGACCGACTCCTCAACAGAGATCTCAGCCGATGTGTGCCCCCACCTTAGAAGCCCGGGATCGCGCTGAACAACCACCTACCGCAGCCGGGGTGTGACGGAACGTTTACCGGTGGACCGCTGATTGGGCGGTGCGCGGTGCCGACCCAGACGCCCGGTAGCGCATCTCGTCGTCGCCCGATCGTCGACGATGTCTCGCACCCGTGAGGTGGAGGATTCCCGTCAACCGCCGTGCCACATCGGGGCGCCGCGGTTGACGGTGCGCACGCGCCAGCGCGGCCACGACGGTCAGCGATCCCCACTTCCACCCCCGACGCCGCACCGCACGATTGTGGTCGACCGGCGCCCGTCAGCACACCCCCGCCCGCCGTCTGCGTCGGCCTCAGCTCGGGACGTCGCGGTGGCGGAAGGCCGCCGCGCCGGCCACCAGGAGCAGCGCGGCCACAGTGGTCAGCACGACCAACGGCAGCGCCGCCGGGTCCGTCGCGGGCACGGACGGCACATGGGTGTACGGCGACAGGTCGAGCGCGGCCTGCGGCAGCTCCAGCACCGCCCCGAGTTGCCCGAGGAGCAGGAAGACCAGCAGCGCCGTCCAGGACAGCACGACCGACCAGCGGGGCAGCAGTCCGAAGAGGGCGGTGACCACTCCGGCCACCACGAGCAGGGCGGGCAGTCGCAGCAGCGCGGCACCGCCCAGCGCGACGGTCTGGCCGAGCGGGTCGCCGGTGACGAGGCCGTACCCGAGCCCGGTGGTCAGGCCGGCGAGCAGCAGCAGGGCGGCCGCGCCGAGCGTCGCGGCGAGCACCTGGGTGCCGAGCCACCGGGTCCGGCTGACCGCGGTGGCGAGGGCGGCTTCCAGCACGCCGTCGGCTTCGTCGCCGCGAACCCGCAGCAGGGCCTGCACCACGTACGCGCCGAGGGTCAGAGCGAAGAGGCCGAGCATCGCCGACAGGTACGCGTCGATCAGGTTGGCGCCGCCGCCCATCGCGTTTATCGCCTCGGCGGCGGCCGGGTTCTGCTCGATCATGGCGTTGAACTCGTCGCCGGCGACGCCCATGGCGAGGCCGAAGACGGCCACCCCGACCGCCCAGCCGAGCAGCGTGCCGCGTTGCGTGCGCCAGGCCAGCCCGGCGGGGCTGAGCAGCCGTGGCGTCCCGGTCGCCGGTCCGCGTCGGGGGGCGATCAGCCCGGCGCCGATGTCGCGTCGCTCGGCGAGGGCGTACGCCACGGCCACCCCGAGGAGCAGCAGCGCGACGGGCAGGGCGAGCACCCACCAGCGGTCGCCGGCGAAGGCGCGCACCTGGTTGCCCCAGCCGAGCGGGGAGATCCAGGACGGCCAGGCGCTGCGCACCTGGGTGCCGTCGGCGCTCTGCTCGCCGAGCATGTCGCCGGCGGCGCGCAGCACGAAGAAGAGCCCGACGGCGGCGGCGGAGAGCGCGTTGGCGCCGCGTGCGGTGACGGAGAGGCTGGCGGTGGACCGCGGCGACCGCCGTGGCAGGCGAT
>NZ_JAEVHL010000222.1 GCF_016803395.1 Micromonospora tarensis | reverse complement strand
TCGGACACCTCCGGAGGGGACGGCAACAGCGAAATCGGCGGTACGCCCAACTCGCGCAGCCGTTCCTGTTGGCTCGCCAGCCCGGTACGGACCACCGTCAGCTCCTCCCGGGCCGCCTCCGCAGACCGGGCCTGTTCACCGGCCGCAGCCGCCGCGCCACGGCGTACCCCGTCCAACTGACGGGCCGCGGCCAGATACTCAGCCCAGGCCGCGCCCGGCTCGACCGTCACCGGCGCGGCGGCCTCGCCCGCAGCGGCGGCGGTCCGCTGCCGACCCGGCCCGGCCACCGTCGCGTTCGGACTCACCTCGACACCCTCCACGCGCGCCACGCGGTCACCCCGCCTCGTCGGCGAACGGCACCAGGACCGTGCCCCGCTCGTCCGGACCGTCCCAGAGCACCGCCCGGTCGGGGCGAACCCGCCACTCCACCGGCTTGCCGAAAACCGCTGTGAGCTGCGCGACCGGCACGTCCAGCACGACCACAGCGGCCAGCTTGTCGAGCTCACCCGCCGGCTCGAACAGCGCGGCGAACGGCGGCACCGCACGCCACCACCCCAGCAGGTGCCTGCCCGCCGGAGGCCCGTCGCGCAGCAGCGTCCGCAGCCGGTCCACCGGCAGTTCCCGAGGGCCCGGCCGGTCCAGCCCGAAGACCACCAGATACGTAGGCAGTTCGGCGTACGTGTCCGCGAGCAGCGCCGGCAGCTCCACCAGCTCGGCCGAGTGCCGGGTCGCCAACTCGGCGGTCAGCGCCCGCGCCAACGCCCGGGAGCCCGGGTCCGGTGCCGCCACCAGGAAGCGGGCGGTACCCGGCGGGTGGTGCGCCGAGGTGCTCCGGGCGGCCGTCGCCAACAGCCCGCCGGCGGCGGTGCCCGAGCCCAGCACGGCGAGATTGCGCCCGGCCGCCGGCCCCAACGGCACCGCGACTGTCGAACGGGCCACGTCCACCGCACGGCCCAGCAACGCGGCTGGCCCGTGCGCCTGCCCCGCCAGCGCCGCCCGGTGACGCGGATCGTTGCCCAGCAGCGGGCGGGCGTAGCCGGCGAAGACCACCGGCGGCACCGACCCGGCCGGTCGGGCCGCCCACAACTCGTGCCGCAGACCCTCCACCACCTCCGGGTGATCCTGCGGGTCGGGGTACCGGATCAGCCGTTCGTGACCCCGGATCGCGCCCCGGGGGCCGCCCAACCCGCCGGCGGTGTTCACCACCGCGCTGCCCACCGGCAGACCCGCCGCCGAATCGTTCGTCGGCTCCAGCACCGGGCTCCCGCCCGGCAGCGCCACCCGCACCGGGAACTGCCCGAGCACCGAATCCCGATGACCGGCATCCGCGCGCGCACCCAGCCCCAACTCGCCCGCCCCGGCCAACACCAGGTGCACGCCGTACGCCCGGCCGGCCCGAGCCAACCCGTCCAGCTGGGCCGCCACCTCGGTGGCCAGCCGGTCCCGCTCGGCGAAGAGCAGCGGCACATTGTCCAACACGCAGACGATCCGGGGCAGCGGCTGGTGCTGACGTAGCTCCGCGAAGCGTTGCCCGCCGGCCCGCGCCCCGGCCTCCGCCCGGCGCTTGACCTCCGCCGTCAACTCGTCGAGCAGGTCCCGGACGTACTCCCGGTCGGCGGCCATCGCGGCGGCGCGCACCTGGGGAATCCACGACCGGTCCCGTTCGGTCTGCAGGAACTCGACGAAGGACTCGCCGTCGCCGAGATCCGCCAGGTAGAAGGCCAGCTCGTCCGGGCCGTACCGGGCCGCGAGGCCGAGCAGCGCGGTGGTCAGAAACGCCGCACGACCCGCCGACGACCGGCCACTGACCAGCCAGTGCGGGGTCAGCTCGGTGAAGCCCAGCGGCACCGACCGGCCCCCGGCATCACCGACGGTGGTGGTCAGCCCGTCCGCCGCGTCCGACTCCCACAGCCGATCACCCGTCGGCGGCAGCAAATCCCCCAACGCCAACCGGGAACCCGCCTCCACCTGCTCGGCGAGCCGCCGACAGACCGCGCCGACCAACTCGGCCGGCGGGTCCGACTCGACGAAGACCGGCGAGTTCAGACCGCCCGGCCCAGCGCCACCCGGGCCGGCGAAGGACGCCCCCGGCGGATCGCCGAGCAGCGCGTACGCGTTGCGCAGCGTCAACGGCGTGGTGCGCGGCAGCGGCTGCCGCGCCGAGTACGGGCCGGCGGGCGGCCAGCCCGCCACCACCAGGTGCAACCCCGCAGCCGGCCCCTGCTCGGCCAACGCCTCGACCCGGGCCAGATCGGTCGGGCCGGTCGGCTCCGGCAGCGCGGCCACCACCAGCAACAGGGTGCGATCATGTCGCCGCCGCCCACTCGCCCCCGGCGTGACCCACTGCTCCGCCTCAGTCAGCACCGCCCGTAGACCCGCCACGTCCACCGCGGGCGGCGGCAGCAGACCAGCGTCCGCGAGCGCCCCGAACGGGGGCAACACCGACCCGGTGGCATCCACCGCGCGGACCAGCAGAGCACCCGCCGGCGTCGCGCCCAACAACCGCAGGAGTACGGCGCGGAGCAGGCCTGCCACCCGTGGCTCCCGGGCGTCGACGTCCACGCTGAGGTGCCCGGTGCCGACAAGTGGCACCAACGCGGGGAAGCGAGCGTCGTCCAACGGTGCCGCGGTGCCCACCCGCACGAACGGCGGCGGACCGTCACCCGCCGGAGAGTCCACGGTCAGCGTGTCCAGGGCCGCGCCCGACCAGCCCGGAGCCAGCGACGCCGCAGCCGCCCGCAGGCGGTCGGCCACCTCGTACTGGCGGCGCTGATCGGCCGGGGCCGGGCGGGTCTCGTCCAGGATCCCGGCAGCGGCGGTCGCGACGGCCGCCGCCCGGCGGTGCAGGGCCGCGGCGCGGTTCGTGCGTGCCTTCGGACCGGCCACCGCGTCCACCCCCTCTACCCGAGGTTGGCAACCCCTCCCCGAGCAGAGACGGTATCCCAGCCGAGGGCGCTCCTCCGGGAGGTGCCTCGGCGGTGCGCCGGTGTTGTCGCGGATGTCACCGGTGGGGAGTGATCCGTCACGATCCGCTGGATCTGAGGCATTGGCTCCGGGGCGTCCAGCCGATAACGTCAGGAGGTGGAATCAGTGCAGCCCCCCGCCGGTTCCCAGGTCTCCCGCGTACCGGCCCAACGGACCCCGTCCGAGCAACTGCCGCCGGCCCCGCCAACGCCGACGCCGCAGCCGCCGCGCCGTCGAATGCGGACGGTGCTCATCGTCGTCGCCGGGGTGCTCGCTCTGGTCACCGCCGGCGCGGCGATCACCGGCTACGTGCTGTACGACCGAGCGACGAAACCCGACCGCAGCGCACCAGACGTGGTGGTGGACAACTACCTACGTGCATTCCTCGTGGATCGCAACGACGTAAAAGCGGACCTCTACACCTGCAAGGGCGGGGCGCAACTGGAAGCGCTACGTGCCCTGCGGGACGACATACATAGCCGTGAACAGCAACTGGGCGTCACAATATTGGTGAGTTGGGGCAGTCTCGACGGCGATAATCAGGACGGATCAGCCTCTATCACGACAGTCATACGGCGTAGCGCCTCTGTAGATGGAGTGCAGCAAAGCCTGGCCGACACATGGCGGTTCGACGTCGAAGAGCAACAGGATGGCTGGCGAGTTTGTGGTGGCGGCAAGGGAAACTGATGTTCATTCAATCCACAGGAGATGGACCGGAACTTCCAGGGTGGTGGGCGATTGGCCGCGCCAGGCCCAGCGGTACCACTCCACCTCCGGGGTGATCCGCACGCAGATGTCTCCTTCGGCGCCCGAGTAGGTCTCGGTGACCGCTCGGAGGTCACGATGCTCAAGGCCGCCCTCGACGTGCACCACCCGCCGCCCGGTGACCGCGTCCGCCTCGAAGACGGGTGTGGGCGGCCGGTGTGCCGGACCATCCAGCGAGACCAGTCGGATGCCGGTGTCCCGAGAAGCCTCCGCGCCCGGCCGGCTGCCGACCGTCTCCACCCACACCCGCTCCACCGGTATGAGCGGTGCGAACACCTCGACCTGATCGGCCTCGGCGCGGTACCACTCGTGCTCCGGGATCACCGGCACGTAGGTCCGGGCACTCTGCACCACCCGGTCGTCCGCACGTAGGTCGCCACGCCAGCCCAAACCCGGCAGCCCGACCAACACCCGTCGCCCGCGCAGTTCCACCCGCTCCGTCGCCTGAACGATGGCCAGCGGTCGGGGAGGCTGGGGGGCCCAGTCCGGGTGATCGGCGAACGGGTCCGGCAATGGTCCGGTCATGCCTGCGGTGGCCTCACTCAGCGGTGCGCAGCGGGGCACCCCGCTGGCGCATGAACGGGACGGGGTTCACCGCGCCGGAGGGGTTGCGATCGTTACGAAGGTGCACCTCGAAGTGCAGGTGCGGGCCGGAGGAGTTGCCACTACTGCCGACCTTGCCGATCACCTCGCCGGCTGCCACGGTCTGACCGACGTCGACGCTGGGTCGAACCACCATGTGGCAGTACCGGGTGATGTAGCCGCCAGCGTGTAGCAGGTCGACGAACCAACCGCAGCCCTTCTTGCCGGGGAAGCCGTCCACGTTGCAGTCCTGCCGGCCGCGGTAGTCCGGGTCGCAGGTGGAGACCAGAACGCGGCCAGCCGCTGCCGCGCGAATCTCGGTGCCCTTGGCCGCGCCGATGTCGACCCCGTTGTGCCGGGGTCGGCTGGCGGTACGGAAGCCGGAGCCGACGCCGCCAGGGATCGGTGCGGTCCAGCCAGAGGCGGCGATCTCGCCGCCCTCGGCCGCGTCGCAGAGCGCCTTACCGTTGATCTCGACGGTACGGGACGCACCACCGGACAGCGCGTCCACGATCCGGCTGGCCAGCTCTTCGTGCTTGGCGTACGCATCCGGGTACGCGCTGATCTGCACCCGCTGCGCGACCACGGTCAGTGGTCGGCGCTGCCAACTCCCGACCTTGACGAGCTTCTCGTAGAACTTCCGAGCCGTATAGGCGGGATTCAACCGCTCCGAAACCGTCCCCCACCCCGGCCGCTGTTGGAACAGGCCCAACGAGTCGTGGTCGGCGCCGACGCCCTCGTGTTGCAGGGCCAGTGACGCCGGCACGCCCCGGTTGGCCAGGTTGCGCAAGCCGGACTCCTGCATCGCGGTGGCGAGGGCGATCACCCAACCTCGCGAGGGCACACCCATGTCCTGGCCGACTTTGATGATGATGGCGGCGTTGCGAATCTGCGCGTCACCGTATTCGGGGAAACGTGGCAGCTTCCCGGTGACCTCCACCGGCCGAATCGGCCCGCATCCCAAGCCGGCCAGGGAGTCCGCCTTCTCGCTGTCGTCGCCGCCGAGTCCGGTGAGGAAGAACGCCGCGGTGCCGCCGGTACAGCACAACAGCAGCAGCATCCCGGTGAGCGCTGCGGCGAGCACACCGCGCCGGAGGGGCCTGCGGCGGAGCGCGTTGCTACCAGCGTCTTTCACGGCCGCTCCCAGTCCAGCACGTCGACCAGCCAACCACCGTCGGAGCTGACCAGCTCCAGCCGGAGCCGGCCGGCATCAAGAGGCAGCAGCAACTCGACGAACGTCGCGGTCTGCTCGCGCATGGTTGGCGGTCCGGCGACCTTCTCGGCGGGCACGCTCTCCGGCTCGACGCCGGCCAGCTTGTCGCGCAGCGCCGGTGTGGCGAGCGGCCGTAGTCCGGCCTGCCATTCTTCGGCGGTCATTCCTGGACGGCCCACCCAGGCCGTGGCGAAACGGTCGGCGGTCTGCTCGGGTGTCCGGGCGCCGGGGGAGGTCACCGGTGATCGCGGAGCCGCGCTGCTGAGCACGCCGTCGTCACCGGCCGTCGGGTCCACCGTGGTGATCGGCCGGTTGGGACGGCTACTCAAACCGTTCGCCGGATCGAGGGGACCGGAGACCAGCCGGGCCGCGCCGAGCACGCCGAGGACGAGTACCGCGATGACCAGTGCCACGCCCAGCCGGGACCGCAGTGCCCGGGTGAACAGAAACTCCAGAGCCCGTCGCATCACCGTCACCGAGCCTCTGATCGCACCCGAGGTCCGGTGCGATCCGGTGCACGCTCAACCGAACCCGGTCGGTAGACCACGAACGACGGGTCCTCCGCCGGCACATCTGGCTCGGTCCAGGTGGCGGGCTGCCGCCGTCGGGGCCGGGGGGCGACTGGCCGACCACCGCGGCTGGACTCCTCCGCCGGCGCCTCGTCGGGCCTCTCCTGCCCGTCGGGCCGCACCGTCTCTGGTCGCCGACCTTCGGCTGCCCCGGTCGGCACTGGGATCGGATCCTCTCGCCGCGCCTCCGGACGCAGCCGGGTCTGCTCCGCATTGGGTGACCGTCGTCGTCCGCCCACCGGTTCGGCAGTACCGCCCGGCTCAGCCACGTCCAGCCGCGCGGCGGTCCGCATGTCCCGAAAGAACCGGCGATGCCAGGAGCCGGCCGAGCTGACAGCTTCGCTGCTGTCCTTGCCGCCCAGCTGGGTGATCCGCCGGTACGGCCGCAGCAACAGCCATCCGACCACTCCACAGAGCCAGACCAACACCACCTGCAGCCAGCCCGGCAGCGTTGGCGTGCTCATGATCAGATCTACCGCAAACAGATAGATGGCAGCCCCGGTGCCGAAGATGGCGATGTTGAACACCGCAGCGACCACGGCGTTTCCCAACCGCCGTAGGCCAGCGCTCGCCGGCCGCAGCAGACCGATGGTGCCCAGGATGGGTGCCGCGATCACCGCCCAGCGGAAGATCAGGAAGCCCAGCAGCACCAGCACCGACGCCGTCAGGTCGAACATCGCGAAGAGCACGGCCGCGAGCACCGCGATGAAACCGGAACCGACTCGGTCCATGTCGCGGACACCCTGGAGATACTCGTATGCTTCCGGGTCCTCCGTCTTGATCTGCTGTGCTACCCGCGCCCACTGCTGCTGCTTAGCCTGCATCGTGGCATCCCGGGTGGCCGGATTGGCACGCAGCTTCTTGGCCTCGTCCCAGGTGAACGCCTTGGCGTCGTACAGAGCTGGTCCGTACTTGCGTGCAGTCTCGCTGTCCGCCGCGCCCAACACTCCACGGAGCCAATTCCGGTAGAGCATGGTTTCGGTAGCTGTGTCGCTTGCCCGAACGGCAGGGGTGCGCAGATCCTTGCAACGATTGGGATCGGGATCGATACACCGGCCCGGTGCTGGCTCCTTCGATTGCGGACCGAGTGCGTCGTGTACGACGCCGAGACTGGTGACGAGTGCGCCGTCGGCGATATTGGCGGACTTCACCGGCCAAGCGGCAAGCGCCGTCACCGCAACCATCACCAAGAGCGCCCAGCCCGCAGTGGTCATTGCGTTGCTCATGTCCGACTGGCGGGAGCGCCAAAGCAGATAGAGTCCCACCACACAAAGGGTGACGATGCCGAAAACGCTGAAGACCTTCTGGTAAACGGCCTTGGTCGCCTGCTCGACCAGCGGGTCCGCCCAACCCCACATCGACCCGGGGTCCCAGGCGCGCTCCCTCAGCGCGTTCGACGCGCCAATGATTGCTGTAGCAGCCATGAACTCACCATTGGCGATTGTGGTGGTGAACTTGTAGTCCGGATGTAGCACGCTTGCGGCACAGCCACCGTCAACGTCATAGGTGTTGTAGCTGTAGCCCCCATAACCATAAAGGCTGTATTTGCCAGCCATCCCATTCGCTGCGTCCGCTGGTGGGGCAGCGGCGAACCAACCAGCGAGGCCCGAATCCGGGGTGCTCGGGGTCGGCGCATTACGACACTTGATCTCGTCTTCGCTCACCGCTTGGAGCTTCTGCACGCAGGCTTGGAAGTCGGCCTGCCATTCAGCGGTCGTGCAGAGGTCGCGCGGGCCTGGGCGACCGGTGGTGCGGCCGCTGCGGCCTCCGCGCCGATCAGCGGCCAGGTGAGGGTGGCCCCCGCCAGTACGCCGAGCGCGAGCAGGAACGACATGATCCTCGCCCGGGCCCTCGCCATGTCACGCCTCCAGATCCGGCAGGGGGATGCTCGGCAGCACTCCGGCCGCGGCGGCGATCGCGGCGGGCGTCGTGTCGAGGTGGTCCAGCAGGCCGTCGACGTACGAGACGTCGACACGGACCTTCTGCACCCTGCCGTCGACGTCGCGCATCACGAACTCGCGGAAGCCGAGTCGGGAGGCGGAGTTGGTGTCGGCGGCGGAGAGCGAGGCGAGTGTCGCCTCGTACCCGTCGTCGACCGGCACCCGCAGCAGCCGTAGCGCCTCGGAGGCGATCTCGGCGTCCTCGGCGATGCGGCCGACGAAGACGGTGGAGACGAGGTTCTGCACGTCGAGGCCGAGGATGTCGCGGGGGTTCTGCGAGGCGACCAGCGCGGCGAGGTTCCACTTGCGGGAGTCGCGGGCGAGCCGGACGAGGAACGAACGCCCGGAGCGCCAGCCCTCCATGAAGTGCGCCTCGTCCAGGCCGACCAGCTTGCGGGACGACATGGAGCCGCCGTAGCAGCGTCGTACGGCGAGCCGGTGCGCGGTGTGCAGCATCGGCAGCGCGAGTGCCTCCTCGGCCGACCAGTACTCCCGCTCGATCTTGAGGTCGGGCAGTCGCAGCCCGGCCATGGTGATCACGGTGAGCGCGGCGTCGGCGCCGAGCAGCCCCTCTGGCGGCCGACCGAAGAAGAGCATGGCCAGTGGCATCTCGGCGGTGTCCAGCAGGAGATTGGCCAGTTCCTTGCCGGCGTCGTCGTCGAGCCGCCCCAGGCAGCTCACCACGTCGTCAAGGGTGGACGTCTCCTCGGCGGGAACCTGACGGACCGCGTGCCGGAACAGGGTGGCGGTGGACGCCTCCCTGGCCACCTGCGGCGGCACGAGCATCATGCAGATGTCCTGCACGAGCATCCGCCGCTCGGCCCGGGCGTTGGAGACCGCGATCTCGAACTCGCGGTCGCCGGCGGCCCCGGTGCCGAACTCACTGCGCAGCGGCGTCGGGATGAGCGAGTAGGGCGCGAGCGTGCCGTGCTCCGAGCCGGTCAGGTTCAACACCCGGGAGTACGGCCGCAGCTCGGGCATCGCGCAGAGTCGGGCCAGTGGGCCGGACGGGTCGAGCAGGGTCACCTGCACCCCTCGGCGGGCAGCCAGGTAGCCCAGCGCGCCGAGCAGGGTGGACTTGCCGCCGCCCGGCTCGGCGACGAAGACCGCCAGCCCGGAGCGTTCCCGGACCTCCATCGGGAAGTGCAGGTCGAGGAAGACCGGGCGACGGCAGGTGCCGGCGGTCCGGCCGATCAGGTCGCCGCGCCGGTCGCCCACGTTCGACGCGGCCTGGGGAAGCGCCGCCGCGAGCAACGGCACGGGCATGCGCCGGACGTAGCCGGTGTTGGCGATCGGCTCGCCGGGGATGAACTCGCGGGCCAGCCAGTCCTGGTTCTTCGGGTGCTGCAACGAGATGCGCAGCTCCCGTGAGTAGAGCTGGATGAGGCGACGGGCCCGTTCCAGGCATTCTTCTCTGGTCCGACCGCCGACCGCGATCCGGTGCCAGCCGTGCGCGCGGGCCGAGTCGACCGGCAGGCCGGTGGTCATCTCGTCGCCGATCACCAGCGCGCGCTTGGCGAGTCGCTCCAGCTCCGGCGGCGCGTCGATGCCGTGCTCGGCGTAGTCGAGCTGTTGCGAGCGGATCATCCGCAGCCGGTGTTCGAGATTGCGGAAGGAGTCGCCGGAGCCGAGGATGTCGACGCGGGTGGAGATCTCCATAGGCCAGGGCAGCCGCTCGTGGAAGTGCAGCCAGGGCTCGTGCCGTTCCGGGATCTCCAGTGGCTCCATCCGGCCGACCGCGAGCACTGCCACGTGCCGTTCCTCGCCGGTCATCCGGTTGACCAGCTTGACCGTGGAGCCGTAGGGGGTGCGGTAGCGCTCGACCTGCTCGGTCAGGGCGAGCAGGTCACCGCGTTCCCAGCGCCCGTCGGTTACCGGGGAGAGCGTGCCCGGCGGTGCCATGCACAGCGCCACCGAGCGGTAGAGCAACCATTCGAGTTCCTGCGCGGTGACCCGCCGGCCGCGCATGCCGAACGCGCCGAGCACCTCGTCGAACTGTTCCACAGTGCGGCCCAGCTTGCGGCGTTCACCCTCGGCGGTGCCCCGACCGAAGGTGCGCAGCAGGCGTTCGGTGAGCGAGTCGCCGAGGGACCGGCGGGCGAAGGTGACGCCCAGATAGGTCTGCCCCTCCGCGTGGTTGACCGCCATCAGGTGCCGCTGGGCGGCGACCAGATGATCGGCCCAGCCGGTGGTGCCGGGCACGTCCGCGAGCGGTGCCGCGGTGTGCGCGTCGATGGTGCGCGCCCATTCGTCGGCGGGGAAGGGCCGGGTGGTGCGGCGCAGGTGCAGCCGGAAACCGGCCAAGCCGGCGTACTGCTCGGAGATCGCCGACAACAGCGCTTCGCGTTCGGCGTCCGGGCGGAACGCCCAGCGGACCTCGGGTAGCCAGTACCAGGCGGTGACGGTGTTGGGAGTGAAGGTCAGGTGACCGGCGATCTCGGTGATGGCCAGCTCGACCGACGGGTCCCGGTCACCGAACTTGATCTTCGGGGGCCGGACCCGGGTGGGCTGGACGGGTCGGTCCTGCCGGCTGGCGGCGCGCTGCCGGGGTGCGGCCACCTCTTTGCCGGCGCTCTTCGTCCGTTGCGAACCGGTGGCACGGCGTGGTGCCCGGTCCAGGGCGGGCCGGTCGGCCGGTGCGGCGCCCGGGGGCCGGCCGGCCGGCGCGGTGGGCACGGCCACCGCGGCCGG